>CAZKUN010000076.1:0-19164 GCA_964555935.1 uncultured Armatimonadia bacterium | reverse complement strand
GAGGTGCGACTGACCTACGCCGACATGATGACGCTAAGGCTCCTCATCGGTGGCGGCGGCTGGCACCCTCGCTGGCGTCCGCCGTATAGGCATGCCTCTCACTCCTGGCGAGGGCCCCGAGACCCACAGGTGACCTTCGCCTCGGCCCAACCGCTGTCTACCGGCCATCCACTCCGCCTTGCCTCTCTGAACTCCGCCGACGTCGCCGGCGGGGCGGAGCCGTTCGCGGCCATCAACTGGACAGTCGGCTCACGGGCCGGCGCGGCGCCTACGCTGTGGTTTACCTGCGGCGACGACAGCCCGTTCAGGCCGTCACCGAACTACGGACACGACGTGTACTTCGGACGACCGGATGGCGAACCGGACCAGGGCGTTTCGGGCAGCACTGACCTGTGGGTCCAGCGAGCAGACGGCTCCGGGCGGCGCAGGCTTGTTGGGGGGGCGGGAGTGGGATCCGAGCAGTGGCTCGATTCCCGGTGGGTGGCGTACTCCACGCCGACGGGCGATGGCTATCCTGCGGAGCGGCAGTTGGGTATCGTCAACATCCATACCGGGCGCAGCCAACTCCTGACCGAGGGCGACTATCACCACACCCTCGTCGACTACCGCGACGGCCGTTTCCTCATCACGGAGACGCCCACCAGGGAGGATGGCGGACAGCACGCGGAGTATACTTCCAAGCTCTACATCATCGAGCCGCTGAGGGTGCGAATGTAGGAGGGGTTTCAACCCCGACGCCGTTCGCGTCTGTCCCGCATGGCTCTAATGCAGACCGTCGGATCTGGAGATCCGACCTACGAGCTTGGGAGACAACCACATGACCGGACGCGAACGAGTGATCGCCGCGCTTGAGCATCGCGAGACAGACCGGGTGCCGCGCTACATTTGGGTCGATGGTGGCGAGGCCACCGCACGTGTTGTCGAGCGCTTCGGATCGTACGACGCCTTCCTGGATCACCTCGATGTCGACATGTTCCAGGCGTTCCCCGCCAATTCGGGCATCATCGACATGGCGGCGGCCCTTGGGGAGAACCCAGGCAACCCTCGCGCCAAGGGGCTCTCCCAGGGCGCGCTTACGCTGGAGCAGGCCCTCGACGCGCCCACTACCAGTCCCAACCGCGACGATATCTACGAGCCGATCAAGGAAGCCATCGCCCACCATCAGCAGGGAAAAGGGCGCGCGGTCTTCGTGCAGACCCCTGGATGCTTCGAGACGGCCAACGGCCACATCGGCATGGATGCGCAGCTCATGGAAATGGCGCTACGGCCGGAGCTGATGCAGGAGCTGTACCGCAAGCAGCTTGCCTGGACGAAGGTCTACATCGACAACTGCCTCGCGCTTGGCGCGGACGTGATCCACATTTCCGACGACCTCGGCCAGAACGAGCGGATGCTGTTCTCCCCCACCACGTTCAGCGACTGCATGGCGCCGGTGATGGCAGAGGAAGCCCAGTACGTCCGAGATCGCAGCGCGCATCTGTCGCTACACTCATGCGGCTACTTCGACGACGTCATCGGCGATCTGGCGGACATGGGCTTTGACTGCATGCACCCGTTCCAGGAATCCGCGGGGATGGACCTCGTTAGCGTGAAGAAGCGCTTTGGCGATCGGGTCACCATCTACGGCGGGCTGGACGTTCGATCCACGCTGCCGTCGGGCGACCGCGATCTCATCCGCGCCGATGTCGAGCGCATCGTGCCGGCGTGCAAGCAGGGCGGCGGGCTCATCTTCTGCACTGGACACACGGTCCACAGCGACTGCGCGCTTGATGACGTGCTCTTCGCCTACGAGTTGGTGGATGAACTCGGCCAGTACTGAGGACGTGCCATGCTGCCTGTGCTACTCGGTGGGGCCTTCCGCGGTGTATAGCGCCGCTTCGTCAGCCGCGCCGATCTCGTCCAAGAAACTCACGAGTCTTTGGTGGGAGGCCGCGGCCGCGGCGCTCTCCGTTTCTATCAAGTCCGTCTGCTGCAATGGATCGGTTTTCAGGTCGTAGAGGGCCGCTCGGCGCTTCCCCTGCCAGCACGAATAGCTCCACCGACCGTCGTTGACGGTCGCCACGTTGCGGCGCTGGGCCGACACGGCAAACGGGCGTCCCTCCCACTCCCCGCCCATCGCGGCCGGCAGCCAGCTCTTCCCGTGCGTGTCTTCCGGGACCTCGACACCGAAGTGCTCGAGCATAGTCGCCAGCGTGTCGGGGGGCTGCACGATGCCCCTCTGCCGTCGCCCCTCGCATCCGCCCGGCGGCCTCACCACCAGTGGGATGTTCACGAGGCTCTGGTACATCGGGTATGACTCGCCCTTGTACGACAGCGGCTTGCCGATCAGGCCGCCGTCGCCCGGGTAGTTCAGATAGTGCCCGTGGTCTGTTGTGAACACGATCAGCGTGTCGTCGAGCACGTTCAGATCGCTCAGCCGATCCATGAGCCGCCCGAACCACCGGTCGACCATCGTGACCTCGGCCGCATATCGCGCGCGAGTGCGCTTCAACTCGCGTTCGCTCAGGAACGTGCTCGGCCTGCCATCAGGATAGTCGCAGTCATCCGGCAAGTCGTAAGCTGCATCATACATGTCGATGTAGTGCTCCGGCGGATCCCACGGCTCGTGCGGGTCGAAGCCGTCGATCCAGAGCATGAACGGCTCCGCGGAGTGGTTCTGGTCGATCCAGTCCATCGCGGTCGTGTAGAGTTGAGGCGTCAGCCAGTCACTCTCGACGCGCCGGTGGTGCCGATTTCGGACCATCTGAGGGTAGCGGTCGGGATACGGGAGCCTGAGCTTGTGCATGGCGGCCGGATAGACGATCGGTATCGTGGGATCGCTGACGAGATTGTCGCCCTCCTGGCCGCGGATCCACTGCCAGGAGTGGAAGCCCCGCTGGAACCAGTTTCCTTCCTTGAACATGTGGTAGGTGTCGCCGATCAGACTCGTCTCGAACCCGGCGTCGTCCAGGTACTCGCTCAGGACCTTCGGCTCGCGGGGCAGCGGGCCCCAGCCATACCACGGGAACCCATACCGCCCGATGAAATGATCTTGGCGGTTCGGTAAGGTTGGATGCGACGACTGATACGCGTCCTCAAACACCGCGCTGTCACCGGCGAATGCGTCGAGATGCGGAGTGCGGATCCACTCGTTCCCGTAACATCCCAGGTGATCCCGGCGCAGGCTGTCGGCCACAACGAAGATCGCGTTCATCAGTCACCATCCCGTTCGGCTTGTCGATTGCAGCACCAGTTCCTCCGCGCGGCTTCACGTCCCTCTCACCTCGCGGCGCCCCTGGCATCGACACTCAAACGCTGGAACGAGGAAGGAGGGCAGTGCGGGCCTCACGGCGTATACTCCCTGACGAATCGCATCCACGCGCGCAGACAAGGAAGTGGGCATATGTTGGATAGTCAGACGCTGGCCAAACACGGCCGAGCCGTCCAACTGATCGTAGGCACGGGCAGTCGCGATGACGTCGAGAAGGCGGTCGACCAACTTATCGAGGCCGGGGAATGGGACATGTGCACCGTGCTCCTGACGACAGGCGCCGAACTCGGGGCTCGGGTTCTCGTTGCGAGGCTGATAGCCGCCAAGCAATACGATCCGCTGGCCTTCGCCGCATGCACCCGACGGCAGATCAAGGCCACTCAGCAGACCTTGCGCCCGGGCCAGACCGCGCGCCGGGTGTTCCGCGACATTGATGCCGAGACTGAGGGCACGGCGATCCCCGAGCACATCAAAACCGAGATGGATGACCTCGCATCCCAGGCGGACGACGCGCGCTTCATCGCCGACCGACGCGAAGCTGAGCGTGATGCTTGCGCAATCCGCGCGTTCATCGTCACCGAACTCGGCAAAGTGATGACTGGCAATGTCGATGCGATCAAGGCCCTCATCTCTATCGTGCGCGCCGCCGCGTGGGAAGATACCAAGCGCGCCGCCGCGCTCAAACTACTCACGGACGATTCCGTGATGCCCAAGCTGGCCGAGGCGAATCGGGTCGATGATATGGTCTACATCGCCAATGCCTGTGGGCTGGATTCGGCGTCAGAGAAGGTCGCCGAAATCCTTGCCCCGAAGCTCGACGAGCTGCTCGAGAAGAAGAATCGCGTCGCGATCCGCTTGATTGGCCGCTACCACTCGGATCAGGCGACACGCGACAAAGCGAACGCGGCGCTGCAGTAGCCATGGCCGCCAAACGCCCACTCCAATCCATCACGGCACTCGCCGCGCACCTCGCGTTGGCGGGTGCCGTGTCGATTCCCGTCCCAGGAGCCGCCGACGTGACACCCCAGAAGATCATCCTTGATACGGATATGGGCACTGACGTCGATGACGCCTTCTGTCTGGCGCTTACGATTATGTGCCCAGAACTGGAGATCGTCGGCGTCACCAGCGCTCTCGACTCGAGCGGCGATCGCGCGCGGATCTGCTGCAAGATGCTCCACCTGATGGGCATGGCCGATGTTCCTGTTGCCGCGGGGCCAGGCGAGAAAGCCGCGCCCAATCAGGCGCCCTGGGCGGCGGATTTCGAGGACAAGCTGCCGGTCGAGCTATCGGCGGCGGAGCTGATCGTCGAATTGGTCAACGCGAACCCCGGCGAGATCATCATCGTGCCGGTCGGGCCTGTCACCAACGTCGCCGCCGCGCTGGCGCTCGACCCATCGATCGTGGGCAAGGTCAAGGGTATCGTCACGATGGGCGGCTCAGCCTACATCGGCTACAATCTGCAGGCTCCGCCCGTCGCCGAGTACAACATCAAGATGGATATCCCGGCGGCCCAGGCCGTGTACTCCTCGGGCATTCCAATCACGATGTGCGGGCTCGACTGCACCGCGATGCTCCGGTTTGAGACGGAGAACCGCGAGATTCTCAAGAACCGCGGTCTGCCGCTCACCGATGCCGTGTGGGCTTGCTACGAACTGTGGCCGCACGAGACGCCGGTGCTCTATGACCCGATGGCGATCTGCGTGACGATTGACGAGAGCTTCTGCAAGACGGAGATGAGGCGGGTAGTGGTGGACGACGAGGGTGTCACGAAGATCGTCGACGGCGAGCCGAACGTGAAGGTCTGCACGGACCCCGATGTCGAGCGTTTCCTCGACTTCTACATCGAGCGCGTGGTGCAACCGGAGTAGGAGCGCCAAATGCAGAACCGGTACACGGGGGACATCGGCGACTACGGCAAGTACGGGCTTCTGCGGTATCTGATCGGAGAGACGGCAAGCGACGACGGTACTCGACTGTCCCTGGGCGTGGCGTGGTACTTGTTCCCAGACAGTGGGCCTGAGGGAGACGGGAAGCACACACGGTACCTGTGCAGGTCGCACGCGCAGCGTCAGGCGTTCCGAGAGTGCGACCCGCCGCTCTATGACGCCCTGGCCGAGATCGTGCGTGACCGTCGGCGTTGCGTCGCCTCTGTCGAGGCGGATGGCATCCTGCCGGGCACCACATATCACTCTGACGTACTCAGCTACGATGGGATCCCAATGCCAGACCGCGTGCGGGTTCGGGAGCAGTGGCTCCAAGCAGCGCTGGATGCCACAGTAGACCGTGACATGGTCTTCATCGATCCTGACAACGGCATCGAGACGCCGTCGAGGGCACGGTACGATGCCGAAGGTCCAAAGCACGTCTACCTCGACGATCTCAGACGTTGGCGTGCGCGCGACCAGACGTTGGTCATCTACCACCACCTGCAGCGACACCGCAAGGGCGTGACGGGCGATCAGCAAATGGCCGAGAAAGAGGCGCTGCTACGCGAGGAGCTAGCGGCGCGGGAAGTCGTGGCCCTTCGGTTCCATCGGGGGACGGCCCGGGCGTTCATCATCGTGCCCGCGCCGCGCCACGTCCGACTTCTCAGGACCCGGGTGGCAGACTTCTGTTCCGGCGCGTGGGCGGCCAACGAGCACTTCAGCCAGTTCGAGGACTGACGGTTCGCCTATCCCGGCAGCCCATCCCCAAACAGCTTCTCGGCGTTCCGATGCAGGATGTTCCGGCGGTCATCGTCGGTGATGTCGGCCATCATGATGCAGCCGATGCCATAGTGCTGGTCGAACCACGGGAGGTCGGTGCCGAATAGCACTCGTTCCGACCCCGCCTCGTTGCAGAACCGCTCCAACACCCCGTTGAGGTGGTATGCCGCAGTGAGTTCCAGGTATGTGTTCGGATGGTCGTTGGCTGTCTCAATGGCCGCGTCCCAATCGCCGTATCCCGCGTGTCCCATCAGCAGCGGCACGGTCGGATAGCGCGCCGCGAGTTCAGCCACCTGCTGGGGGCTATCGAACGCGCTGCCGCCCCACGTGTGCATCAGGATCGGCAGGCCACGCTCTTGCGCGTGCTCCATCGCCGGAACGTATTCCTCGCCTGTAATCGGGTACTGGTGGTAGTCCGACAGGAACTTCAGCCCCACGAGCCCCTCGAGCGAATCATATCGATCCAACTCCGCGCGGAGCGTGTCCGGGTAGTTCGGGTTCAGCCCCAGATACCCCCGGAACCGGTCCGGATGCTGCTCGATCACCTCGACCATCAACGCGTTGCCGCGCTGCGGGTCGACGAGAGCCTGATGGTGGCTACAGACGATGCAGCGCACGCCGCAGCGATCCATGCTCTCGATCATCTGGTCCGCAGTCAGCATGGGGAAATAGATCCCCTGGAAGGGCCCGAAGTGCCCGTGGGTGTCGATGACTGGGCAGTCCGGGGATTTGCCGTGCTTCATGAACTCGGCTGCCAGAGCGCTAGGGTTCTTCACAGCTCCACCTCCCCGAGCAGACGCTCGAGATTGCCGGCGGCGATCATCTGCTTCTCCTCGTCGCTGATGTCCGCGTGTGCAAGCGTCAACATCGCGCCGCCCGGATTGCTCTCCGGGAAGTCGCTACCGAACAGGAGCCTCTCGGCGCCGTATCTGCCGACAAACGCCTTGATGCCACCATCGAGTTCGTAGCGGCTGGTGTCGGTGTAGAGCCCTCCGTACCGATCCATGAGCGGGCGGAACCAACGATCCTCACCCCAACAGCCCTGGCCGACGTACACGAGCCTGAGTTCGGGGCATTCCTTGAGCACCGCCGCGACCAGCTCCCAGTTCGAGACGCCCATGCTCGTCTCGCCCTTCAGCAGGAAGAGCGGGATCTTCTTGGCAACCATCATCCCAAACAGCGCGCCGCAACTCACCCCGTCGAGGATGTACTTGTGCTTTGAGGGGAACGCCCAGAGCGCGCGGACGCCCGCATCAGCCATCGCCGCCGCGAGTTCATCCGGCGTGCCCTGCTCACCGGTGGCAGGTGGCAAGATGGCCCAGGTAGGCACCAGTTCAGGATGGTCGGCCATCTCAGCGACAGCTAGCGGATTGCCGACGGTCGGGCACTCCGTATCCAGCGCGGCATGGCGCACGAGCGAGCGCTTGATGCCGCACCACTCCATGGACGCCAACAGGTCATTCGCAGTGACCGCCGGCTTCAGGTGGGGCTTCATCCACACCCCATACGCAGCGTTACAGTCGAAGAACTCTAGCACCGCTGAACACCTCCTAGCCCTCGCCGCCCTCATCAAGGACGCGAGGGATGCCGGGCTCGTCCGCCTGCATTTCGTGCCCGCCACTAGCACCTTCAGGGATACGAATGAACGACGCGAACAGCAGCGTCAGCAACGCAATGCACGCGCCTCCAGCGAAGACGTAGCGGAAACCGTACTTGCCATTTCTGTCCCAGACCCAGCCGCCGAGACGCGGGATGGTCATCGACACCGTGTGATCGAGAGAGATGCCCAGCGCCAGTGATGATGCCACGTGGTCGGGGCTGACGGCGATCTTCTTCAGGTAGGTCGCGCGGGCCATGCCGACCGCGAACATGAGCTGGTCGAGGATATAGCAGGCATAAAGCAGGTAGATCGTGTTACTGCCCAGGCCCAGCTTGTCGCCGAACCCGTACCCGGCGCAAACGAGCACCAGGACACACGCATCGGCCATGAGGACGGCGCGCTCCCCCCAGTGGTCGACCAGCTTGCCGACGAGCGGTTGCCAGAACACGCCGCAGATCGAACTGACCATCCAGAGCCCGGCGAAGACGGCAGCCTCCTGCCCATGGACCTTGATCAGTACCCACGGTCCGAAAGTGATGAAGATCTGCTTGCGGGCTCCGAAGAGTATCGACAGGGCGTAGAAGAGCCAGTAGCGCTTGTTCACAGCGAAGCGCGGACGTTGGCGAGAGCCGACGGTGGGGCTCATGAACATGAGCGCTGCGCCGGAGAGGGCGTAGGCGACGGCGCCCGCGAGGAATGTCCATCGGTAGTGTAGGCCGAGCTTGTTGAGCAGGAGGAGCACGAGCAGGCTGCCGCCAATTGCCGCGGCGACCCGAACGGAGTTGATCTGGCCGAGTCGGCGGCCCTCCTGGTTCCTGCGGGCGAGGCTCATACCGATCGAGCGGTTGATCGGCATGCCGAGGTGAGTGCCAGCCGACTGGGTACACATGAAGGCCTGCATCAGGATCCAGAGCTGACGCCGGCCCAGCGCGCCCAGCCCGAGCATACCGAGAGCGGCTACCAACGCCGCGATCGCCGCGACGCGCGTCTCGGACAACGCCGCCAAAATGCCGGTGGACACCGTCACGAGGAACCCGGGCGCCTCGCGCGGGAACTCAAGCGCGCCGCGGGTCTCATTCCCCATCTGAAACGTGTCGTCGAGGTAGTTATTGAACGTGGTCTCAAAGATCGGTCCGGCGAACCCGCCGAGCCCCCCGGCGATGAGGAAGATCATGAGCTGTCGGTGCGTGCGCCATAGCTCGCCAATGCGCAGCACGTGAGGGCGCCTGGGTGTCTTCGTTGGGCGGTCGTCGTTATTGCCGGCCGTCATGAACGATTCTGTCTTCTGGCGCCTCAACATCCGCCGATAGCTAACGGGGCCCCCGAAGCTCGGGGACCCCATTGGGTTCCTTCTCGTTCGGCCATGTGCCTGCCGCGAGCGTCAGATAATGTCCTGGTAGATCGGGAATGCCTCGCAGAGGTCCGTGACCTCGTTCCGGACTTCCTGGATCACGCTCTCGGTCTCGCCTTTATCCCTGATGACCCGCGTGATCAGCTTGCCGATCTTCAGCATCTCCGGCTCTCTCATCCCACGCGTGGTAAGGGCCGGCGTCCCGGGCCGGATGCCACTCGTCTCGGCCGGGGGCAGAGGGTCGTTAGGAACCGTGTTCTTGTTGACCACGATACCCGCAGCCTCCAGCACGTCGGCCGCGACTCGCCCGGTGATGTCCCAGCCCTGCATCTTCACGAGCATCAGGTGGTTGTCCGTGCCCCCGCTGACCAGCTCAAAACCCTCTTCCAGGAGGGACTGGGCCAGGGCCTGCGCGTTACGGATGATCTGACGCTGGTACTCGCGGAAGCCGAAGGACTGCGCTTCCTTGAACGCGACGGCCTTGGCGGCGAGGATGTGCATCAGCGGCCCGGCCTGGATCCCTGGGAAGACGGCGACGTCAATCTTCTTCGCCAGCTCTTCCTTGCACAGGATCAGCGCGCCTCGCGGGCCCCGCAACGTCTTGTGAGTGGTCGACGTGACGACCTCACACAGCGGCACGGGATCCGGGTGCGAGCCTGCAGCCACGAGTCCGACGATGTGGGCGATGTCGGCCAGCAGGTACGCGCCGACTTCGTCAGCGATCTCGCGCATGCGCTGGAAATCGATGATCCGCGGGTACGCGCTCGCGCCCGCGACGATCAGCTTCGGGCGGACCTCCTTGGCGACCTCAAGCATGCTGTCATAGTCGATCCGCTCGGTGTCGGGGTCGACGCCGTAGAAATGGGGTTCGTAGAACACGCCGCTGAAGTTATTCGCGCGCCCGTGGCTTAGGTGCCCACCATGGTCCAGAGCCATGGAGAGGATCCGGTCGCCCTGGTCAAGCAGCGCGAAGTAAGCCGACATATTCGCTTGCGTGCCCGTGACGAGCTGGACATTCGCGTGGTCGCAGCGGAAGAGCTCCTTCGCGCGATCGATCGCGAGTTGCTCGATTTCGTCGTAGAGATCGCAGCCGTTGTAGTAGCGCTTCCCGGGGTAGCCTTCGGCGTACTTGTTGGTGAGGATTGAGCCCGCGGCGGCCATCGTCGCGCGGCTGGCGTAGTTTTCTGAGGGGATCATCATCAGCGTCGTCTTCTGACGCTCGAGTTCCTTGTCAATGATCTTGGAGACTTCGTGGTCCGCCTGCAGCAACGTCAGGTTCATCACAGTGCCCGACCTCCCAGTCGAGTGCGGCAGTCATCGCGCTTGCGGCCCTTGTGGGGCGGCGCGGGGGGGGATCCTGATACTGGCCCCCGCCCCACGCTGTCTCCTGATCTCAGGAGGGCCGCGACTCGACTGGTCGCGGGCGCGGAGCGGGCTTTATCTGCAGCCGCCTCTGGCCCATAGGGGGAATGTGAATATCATTGTCTCTCCTAGTGCCTGAAGTGCCTCATGCCCGTGAGTACCATCGCGATCCCATGCTCGTTGGCGGCGGCGACGACTTCCTCGTCACGGATCGACCCGCCAGGCTGGATGACGGCAACCGCGCCGGCCGCGCCGACGGCTTCATCGAGCCCATCGCGCGCCGGGAACATCGCGTCCGACGCCATGACAGAGCCCTGGGCCCTCTTCCCCGCCTTGCGCGCGGCGATCACCGCTGAGTCAACGCGGCTCATCTGCCCGGCGCCGACGCCGACCGTCCGCGTGCCTTGCACGAGCAGGATCGTGTTGCTCTTCACGTGCTTCGCGATGCCATCCGCGAAGATCAGCGACTTCATCTGCTCGGGCGTCGGAGCTTTCTCCGTCGCGACCGTCATGTCGGCCTCAGCAGCGCGTTTCACGTCCTCATCTTGCAGGAGAATGCCGCCGGGAACCTTGCGCGTATCGTAGTCCCAGTCACCAGCCTCCGGTCCGAAGAAGTCTGGGACCTCGAGGACGCGAAGGCTCTTCACCGACTTCAGCTTCTCCAGCGCGTCCGGCTCGAACCCGGGCGCAATCACCGCCTCCGGGAAGGCGGAGAGAATCATCGACTCCGTGTCGCCCGTCTCCTCACGGTAGCGCGGCTCAACGACCTCGCGAAGGTAGTCGTTACTGCCGATCATGCTGGCAGTCTCGAGGTCCAGCACGCGATTGAACGCCATCACTGATCCGAAGGCGGAGATCGGATCGCAGACCCACGCGTCCTGATAGGCTTGCGCGAGGGTATCGGCCGACGCGGCGCCACACGGATTCAGGTGCTTGATGACTATCGCAGTCGGCTCCTCGAAATCTCGGGCGGTCTTCAGCGCCGCCGTGGCGTCCAGGTAGTTGTTGAACGACATCTGCCGGCCGCTCTCGAGGTCGTGGTGCTGAATCGCGCCCGCGACGCCCGTCTCGGTTGAGCGGACATCCACGTAGAGCGCTCCCGATTGGTGGGAATTCTCGCCATAGCGCAGATCGCCACCGACCTTCTCGTACCAGGGCGTGAACACGGGCGGGAATACGTCATCGCTATCGCCTCGGACCTGCTCGGCGAGGTAGTTCGAGATCGCGGCATCGTACTTGGCGGTGTGCTTGAACGCCTCCAACGCGAGGTCGCGCCGCAGCTCGTACGTCGTCTCGCCATCGTTGGCTGCCATCTCAGCCAGCACTTGCTCGTAGCGCGCTGGGTTGCAGATGACGGTCACCGACTGGAAGTTCTTCGACGCCGAGCGAATCATGGACGGGCCGCCGACATCGATCCGCTCGATGGCTTCCTCGACCGAGACGCCGGGCTGCGCGATTGTGGCTTCGAAGGGGTAGAGATTGCAGACGACGAGGTCGATCATCTCAACATCGTGCTCCGCCGCCTGCGCCATGTGGTCCTCGCTGCCACGCAGCGCGAGCAATCCGCCATGGATCTTCGGGTGCAGCGTCTTGACGCGGCCATCCATCATCTCAGGGAAGCCCGTGTGCTCATCGACGGCCGTCACATCCACGCCGGCTTCGGAGATCGCCCTAAGCGTCCCGCCCGTCGAGAGAATCTTGACGCCGGCCTCCGCAAGAGCTTTGGCCAGGTCTGCTATGCCCGTCTTGTCATACGCGCTGATAAGCGCAAGGCGGATCTTAGCCACGAGAAACCCCTCCCAATCAACGTGAAAAACAGCCGCCCGAGGTCGCAGACTCGTGGGCAACTGGTACGCTCGATTATAGCTGGCGTGACCACGCGTGTCAAAGCCTAGGGCGACTCCGTCACACATACACGGCGAGGTGGTGCACTTCGTCAGCAAACGTAGGGGGCGCCTGATCGTTCAGCAACTGGTCCATCCAGCGAAACACCTGTTGAAAATCACGATGGCCGCGCTGAGGCGCTGTGACGACGCCTGGGTGAGATCGGCCGCCGGCAAGACACTGCTCGTGCAACTCAAGATAGTCGTCGGCATTCTGAGTGATGATCACCCGGTCTTCGGCCGTCGCGACCCGGAAGATCACACCATCGGGTTCGCCCAACAAGTCGCCACGCCCCTTGGTGCAGACCGCCTCCGCATCGTGCCCCCCGTGGCGCAGATACACCGCGAGACATGGGCACGTGTCCTCGTCGATCAGAAACCTCATCGCTCCGTGCCCTCGCCCACGTGGGACTGGGCCCACTCCTGATCAAGGACGTCCTGCCTGATCTCGTCTGCGTGGGCCTCTGCGTAGGTGATCGCCTGAACAATCTGGTCCATGGTCAAGTCGAGTTCGGCCGCCACGGCCTCCGGTCGCTCCCCATCCCTCACGCGCCCGTAGACTTGCCAGACCGGCATCCTCCGCCCGGCGATAGCGGCCCGGCCACCCACAACACCGGCCCGTTTCGCAATCAACGGGCATGCGGGATCCTGGACGTACCCCAGCAAACGATACACCACAGATCGCTCATCAGCGTCTAGGTCCCGGCGCAACGCTTCGGGGGACACCCGTATTACACCGTCCTCCCCGGCTCGCGCCAAGTCGCGCGACTCCAGGCGGGCGAGGGCCGAGCGGGACTGCTGGATCCATTTCTCCTTGAGCGTATGGGGCGTGATCCGCATAATCGGCCGGGCCATTTGCAGCACCTCCAAGTACGTGCATCTGGTCTACTGAGTATACCCTTGGCCAAGTGTCCACGCAACTCCCCGCAGTCGCCCGGAGGGCCCGCTAACCCGTGCGTGGAACCATCTCACGGCAACGCTCCTCAACCCACGGAGGCGACGACTACTCGTGACGCGCAAAGAACTCAACCTCGCGATCTTCGAGAAGACCACGGACAAGGTGCTCTGGCAGCCACGGCTCGAGACCTGGATCGGTCACTACATGGGCCAAGACACCATGCCGGCGCGCTTTGAGGGCATGGACAACTTCGCCATCTATGACGAGCTGCGATGCTCCATCCGCTACGCCGCGTCGGCCGGCATTGAGGCCTACAACGAGCCCAACGACATCGCGCACGCGACCGAACAGCGTGACGACGAGTTCATCGAGACCTTCACGACTCCCACGGGCACTATAACCCGCGTGTACAAAGATATTTGGATCGATGGCAAGCTGAAGAATCGGCGCATCCACGGGTGGCCCATCGAGTCACCCGATGACCTTCGCGTCCTGATCGACATCGTCGAGCGAACCCAGTTCCGGGCCAACGTTGAGGCATTCGAAGCGGCAGCGGCCCGCGTTGCTCATCGAGCCGAGCCGACCGTCTTCCTCAACAGCAGCGGCTACACGGAACTCATCAAGTTCTGGTCTGGGCTGCCGAACTGCTGCTACCTCGAGGCGGACGATCCGGACCTCATGATGGCTTACGTCAAGGCCTGCGACGACCGCGATATGCGCCAGGCCGAGGCCGCTCTCGGGCTTCCGTGTCGCATCCACAACCTGGGAGACCACACGACCAACGAGTTCACGCCGCCACGGATCCTGGAGAAGTACGTCATGCCGAAGTGGCAACGGATCAGCGAGTTTCTGCACTCGCACGGGCGGTTCGTACACAGCCACTGGGACGGTAATTCGGCGACGATCCTGCCGATGCTCAAAGACACCGGGCTCGATTCGGTGGAGTCGCTCACGCCCGAGCCCCAGTGCGACATGACTCTGGAGATGATCGCCGAGCACACAGGGGATATGGTGCTGCTTGACCTGATCCCCGCGATCTTCTTCCTCGACCAATACTCAACTGAGTTCATCGTCGACTTCACCAAGCGCGTCATCGATATGTTCGGCGGGCGCCTGGTGCTGGGCATCTCGGATGAGATCAGCCAGGTCGGAGAGATTGACAAGGTGTGGGCTATTACCGAACTCGTCGATGAGGTCTGCGGCCTCGCCGACTAGGAGGGCATCGCGTGCGCATCGCATCGATCGGCATCGCTCTTATGATCTGCCTTGAGGGGGGCACCCAAGTGCTTGATATCGGCTCGCGGCTGGAGCTGTTCGTCGACGACTACCTGATCGAATCGATGACCGGCGTGACGCAGGAACTTCAGCACCCCGTTCCTCAGGAAGTCGCGTTCAGCTTCGACAACCCGTGGGAGGGCGACACGAGCTTCTACGTCACCGTCTTCCAGGACGATGGTCTGGTGCGGTGCTACTTCCGCGGGAGTGGGTCGGCGGCTGAGGGCGGGCATCAGCTCACTTGCTATGCGGAGAGCCCGGATGGCATCTCCTGGACGCGACCGGCGCTGGGGTTGCACGAGTGGGAGGGCAACAATGCCACGAATATCATCTGGACGGGGCCGGGGACGCACAACTTCGCGCCATGCCTCGATACCAGTCCAGACTGCAAGCCGGAAGAGCGCTACAAGGCGCTCGCCGGCGGCCCGCTTGTGGCGCTGTCGTCGCCCGACGGGATTCACTGGGAACTGATGCGCGACGAGCCTGTCATCACCGAGGGCGCGTTCGATTCGCAGAACCTGGCATTCTACGATGCGGTCAAGGGCGAGTACGTCGCCTACCTGCGCGATTTCAAGGACGGCGTCCGCCACATCCGCCGCGCGACCAGCCAGGATTTCCTGAACTGGACGTCGCCGGAGTGGCTGGAGTTTGACGTCCCGAACGAGCATCTCTACACGAACGCGACGGTGCCCTACCTCCGCGCTCCGCACATCTACCTGGCCTTCCCCAAGCGCTTCGTGCCCGCGCGGCAAAAGGTCAAGGAGCACAAGGATGTCGGCGTCTCAGACGGCGTCTTCATGTGCAGTCGCGATGGACTCAACTGGCACCGCTACGTTGAGGCCTTCTTGAGGCCAGGGCTGGACCGCAACAACTGGACTGAACGCAACAACCACATCGCTTGCGGGATGATCCAGACCTCGCCGATTGAACTGAGCCTGTATTGGGTGGAGAACTATCGCCACCCGACCTGCCGACTGCGCCGCGGGTCGCTCCGCCTGGATGGGTTTGTCAGCATCAGCGCAGACGCGCCCGGCGGCGAACTGATCACGAAGCCGCTTACATTCGCGGGTAAGCAGCTCGTAATCAACTACGAGACTTCAGCTATCGGTAGCGTCCAGGTCGAGATCCAGAACGAATCGGGCGCGGCGATCCCAGGCTTCGAACTGAGCCCCGAGATCTACGGCGACGAGATAGCCCACACGGTCACGTGGGGAACCGGCACTGACGTATCCAAGCTGGCAGGCACGACGGTGAGACTCAAGTTCGCGCTGAAGGACGCTGATCTGTACTCAATCAGATTCGTCGACTAGCGCCCCATACGTCTCGGGCCGTCGGTCTTCGCGGAGGAACTCGCGCAGATCGCCGGTCGCGTCGCCCGCGCTCCGCTCCTGCAGCGGCGCTTGGGCGAAGTCGATCTCGGAGTAACAGACACCCGCATGTCGGCCGCAGTTCGCGAGCGTGTCGCCCTGAGGCCCGACAATGCAGCTCAGCCCGTACATCATCTCCACGTTCCACGCCACATCAGTCGCGACGCCGTAGCTCGACCGCGCCACGTAGATGGCGTTGTCCATCGCCCTCGCGGCGACCTGGATCGCGCACTTCCGCTCGCCGAGGCGCCTCTGGAGCGATGGGAAGAAGATGATCTCCGCGCCCTTGAGCGCCAGAATCCGCGCGACCTCGGGGAAGTGACCGTCATAGCAGGTCATGATTCCCGCGCGGCACCACGGAAGGTCGAAGACGCCGTATTCATCGCCCGGCGTGATTCCCAGCACGTCACGCTCAATCCGCGTCAGGTGGGTCTTGTCGGCCACGCCGACGATCTCGCCCTCGGCGCCGATGGTCGTGGCGCTGTTGTAGACCCGTTGGCCGCGAAGCTCAGCCATCGGAAGCACCACGTGCATGCCGTTCGCCTGGGCGATCTCTCCCACGCGCTCCGTCAGCGGCCCGGGGACGGTCTGGATCAGTCGCGCGCCCTCCTGGGGCGTTGCGTTCATGGCGTTGAAGTACTCGGGCAGACACGCGATGTCGGCGCCGCGTTCGCCCGCCCGCTGCAATAGCGCCAGCCCTTCGTCCATTATCTGTTGCGGCGACAGCTTTCCGCTTCCATCCAAGTACGGTGGCTGCACGCAGGCTACGAGCGCAGTTCTGCTCATCAGAACTCCTCCAGTGTCATCGGCACGAGCGAGTGCGGCTGAAACGCCATGAGGAATGTGGCGTTACGGATCGGATGGGCCACGCCATAGTTGATGCCGATGGTCTCGCCAGCCTTCAGCTCCAAGCCGGTCTCTGGCGATGGTCCTAGAATCAGCTTGAGTTGGTAGCCCGTCATGCCGTCGATGACGAAGCACTCCAGATCGCCGGCTTCGATGAGGTCCTTATCGTCAAATGGCCATTTGCCTGGCTCCGCGCAGTTCATGATGTGCGCATTCACTCGGGGCGCCTCGCCATCGGTCGAGGGCGGATCAATGGTGATGTGATAGTTGTCTCTGCCGACGAACCAGCCATCGTTATCCGCGTCGATCTGGATCATCACGCGCCTGGGCTCGTCGGTCTGCCAGTCGATCTCCAGGCCATCCGGACCCCAAGCCCCTCCGACGGAGCATGTCATGCCCGCCCCGATGATGGGACGGAACTCGGTCGGGACATCCGGAGGCCCAATCGCCGTATTGCGGTAGAGCGGCTGGCCATCGTCGCCGTCGCGTTCACCGTCACCATCGGTATCTGGGTCTGTCGGATCAGGCAGGATGGGGGCCGCCCAGATCTGTCCGAGGCCGCGCTCGACTGTGTTGAGCAGCTTGAGTTCGTCAATGTCGCTCAGGCCATCGTTGTCTGTGTCGGTCTCGGTGGAATCGCTGCCGAAGCGCTTTTCGTCTATCGGCAACTCGGGCGCGTCATCTGGAATCCCATCGCCATCAACATCCACCGCGAACTCGACCGTCCCCCAGTCGCTCCCGAAGTACTTACTCGGTTCCCACCAACGCAGGACGTAGGCCATCCCATCGAAGTGCTCGCCGAATCGCGCGACGTTGCCCTCCTGCGGCGCGAAGTGGTTGCCCCAGAACTCCGGCCCACCGCTAGCGTGGTACATGGCGTCGATCTGGTGCCCGTACTCATGGACGAACAGCCACGCATCCGGGATGAAATAGTCCTCGGCACAGGCGCGCCACCAGCTCCACCCCGGATCTTCCGTCCCCTCGGTCACGCCGGAGGTGAACCCTCCCCCACGCCCCGCGAGTCGCCATGTCTGCGTGTTGGCATCGTATGCCTGCTCGGCGATGATCCGACAGACCCCCGCGTAGTCGTCGAGGTTCTTGCCTTGCGCGTCGAGAATCGGCTTCAGGTTCTCGCGCGTTGGCCGGTATGCAGCGGAGAAGTCCTCCACATTGCGCGGCTCCCGGTCGATGATGAAGTCCATGTCGAGGAAGCAATTGAGGTGCGAGTTGATCCAGTAGAACCGCTGGGCGACACGCATCTCCTCGATCAGTCGCTCGACTTCCGCGTCGCTGATCGGCCCGGGATGCTCGACACCATCGGGTATCTTCCCTTCCTGAACCGCATTCGTCAGGATGACGATGGCAATCGGCACGCGAAGGTGCGGCGTGTAGCCTTCCTTCGATGGAGGGATGAGGAGGTCGGCTCCGGTCCAGTCAGGGAGGGTGCCCGCCATTCGGATGCTGTGATTCACGGTGACCCGGTACCTGCCCGCGCCGGCGAGGTCGCCGATCTCCACCTCGTGCGCGCGCCGCTTCTTCTTTCCGTCTGTGAAGACCGCCTCGGTCCCCTGCCCCGCCACAGTGACTTCCGACCGCACGGGAGCGCCTGTGCGCCACCTGACCGTCCGACCGTCGATCTCCGGGAGTTCCTCCTCGAGGTCGCTCGGTACGATGACGATCCCGTCATTAGCGAGCACGTACACGTCACCGTTAGGGCCGAGTGCCATCGCCCGCGGGCGTTCGAGTCCGCCAAACGCCTCGCCACGGAAGGTCCTCACGACATCTCCGTCCGCAGTCTGGACCAGTTCGTTCGCAATGCCATCGAGCCAAAGGTGCGAGCCGTCTGTCAGAGCCACGCGGGCTCTGCGGAAGACCAGTCCGTCCGGCGGATCCGGCCAGGTATGCGTGTCCGGGGGGACGACATCCGTCAGCGCACCTGTGCCCATCTGCTCCCCATCGGCGCTCCAGACCGTCGCCTCCATGGTGCCATGGTCGACGGTCGTGACCGCCCCGTCTGCGCCCACAAAGATCTCGCTGGCGTAGCCATCCGGCTCGGCGAACAGCCGCGCCGCGCGCGACCTGCCGATCACGCTCCCACCATCATCTTGCTGAACGATCATCCAGCCGCCGCCGTCCGGTTCGTCGATTGCTACCTCCGTCTCGCCATCCGTCAACCGGAGGGCCAGCTCGTATAGCCCGCGCGGGCGTCCGTCGTCATAGCGATCGTCCCGGTCGCGCCGGTAGACCAGCGTCGTCGCGGCGGCCTCATCCCACGATAGCGTCCCATCTGCCAGGCGCAGGCTTGGCAGACGCCACTCAACTGGAGCCATCTGCACGTCGAGGTGGATCGATCCTGGCAGGGCCGGCACTTCGGCCTCGGCGATGGCCTGCTGTCCGTGGGCTTCGTCCGTCACGATGACCGTGATCTTGTCGCCCTGGCTGATTTCCGGGTCTCGGAAATTGGCCAGTTCGCAGCCGTAGTAGCCATTGCCGGGGATGTTGACGTCCTCGTGGGGCGCCCATTTCGGCGCAAGCTCGGTGAGTATCTTTCGCTCATCACCATTGAGCATGATGATGTAGTGCAGGTAGTGCGGGCCCTGGCGGCTCCAAGGCCAGATTCCTCT
>CAZKUN010000075.1:0-35523 GCA_964555935.1 uncultured Armatimonadia bacterium | reverse complement strand
GCCGCTGGAAGTCAAGGCGGGGATGGATCTGATCGCGCTGAAGCAGGAGTACGGGGACCGGTTGGCCTTCATGGGCGGGATCGACACGAGGGCCATGGCCGACCCCGACCCGCGCGTAATCGAGCGTGAGATCCGCGAGAAGGTGACCGTCGCCAAACAAGGCGGCGGATACATCTACCACTCCGACCACTCCGTGCCCGACAGCGTCAGCTTCGAGCAATACTGCCGCGTCATGGAGTTGGTCCGCGAGCACGGCTCGTACGAATGAGCACATCACGGAGCCAGCAACTGCACTGCAGATCTCCCAGCCAGTCGATCACCGTCGCGAAGCACGACCGGCCCCAGGCGACACTCTTTCAGCAGGTGCAGCTTCACCCCGTTCCCGTCAAGGCAGGCCCGCACGTGGGCATCGGCACTCGCCCGGACTCCGACGCCGGCGCCGGTGGCTGAGCGGAGCGCTGCTTCGTAGATGTTCAGCTTCACCGACCGGAAGTCGTTTGTCCCCAACTCCGTCTCGTCCAGGCTCCACGGCCAATCCGGACGCACGCCGCGCCGACTCTCACCAAGTGCCGGATCTCGACGCGCCTTGGCGACTCCCTCCGTGCGGCTGATACTATCCTCCGGGTACACACCCCACTCCGACCATCGTCGCCACTGCAGTTCGTCGCATGACTCAGGCAGCGTGAGACGGACGCCAATCTCGCGCGCGTTCAGTTCCTCACCGTGGTAGGCATAGTCGTAGCTGATCTCCCCCACCCCACTGCGGTCGATCCGCCAGGTTGTCGACCCGTCAAAGCCCTCGTACCGGTCGCGCACCGTGATAGCCAGGCAGGTTCCTTCTTCTTGCACGGCGACGCTCTCGACGACCCGAGTCTCGGCCCGCGGCAACACCTCGTATGGCTTCTCATTTGGCGCGAGGTCGGCGAAATCGTAACGGGTCAGATGGAGCGCCGGGAAGTCAAGGACCGAGGCCCGGCGCGCGTCGGAATCGACCTCGAATTCGGCAGATTCAGCGTCGATCGAGAAGCCGTACCGATCACCTTCGATCTTCCACTTGCCGTTAGCCAGGGAATGGCTCGGGGGCCCAGCATTGGGGATGGGAATCGTGCCCGGGCGTGGATCGCCTAGCTGGATCGCGGCCACGGTAACGAGAGCCCCGGCGGCGTCATGCACATCGATAATCGCGAGGTCTCCCTGCTCCACGTCAGGTGGTATAGGGATCTCGACCTCGCCGGTCGACCCAGGCGGCGCGTCCACGGTCAGTCGCCCGGCACGAGACCCCATCCGCCAGGTAAACTCAAGCTCGCCCAGCTCCGTGAACGTATACCGGTTCTCCACCGGAACAACCACTGCTGTGGCGCCTTCGCTCAACCTGACGCGGCGCTCGGGAAACCACACGGGGCTGAAGATCAGCTTCGCGAGCCACCATTCCGGCTTCGGGCGACGCCACGCGTCGATTAGACCCCAGAACCCATGGCGCCAGGCATACCCGACATCTCGCCCGTCAGGCAGGTAGAACGGCTCGTCGAAAGCCGCCCAGATGGCTCCCCCGACGATGCGCTCGGAGCGCGTGATGTGGCTCCACGTCCCCGGCGGTGTGCCCGGCCGAAGGTGCGGGCCTTCGAAGCTCTGAGCGCACGCCCACCCCCAATACGAATCGGGGATACCATGTCCATGTCCCCACAGCTCGCGCAGGCCGGGGTTGATCCTCACGTCGGTCTGCTCGTGGCAGACAGGGAAGTTGTACTCCCCCAAGATGATCGGGCGGGGGTCGCCCTCCAGGTGCTGGTCGTACGGCATCGGCGCATAATGGAGGTTGGCGATGTCGCAGATGCGCTTTGGATCAGGATTGTTGAAGGTCGTCGGGCGCGTGGGGTCGAGATCCTTGCATACTTCCGCCGACGCCTCAAACAGAGAGTTGAACTGGGATTCGTTAGCCACGGACCACAGAATCACGCTCGGGTGGTGGTGGCAGTAGTCGATCATGGCCGAGGTCGGCGTCAGAACGGCCCCCAGGTCATCAGCGTCCCCTTCGCCATGGACCCAACAGAACGGCGCTTCGACCTCGACGTACATGCCGAGCCGGTCCGCGGCGTCCAGCAACTCGCGCGTTGGCGGGTAATGGGCCGTTCGGATGTAGTTCAGGTTGGCGTCCTTCAGCAACTCGACGTCCCTCGCGGCGTGACGGGCCGTGTCGGCGCGGCCGGTCAGCGGGTCGATCTCATGGCGGCAAGCTCCAGCCAGCTTGACCGTCTTCCCGTTGACATAGAGTTGGCTGCCGCGCACCTCGACCTCGCGAAAACCTACCTTCCGCTCGATGGTCTCGATGACTCGGTCGCCATGGCCCAGCTCGACGCGCAGGTCATACAGATTCGGCTTCTCAGCGCTCCACTTCAGCGGGTCGGGCACGACCGCGTGGATCGTTGCCGTCGTCCCCTCGACTCCCTCGGTCGATAGGTCCGTCCGGGGCATCGAGTGGCGCACCCGCTTCCCGTCCGCATCACGCAGCGTTACGGTCACGGACAGGTCCGCAATATCCTCATCCGCTGAACTGTCGATCGACATGTCGAGCGCGAGCACGCCGTCCCGGTACTCGTCGTCGAGGCCCGCCGCGACCCGAAGGTCGCGGACGTGCACGTCCGGCAGGGCGAACAGACGCACCGACCGATCGATGCCGCCTAGGTTGTGGAAGGCGTACCCGGAGGAGTGCGACAGCCGCTCCGAGGCTGTGTCAACGGTCATCTCAAGGTCCAACCGATTGGGCCGGCCGAACACGACATGATCCGTGAGGTCCCACTCAACAGGCGTGAACAGGTTCTCGCTGTATCCCAGCAACTGCCCGTTCAGCCAGTAGCGCGTGCCCGCATGGACCACCTCAAAGCGCGCGCAGATTCGCCGACCGCGCCAGCCCGACGGAATCGTGAACTCGCGCGCGACGGCGACGGCTTGGTCCTGGGGGAGATCGTATCCCTGTTGCAGCCACTGTCCCGGCACCCGAAACGACTCCCACCCATCCGCGTCCAGCGGCTTATCTCTCGCGGCGCCACTCGGGTCCGGGTGTATGCGCCAGTCGCCATCCAGGGGCACTTCGCCCCGCTTCAGCCCCGCCTGGCGTGATGGGATCGGCCGGTAGCGGACGGGCTTGAAGTGCCACGCTTCGGGCGGAAGCACGCTTCGCGCCTCAACCCCAGCGTGTTGCGCCACCACCACGAGGCTCTCAGCGGGATCCACATCATCCAACGCGCGGCGGGGGAACGAATACGCGCCTGCCTCGTCGGCAGTTGCACTGGCGATGGCCCGCGCATCGTCGGCGGTCTCCAGCCGCACGGCGGCTCCGGGCAACGGGCCGTAGCTCAGGTCCAATACCTCACCGCGCACGTCGCCCACAAGCGCCCAGACGGGCAACAGATGGACAGCAACCGGCGGCGGGGCGGCCGCCCACAACTCGACGACTGACACCACCACATTGACCTGGGCCTCCAGGCGGAATCGAAGCGTGAGGGCGCCATCCTGCGTCTCGCTCGTGGGGATGCGGAAGATCAGTCGCTCCGTGCCTCCGCGCGGCAGCGGATGAGGTCCGTGGAGTTGCGTGTCATTTGCCCACAGGCTCTGCGCGCGATCGTTGAAGGGCTCGTTGGCGTACGTGACCGCGACGACATACTCCAGCGCCGGATCCAGATCATCGTAGACGGCCTGCACCTCGGTCCACCCCCAGGCGACCGACCTCGCCTGCCTGTCGGCGTTGACCGATGACACGGCATACTCATGCACCCCACCGCACACAATGTGTGGCTGCCGCCCAGGGGCGCCGCAGTCATCGTACCGCTGAAGATGATAGCCCTCGGGCATTTCCGCGAGCGCGTCCGGCATCTGAGCACCTGCCTCCATCACCACCGCCGTTAGCGCCAGGACACATGCCGCGGGGGTCAGGGCGTGGTGCATGTCTGTCTCCTCCGGGAGCATCCAGCAAGCGACCTGCCGCCGTATTGCCCACGTTGGCAGGGGCTACCTTCGCACGCCGGAATGGCTCTCGCCGGCCTAACAGTTCCTGTCGAGAGTGATCTCGTAGCGCAGATCCTGGTCTACTCTCAGGTGGATGGGCCGGTCCGCCGTCACCGTGAGCGTCCGGAAGATCGTAGCGCCACCCCCGTCGAGCCACGCGACGCGCGTGCGGACGGGGGCGCCCGCGATCATCCCGAAGGCCAGCGTAACGGGCCCGTCGCCGATGACCAGGGGATCCTTGACGCGCGCTTCGGAGCCGTCATTGTCAGGCACAGGACAGGCACGACTCTCAACTGTGATATCGTAGACAGGCATCGCATCGGTCCGGAGATCGATGGGACGTTCACGCGTCACCACGTGTGTCCGCGACCGGGGCAATCCGTCTCCACCAATCCAGTCGAGCCGGACGGTGACAGGCTCTGGCCCGACCACGAGAAACGCCAGCGTTACGGGGCCCTCGCCGAACACGGCCGGCGCGCGGTCCGGACCCAGGCCTCCTCCGGACGAACACCCCACCAGCATCATCGTCGCGACAGCCGCCACGGCCAATACTGCGCTAGATCTCGACATCATCGACACCCCTCTCGTTGAAGATCCTACGGTCTTGCATCGCATTGTCTCTGACGCGCGCCGCCACGGGCGCTTCTCTGGATGGCGACTGGCACGGCATCTATAATGCGGCCGAGAGCCAGCCGCCGATCATACCGAGACCAGTCTGGGCCTTGAGGTAGCCATACACGACGAACACGATGACCGTCAGCGCGAGCACCACCGAGACGAACGGGCGGTTGCTCATGCGCTCCTCGACCCACTTCTTGCGCTTACTGTTGAGGAGAAGCAGCGTTACCGCCAGCATCGGCATGAAGAGCGCGCCGAAGATCGCGTAGAGTTTCTGCACCTTTGTGAAGTCGACGAACAGCCCGAGCATCGGCACAATGGCGATGCCCAGCAGATAGCCGCGATACGCCCAGCCACGCGTGTCGACGTCTATGGGCTGCGACGGCGATCCGCCATCGGCGGCTCGCTTCTCTTTGACCAAGCCGCAGAAGTCCGCGAAGATATACGGCACTGCCTGCCACACGCCGAGCAAGCTGCTGAAGACCGCGCCCCACGCCCCGATTAGGAATGTCCATTTGCCGACCGATCCAAGTCGGGTCTCGCTGAGCTTGTCCGCCAGGATCACGATCAGCTTGGCGCCCTTCCCCTTGTCTTCCGGGAGGTCGATCTGACTGCCGATAATCACCATCGCGAGGCCGAAGATTGCCGTCGCCACGTACGCGACGCCAAGGTCCATCCGGCATGTCTTGAGGTCGCCCTCGCCCTGGCGGCCCTTCTCGCGGATCCAATACCCGTAGCACAGCACGGTGAGCGTCCCGCCGACGCCACCCATCAGGGCTATCGTCCAATTGAGGCCATCGCCAAAGAACTGCGGGATGGTGGGGACGACCAGTCCTTGCGCAACGGCCCCCCAGTCGCTGCAGATCAGCGATGCGGTGACGATCACCACGACGAACATGACGCCGATACATACGCTCATAATCTTCTCAAACAGCTTAAACCCGCCGATCAACACGAGGGCCACGCCGAGGAGGCTGTGGAGGATCCCGAACACGATCTTGCCGGTGCCCGCCTCCGCGAAGATCGGGACGGCCGCGTGCATTGTGGCGCCGCACGCGCTCATGAGCGCCGATCCAACGAAGACGCTCCACAGTAGAAGGTAAGGCAGGAAGACGTAGGGGACGACATTGCCGAGCCGGTGGACGGCTCCCTCGAGGAGGGTCTCGCCGGTCGCGAGCTGCCAGCGCGCCAGGCCCTCGTTCAACACGTACTTGAGGAAAGCGCCTATCACCACGGCCCAGAGAATTGCGACGCCGAGCGTGGTCCCCGTGAACGCGCCGGTGGCGAGATCGCCCGCCCCGATTCCGGTGGCTGCCACGAGGATTCCCGGTCCTATGATCTTGACGAAAGCAAACGTCGGTCGCTTACTCGCCGTCTCCATCGATATCACCCTTTGCTGAGTTCAGTGGCCGAACTGTCCACTGTTCACTACGATACTCCGGTGTTCGGGTGCCGCAAACCTCCATTCCTGGCCGCGTGGCCGGTAAGTGCGATCAGTTCCAGCGCTGATTGTCGGAACGCTCCGCGACGCCTACGTCCGTGCGGTCATCCAGAGCGCGACCAACGAAGAACACCAGCATTGGTCCGAAGAGAACGGCTGCCACGACGGCAAGGACTTGGCCGATCAGCGGGAGGCCACCCATGAATGCCCACGAGCCGAGCGCTAGGACAGCCAATAGGCCGAGACAGATGACCGCGGAGAGCCATCCTGGAACGACGGACCCTTCGCCGGGGGATCTTCTCGCAAGGTTGGGCCTGGGCGCGGAGGCGCCCGCGGGGCCAAGGGGGGATTGATCTCCGTCTCTAGCCGCTTGAGTGCGCCGCGATCCACCCAGACGCCCTTACACGTACTGCAGCCGTCCAGCTCGACACCGGGAGCTTGTTTGAACGCGAACTGCGTGAGGGGGGTGTGGCATGCCGGGCACGCCGGCGCGTGAGGTGATGTGACTTGTTTACTCTGTCGGGGAGCTAGCTTGCGCTCCAAGAGGGATAGAGCCTGCGCGTGAGTCCGTCGCAACTGCCCCAACTCGCGAGCATCGAACCAAACGCCGCACCGACCACAGACATCCAGATCAACAGACCCATACTCCGCGCGGGCCATCGTCTTGCGACAACGAGGACACCGCCGCTTGCTTCGCTGACCCGCCACTTCAACGGCTTCGACCGTCTTGACGGCGCTTGGCGGCGGGCGCGCGGGCGGCGGGATACCGGAGGACTGGGAGCCCGGCGGAGGGCGGCCAAGCAGACTGGTGGCCGCGACCTCAGTGGCGAGCGATCCTCCGCAGCTCACGCACAAAGTGGCGAGCAGCAGCCCGGCGTTCTCGGCGTCACAGTGCGGGCACTTGGTCCGTCGTGCTTGTGATGTCATCGCTACTGTCCTCCTGAGTTGCCCGCTCCGCTCGCGTGGCATTGGCCGGTGTGAACCCACGGCGGCAGGCCCTGCACGGAAGTTGCCAACAATGCCGCGCAAAGGCCCCCTCGCCCTGGAATACAGCAGGCGTCACCGGTGCCGACATGGAAGCAGACGTTAGCCGCGCCATATTGGGGTGACACAGACATGGAGGAAGCGATGAAACTTGCGCTTTGCGCTGCCGTGCTCGCGGGTCCGTTCCTCGTATTGAGTTCCGCGGACGCGCAACCGGAGGTCCTTGAGTTGCTGCCGAAGGAAACGCCGAAACCGAACTACGGCGCTCCCGTTCCCGCGCGGATATCCGGGCAGGTGGTGGTGCGCGCGAACGGGGAGACCTCGCCAGCCGAAGGCGTGTCGGTTACGGACGGATACTCGGTCGTCAATACCGATGCGCAAGGGGCGTACGCGCTCGCGCCCGACGCTAGCGCCGTGTTCATCTACATCACCCGTCCCTCGGGACACGACGTCGAAGGCGACTGGTACAAGCCGCTGGCCACGGAGGTCGATTTCGCCCTCACGCCCGCCACCCGCGACGAGGACGAGTACATCTTCGTGCATGTCACCGACACGCATGTCTCAGGGAACGCCAGATCCCTGGCGGGCCTCAGTCGCTTCGTGCAGGAAGTCAATGCCCTAACCCCGGCGCCCCGCTTCGTTCTGAACAGCGGAGACCTTCTGAATCTCAGCAAGTCGCTGGCGGATTCCCCAGAGACCGGGCGCGTCGGGTTCAGCAACTACGCGGGCATCATGAACCACCTGACGATGCCCCATTACAGCGTTGCGGGCGACCACACGGACTCGTCCTATCGGCTTGAGGAGTTCCCCCGTGGGGACCATCGCTGCGGCAAGCCGCTATTCTGGGAGTACCTCGGCCCGCATTTCTTCTCGTTTGAGTATGGCAAGATCCACTTCGTGTCCGTGGACTTCGGATATCACCTCGGCCAGCGGCAGATCGAGGTCAGCGGCGAGAGCCGGGAATACCCCACGATCGAGGTCCAGCCGATGCACGTGGAATGGATGGACCAGGACATGGCGCGCAGGACCCCGGGCGCGTTCGTCGTCACGTCGGCGGAGCATGATTTGGGGAGGTTCTGCCCGGGCTTCCTTGACATGGCCAAGCAGCACGATGTGAGACTCCAACTGACCGGCGACGACCATGTCGTTTCCTACAAGGCGCGACCTGTCCCCTATCGCACAGGCGGGGCGCTGTCTGGGTGCTGGTGGAATCCCAAGGCCAACCAACTGTGCCCCGACCTCTCCCCGCAAGGATACCTGATCTACCGCGTCAGCGGGGAGAAGATGGAGTGCTTCTACAAGGGCCTGGGGCAGCGAGTGGCGATCGTCTCGCATCGCGTGGGCGCGCCGTGGAGCGGCCGCGTGAAGATCCAGGCTCACCTGGTGCAGCCGCAAGCCAATGAGGGGCTGGAGTACACGGTCAACGGCGAGGACTGGACGGCGATGGAGGAGATCGGTCGACCGTTCTCTCGAGCCCTCTATGAGGCGACCGTGGACTCAACTTCCCTCCCCGACGGACTGCTGACTCTCAGCGTGAGAAACACGGCCGGCGGCGAGACGCGCGAGCAGGTGGTAGTCGTCGTCAACGGCGGCGGCCCCTCTGTTTCCGAGACCGACGCCTCCCTCACCTTCACCGTCGGTGGAGCGACGAACTGGACGACGCCCAAAGCGCCCGACGGCAAGACGGACGTGCTCTTCAACGATGTCGCGGTCGGCGCTATTGAGCCCAAGGCTCGCAGGGACTACTCGTTCGCCATCCCCGCTTCAAGCCTGAAAGCGGCCAACACGCTGACCTTCCGCTTCTCCGAGCCCGGCGACGTCATGAGCATCGACAGCCCCGTCCTCACGCTGGGCGACAGGGCCCTGCGCGACCCGAGGGACGAAGCGCTGAGAGAGGTGAAAGTCGCGCACTGGGGAGCCGACGCGGCCGATTGGGGAGGGTTTGTAGTGGGCGACGGCGGACCACCCGATGAGAGCCCGTTCCATCGGAGACAGAACACCTACTGCTTTGTCATCACCGGCGTAGAATGAGACGCGGCGCGCATCAAGAGGAGACGCCAATGGGCACGCATCCAACGGATACATCACTGCTCTTCAAGAAGGTCTACGGCTGTCTTGGCGCGGGGGCAATCGGCGACCAACTCGGCCGACCGGTCGAGGGGTGGCATTACCTCGACATCGACGAGAAGAAGGGCCGCCTGACCGACCCGTGGGAGATCAGCGACCGCACGGGCGGGGGAGATCCCAACTTCGACATCGGCACCGACGACACGGCGCTCGGCCAGATCCTATGCCATGCCTACATCAGGAAGGGCGGACGCGTCACCGTCGAGGACTACGCCAAACAGTGGCTGGAGGAGTTCCAGCCCCTCCGCTTCTTCTACTGCATGCGCAACACGTATGAGCTGCTGAAAATGGGCTACTCCCCGCGCGCGACGGGCGTGCTCAACATCGTTACGGGCAGCGGCCTCATGGCCATCAATCCCGTCGCCATCTACAACGCTTGTGACCCCGAAACCGCCTACGCGGACGGCCTCTCCATAGCCAGCATGTTGCAGCGCGATCTCGACATGTTCATCCCCGGCGTCATCGCCGCCGCGATTGCAGCCGCCTTCGCGACGGATGCGACGGTCGACTCGGTCCTGGAGGCCGCCATCGAAGTGGCGCCGTCTGACCCCATCACGACCTTTGACGAGCGGCGGTTCGACAACCTGAAAGACACGCTGATCCGGGCGGTCGAGATTGGCCGCGACGCCACGGATGTCTTCGATGCGCGTGAAGGCTTGTACGCCGAGATGCTCCAATACAACGCGATCGACCCACAGGAGGTCTTCGCGCTGACCTTCGGAATCTTCGCCGCCTCTCGCGGGGACACGGAGCAGGCGATGCTGGGTGGGGCGAATATCGGGCGCGATTCGGACACGATCTCGAGCCTCAACGGCCAGCTCTGCGGGGCACTCAACGGGATGGACTCGGTGCCGGAGCGATGGGTCTCGGGTCTCGAATCCGGCGACGGCGCGGAGGCCTTCATAAACACCGCGGAAGAGATGACCAATCTGGTCCGCCAACGCCTGGTCCGCCTGCGGGACCAGGTCGCGTGGCTGGGCCAGATGGCCTGAACTCTGAACGGAGAGATGAGAACGTGCGCAAAACCCAGACGCTCCAATTGGCCTTGGCGCTCGTGCTGGTCGTGGGTACGTGCCTGCCGCATACCGCGCGCGCTCAGGACCCGGGACTGGAGTCGTGGCTGGCTGGAGGGGACCCGCTGCCGGCGCTGGACGGGCCGGCGCCCGCCCCGGCGGACGTGCCGCTTCATTACTGGGAACCGGACAACCTGGTTCGCTTGGGGCGTGAGTGGGGATACCTCCTCGAACGGGTGAAGGCCGCCCGCGAGCTTCTGGGCGACCGGGAGCCGCTGGGCCGCATCGAGACGGAGGCGACGCGGGTAGTGGAGAGCTGCGAGGAGGGCGATGAGAGCCTGCTGGGGTACCTCTACGAACTCAACGCGAAGCTCGCGCGGCACCGCGGCGCGGTCAACGCTCTGGTCACGCAAGCCCCGGTGGTGGCGATCTCCTGGGACGAGCCGTACACGCGCCTGGAGCCCGCCGTCTTGGCACCGGCGACGCCCACGCGAGAATGGCAGATCCTGGCCCTACGAGGCGAGCAGTGCGCCGTGGGCTTGCTCGTGGTCAACTGCACCGGGCAGAGAAGCCGCGGATCGCTACGCCTCACGGGGCTTGACCCGACCCAGGTCACGTGCCAAGTCCGGCAGCATGTGTTCGTCGAGGACTGGTACCTGCGTGGGAAGCGCCGTACCGGAGATCCCCTGCCCCTGCTAGAGCAGACCAACGGCGCGTGGCGCTTTGACCTGCCGCCCGGCGGGGTGGTGAAGCTGCACCTGGGCATCCACATCCTGCCCGAGGCAGCAGGGACCACCAGGGGCCAGGCGCGCGTTGCTGTCCGGGGCGCGGAGCCGACGACGCTCGATCTGACGCTGCGGACCCCGCGTCGCGCGGCGCCGGTGACTGAGTTTGAGCACCTGGCGTTCATGTACCACACCTGGGGGGTGCAGGGGAGGATGCCCGAAGCCGCGGCGGCGGATATGGCGGCTCACGGGGTGACCATGTTCGAGTTCATCCGCACCCCTAAGTGTAGCTTCGACGCCGAGGGGAACTTGCTGTCCGTGGACTTCAGCGCCCATGAGCCATATCTGAAGACATACTTGCCTCACGGCGCGCGTCCCATGGTCTACTGGATTGACCCGCTGCGGACGCCCGATGGGGAGGAGATTCCGCACGCGAGCCCGGCATGGAACAGAGCGTTCTGCAACTTGCTGCGGGCGTTCCTGGACAGGATGGCGGAGCTGGGTTACGGGCCTGAGCGTTTCGTGGTCATGCCGGTGGATGAACCCCACGGCGGGGGCTACGATGGAGGGGAGCCGGACGAGCACGTCATGGACCTGGCCGAGACCCTCGCGACGGTCAAGCAGTCCGTACCTGAGTTGCCGATCGTCATGACAATTACATACTACGCATCCGCTCCGGTGGTCGAGGCCATCGCCCCATATGTAGACATCTTCGTCCCGCACTGGCCGTGGCCGGAGAAACTGAGCGCCAAATCCGTCCCACCGGGCTACAACCCCCGCGAGGCCTTCGAGCGGGACATCATGCCGATCCTGGAGACGGAACGCGCTGAGAGGGGCGCGCCGGTTCTCAGCTACACGGTCGCTAACGGCGCCACCCACGGCCTGCTCTGGGGCAACCGCGCGTTCCCGATCATCGCCTTCGGCAAGGGCTTCACCGGCGTCTCGCACTGGGCCTACAACAACGCCACCGGCAGTACCTGGCATGGGTGGGACGGCAAGCCGTGGCTAGATTACATATTCGTCTATGATGGCACGGAGGACCACCCATTCAACCATGCGTGGAACGGCACGGGCGAGACGCTGGTGCCGTCCATCCGCTGGGAGGCACTGCGCGCCGGCATCCAGGACGCCCACCTGCTCATGCGGCTCAATAAGAGACTTGAGACAGGGCGCCTGCGGGGCCGTGTGGCTGAGCGGGCCCGCCGCGCCATTGCCGCGGCGGAGGCCCTGGCGCAGGACGAGTCGCCGCTCACCGACGAGGGCGTGGCGCAACTGTCGCGGGAGCTTCGTGAGATCTACCTCGCGGCGGGTCGTTGAGTGGCTGGACCAGATGGCCTGAGGGGTGTTTGCGATGACACGGCACGTATCGCTGTTCGCGGCGGCATTGTTGCTGCAAGTGAGTGCCGCCATGCCGCAACCAGAGCGAGGCAAGGAGATTATGACCAGCCACCTCGTCAGCCTGATCGACGTGAAGGACTTCGGCGCGGAGACATGCCGCATCGGAGATCTCAGCGGGGATGGCGCCCCAGACCTCCTCTTCGTGCAGAGCGTCTACGGCACGCGCGAGATCACGTGCCTGACCGCCACGACGATCCACGGCGACGTGATCTGGCAAGTGGGCGCGCCGTCGCTCGATAACGGGCGGATCTACAGCGACCTGCCCGTACAGGTCTACGACTGGGACGGCGATGGGCGGAACGAAGTGCTCTACGTTCGCCAGGCCACGTACGCGGAGCACGGCGTCCCGGAGGGGCAGCCCCGGGAGCGCGCGACCCGTTACGAGGGCAACGCGACCATGGTGGTCCTCGACGGCGAAACGGGAGAGGAGCGCGACACCTTCGACCTGCCCGCCCCGGCCGACGACTGCTTCCTGTTCGCCGACCTCACGGGTCGCGGCAGGCGTGAGGACTTGGTCGTCAAGGACCGCTACTGGAACATGTGGGGAGTCTCGCATGAGGGCGAGGTGCTGTGGCACTGGGAGGGCTCTGTCGGCCACTTCCCGGCGATCGCCGATATCGACGGCGATGGCCGAGACGAGGTGTTCGTCGGCTTCGCGCTGATCGATGATGACGGCACCGTGCTGTTCGATCGCGATCCGCAAGGCGCCCACCAGGACGCCGCCTACATCACGCACGTGGGAGGCGTGGGATGGCGGCTGCTGTTCGGCAACCATGGCCTCCACTGCCTGCGACCCGACGGCTACGAGCTGTGGCACCATCCGCTTGCCGAGGCTCAGCATGTGGTGGCCGGTCGCTTCCGAACGGATTCGCAGACCCAGTTCGCCGTGGTCGACCGAGGGCAGCCTCGCGAGGGCGGCGCCCGCGATCCGGCGACGCTGTATCTCTACGACGCGGACGGTGAGGAGATCTGGCGCCGCCCGCAACCCGAGGGCGGCTGGTACGCCGCCTGCCTGGAGATAGACTGGCTCGGCGGCGGCGCGCCCCAGTGCGTCATGGTCTACAGCCGCGGCCCCGGCCAGCCGGTGGCCATCTACGACGGCGACGGCAATGTCGTGGATGAACTCTCGATGCAGCACTCGCCGGACCGCACCGAAGAGGACCGCGCGGCCCACTACTACTGCCTGCGCGCGGACGTGTGGGGCGACGGTCGCGAGGAGGTCATCCTCTTTGGATCGCGCGGCGCGTGCATCTACGCGGATGCCCGACCGCTGGCGACACCGACGCTATACAACAACACGCTGTATCCGGGCATGTAGGACCTGGCCTGGGCGAGGGCTGAAGCCTGAGCCGATGCCGATGGGCACGGTCGGCTTGACGAGGTCTGCGGAGTCCGGTTGCCGAAGCATTGCAGCGCGGGCCGCGTGCGGGCGGAGCTTGAGTACGTGCGCTTCGCCCCGACCACGCCATGGCGCCCCGAGGAAGGCTGACTCCGGATGTGCAAGTTCCTCGGCGCGGATCAACGAACGGTCCGCAGCGACATGTGGGTCGCCCTGAGGAGACACGAGATGCTGCGCAGTCTGTTGATCGGCACAATCGTTCTTAGCTCTATCTGGGATGGTGTGGCAATGGCCCAAGAACAGCCGGACGCGTCGCTGAGCGTTGTCCTGGTGGATGCGCTGGAGAGGGTGTTCCCCGATCGGGCGCCCACCCCGGCGCAATACGCCGAACCGATGGCTGTCCCGCTGGGTGGCGGCGCCGCATTCCAGTTTGCGATCTCGTCGCCGGGAGCGGGCACGGTGAAGCTCAACACGCAAGCCTTCCGAACGGAGGCGGGCGACGCCCTCGACGCCACGGTCACGATCTACGAAGTCTTGCCCGTGACCGTGGAAGCCAATACCCGCCAGGCGGGCACCCAGGTCGGCGAGCCCGCGGAGGAGCGTCACCAGCCGTTCCAGGTCCGTCAGGCACCGTTTGAGGCGGCGGAGGTGCTAGCGGAGACGGAATCGATTCGCGTGCAGCCGGGCATCCACGCCGTCGCGCTGTGCAGCGTTGAGGTCGCCCACACGGCGCAGCCGGGTCGGTACAGCGGAGCCCTGATTGCCGCGGGGGAAGGCCAGACGGTTACAACTCCGCTGGAGCTTGACGTCCACTCGACCGTGGTTCCCGAGACGTTGCCGCTTGGGTCATCGCATTGGTTCAGCGCCTCCCCGGAGGATCTGGTCGGGGCGACGGCGCCGGAGCCATGGAGCGAGGAGCACTGGGCGCTCATCGAGCGGATCGCGGGGCAGCTACACGCGCTGGGGGACACGGCCGTTCACACCCGATTGATCGACGGGCCCGACCCCATGATACAGACCATTCGGAAGCCCGATGGCAGCTTGGGCTTCGACTTCGCGCGCTTTGATAGGTGGGTAAGGACGTTTCTCGGCGCTGGGTATACGACCATTGACGGCGCCTCGATCGCGGGCGGGCATTGGATCTCGCCGCCGGATATCTACGTGATCGAAGAGGGCGCGGACGCGGCATCCATGCTGTTTCTCCGAGGGCAAGGCCTCGAGGAGCTGGGGAAGCTCCGCAAGGAGTATGAGTGGCCGGAGTACCGGGACAAGTTCGTCGAGAGCCCCGGCTACCGACAGAGCGTGGAAACGTACGGCGAGTTCCTCGCGCAGTTCTTCGACGCGCTCTACGCGCATCTGCAGGAGAACGATTGGGTGGATGCCTACCGTCAAGGCCTGGTTGACGAGCCCCGCACGATTCGAGATTATGCCTACCTGTCCGATCTCTGCCGTCAACACATGCCGGATGTCAAGATCGCCGATGCCATCCACGGCTGGGGCGTCGAGGACTACGAGGGGTTCTCGCCGCACGTGGACCTGTGGATCATGGAGATGGCGATTCTCCGTCAGACCAAGAGTCAACAGATCGTCGCGGAACGCCGCAAGGAGGGCCTGCAGACGGGGATCTACGTGCTCGGAAAGGCCTCCACCTGGCCGAACCGATTGCTGGACCGGCCCCTGAGCGACAACCGGACCCAGCCCTGGCTGATGTACCTGTACCAGGCGGATTACTACATCCATTGGGCCGCGAACCGATATCGCGGGGTGACGGACCCCTACAGCCACTCCATCGGCCCGACCGGTCCTCTTTCAGGCGGCCGGACTTTCACCGAGAAGGGCCACCCGCCCGGCAACAACTGGCTGCTCTACCCGGGGCCGGAGGGCCTGCGTCCTTCCATGCGCGTGATCGCGTTCAGGGAGGGGGTCGTGGACCACGCGCTGCTGACGATGCTGGCGAAGAAAGACAAGCAGGCCGCGGACGCCATCGCGCAGACGATTGCTCGTAGCGCGACGGATTACGAGACCGATCCGGCTGCCTATCATCGAGCAAGGAAGGCCCTGCTGGAGGCGTTGGAGATCGGCCGTTAGCGCAGCGCCAGCACGGTGATCGGCTTCCAGATCCCTCCGGCAAACTGCGTGTTCTGGGCGCGCACGGTGATGTGGTTCAGTTCTCCCCAACGCGCTGCATCGGTCATGTCGAGCCGAAACGCCACGTCCCAGCCTTGCGGGCCAATGTCATGCTCGCCGACGTCCTCACCGTTGACCCAAACGCGGGCCGTCTCGTCCACTCCGTCGAACAGGAGGCTGGCCGCCGCCACTCCGGCCGGTTTCTCGGGGAGCGTGAATGTCCGCCGATACCAGGCCGCGCCGATGTAGTCATAGCCGGCTTCCTGCCATGCCTGTTCGATGGCGATGGGCGCCCAGTCGGAATCGTCCAACTCCGGCGAGAACCATTTCTCACCTTGCCCATCGTCGGACGGATCGAGCTTGAATCGCCAGCCGTCCTTCGGAAGCGGCACCCGCTGGGCGACCTCGAGGGCAGGCCCACCCGGATCATCCTCAAACAGGACCTCGATGCCGCGGATGAACTGGTGCTCGACCATCGTGTTGTCCATGTAGGCGGACACGAATCGGTTACTCGGGTCCTGGCGGAATTCGATCAGTTCCCGCATCGCCTGCCGCGCTTGCCGGAGCTTCGCCGGATCGCTCAGAGGCGCCCGGCCTGTCTCTGCCTCCGGGCTGTCGTACTCAAGCAGGCCATGGATGCGCGTGGCCAGTTGAGCGTGCTCAATACCCGCTTGCAGGAACTCCACGCGCTCCGCGAACTCGGGTAGAGGGTCTTGGCGGGCGGCCGTAAGGGCCTCGTCCAGCATGGCTTGGGCAGGAGGATAGACCTCAGGCGGATAGGCGAGGTAGTGCCCTCTGGGCCGGCGCAACTTCTCCAGCGCGCTACTGGTCTCGCTGACACTGGGACGGCTGTGGGCGTAGTCCTCCCAGTAGTCGAAATACTCCTCGACACGGCGCGCCGCAGGCCCGAAGGCTGAGAAGTACTCCTGCCAGATGTCCTCAATCTCCAGCTCAGGATTCCAGATCAGGCGGTAGTGCATGTAGGCCATCGGCCCGTGCGCGGCCCAACTGAAGGATCGGCCGTCACAGTAAGCGCCGATCATCCCGTGCTCATAGGCGAATCTGAGGAACTCCCCCACTTGCCAGGTGGAGATATTGGGCGTCGCGTAGAGATTGCCGAGGTAGTTGGGCCTGAAGAACAACGTGACCCCCGTGCGAGCCCAGCCGAGCCACTGCTCCCGGGTCCACTCGTCCTCCTCCGCGCTCATGGGGTACCAGCCATTCGAGCCGCCATAGACCACGAACTCTCCGTGGATGTTCTCGTTGAGCTTGATGCGCTTGCTTGGAGCGGGGAACGTCCTGGCGTAGATATATCCGGTGACAGCGACATCGGGGTTCTTCTTGACGGCCTTCTTGTAGATGTCTTTCCAGAACCGCGCGTAGCGCAGGCCCATGGCATGCGGCTCGTAATGATACTCCCGCACCATCGGCAGGACATCGTCCGGCTGCGGACCGTCCCAGGCCATGCACGTGTCGCACTCGCAGTAAGGACCGTCCGCGTCTCCCAGATTCAGCACATCACTGCCGTCCCACGCTCCGTTCACGATGAAATCGCGAAGCTCCTCATTGGACACGCACAGGTTCGTGTAGGCGCCGGATCTGCCGACGTCTCCGCGCTTGCCGTCCACCAGCGCGAACCACTCGGGATGGTCCTCCCCGTGCTCGGCCCACCAGTCCTTGATGCCTGCCACGAGATGCGAGTTTCGAGGGACGCGAACCGGGTCTATGGGGACAACTCTCCGATGCCGACGCTGGTAGACGTGCATTGCCAGCCCGTACTCGTGCCCCGCTTCCTTCGTGGGGAAGATCAGGTTCCTGAGAACATCCTCCGGTATTCGCGTGATGCCCCCGGGTTGAGGGGTTCTCTTGTGGTCATACATGACCCCTGCCAGGTACACGTGCCGCAGATTCCACCCGCCAAGATTGCGATAGAGCATGCGCGGCTTGACCAACTCGTCGATCGCGGGAATCTCGATGACGTCGGCGCGCGGCACGTACGTTCCCAGCTCGCCAGGCCAGAGCCAGCGCACGCCGACATAGCGTTCCAGCACCTCGTAGACCCCGTACAGCGTGCCGGTATGCGTGCATTCCGCGCTGAGGGGATTCATCGGTTCGCCATGTGGGCGCGGACCGGTGTACTCTTGATCCGGGTCCATCTCCTTGCCGATGATGTAGAGGTCGGCATCGACGGCGCGCAGCACGAAGTCCTCGATCTCAAGGCTGTCCGGATCGATCCCCTGATCCAGCGCCGCCTCGGTCACCCCCACGAAGATGCGACTGGCGTATCCCTGCGGGATATCGTTCTCAATGGCCACCGGCAGTCGGCACCCGGTCGCTTTCTCGATGTGGCTGACCAGCTCATCCACCGCATAGGCAGCGACCGGAGAGGGCCGGGCCGCGGTGACCACTACCGCACGCGCCTGGCCGTCGCGCACGATGCTTACCTGGGATGGTTGGGCAGCCGAGATGGTGCCGCTCAGCAGAGCGCACGCGATGCCCACGTACACTAACGCCTTCGCGCTGTCGCGCATGGCTTTACTCCTTGAACTGGAAGCTGAATAGGTCCGCGTGTCGCAGGGCAGACAGCGGCCATATGAGCTTCGGCCCGTTCGGATCAAGCACCTCTCGATGCCGATTGGCGGAGGCAGCAGGTTGAGGCCCTCCCGTCACCGAAAGGTGGGGTCAAGAATCGATCTTCGCACCTGTGCGGACCAGAACCACAGCGAGGAGGATGCGAGGATGATGGTTTGCCGCGACTGTCGGCGCCCTCGTCAAGGCGCTGAGCGGGAGTGCCCTGACTGTGGGGGCACTGGGTGGCGAGCCGCGGACCTCAACCGCGAACAGATCATTGCCAATGCGACGACAGAACCCGAGCTACGCGAACCTGAGTCGCAGCGGTCGACGAGGCGGGCGCGAGATTTGCAGCGCTCCGTGGCGTGGTGTTTCGTATTCCTCGCCGCGCTCGCCGTCGGCGTCGGCGTGGCGGCCCGCGTGATAAATCTCTTGAATCTCTGGTGAACCAGCGACGGGCCGCCCTCAAGAAAGATGCTGAGCGGGAGTTGCACGGCGCATGGCTTTACTCCTTGAACTGGAAGCTGAATAGGTCCGCGTGTCGCAGGGCAAAGCACAGGCGCACAGGCCGGCCAGCGTGTTGGCCGAGGCCCGACCCGGCGGTCCAGGTCACCGTCTTCTCTATCTCATCGCCGCGCAGTTCCGCCGAGTCGCCCAAGGACAGCCCGTCCAGCGGCTGACCGTCGGCATCCTGAACTTCGACCCGCACGCTGCCGTGGTGCAAGGGCCAGCCGATGTAGTTGATGACCAGTTGGCTGCCCGCGAACGTGAGCGGCGGCGTGACGACCTCTCCGCCCTGTAGCCCGGCGCGCGCCGACACGAAGCCATCCACGCGATAGGTGAAGCGCCTCAAGCGTCCCGAATCGAGCTGGTCGGTGTATCCTTCTGTCGCGTAGACGAAGTACTCCCGGTCGCTTCCTCTAACGAGCCCATGGGCCATGTAGTTGCCGCGATTGCCGTCGCGTTCTTCGGGCGCGTCGCGGGGAATCACCGGGTCCGGCCACAGCCGGAACGAACTTCCGCCGTCGCGGCTGGCCATGAAGAGAGGATTCGTCTCCGCGCCCTCGTGCGCGAACATCCCCACGATCTCCGTCGGGAAGCCGAGCAGGATGTGCGGCGCGCGTTCGTAGGGGGCTATCGCATTCGTGTACAGGTCTCTGTCGATGTCTCCGGGGTCCTGGTTGAACTCCAGTGACACGGGATCGGTCCAATTCACGAAGTCGTCGGAGGTGCACATCCTGATGTCGCGCACGCCGCCGTGGGCGGTGAGGGCGATCTGCTCGGTGTCTCGCTCGGCGGGGTCCAAGGTCTCAAGCCAATCCTCAAACTGCTTCCTCGGCGGCGCGTTCCATAGCGGCTTGTCGGCCGTGCCCCATTTCATGTCTCTCACAAACGCGACGTACCTGCCGCTGACCGCGTCCCAGAACGCGAGGTTCTGGGAGTCGAATCTGCCCTTGGTGATGACCGGCTTCTCACTCATCAGGCTCCAATGAACGCCGTCCGGGGACTTGAACGGGTACATGCCGTAATCGCTCCGACCACACGCGATCTGGCAGGTCCCCCGGCACCCCCGCACGAGGGCCTTGTACCGCGCGTCGGGCGTTGCACCGGGATGGGCATCCGTGAAGGGCGCCATGTCTCCCCGCCACCTGAGCCCCGTCTCCATGCCCAAGTCCCCGCGCCACTTCTCGGTGGCTGGAAGCTTAACGCCATCGCCGCCGAGCACGATGTTGTTGTCCCCCGAGCCCTCATACGCGAAGAGGCCCAGACCGGGCTTGACCCAGTGGATGCCGTCCGTGCTCTCGGCATAGCACATGGCCTCCCCGAGCGCCTCTGGGCCGGTGCCGTGGTGAGAAGGCCGGTAGTACATGCGGTACAGGTCGCCGTCCCGAAGCGCGGCGAAGTAGGCCATGTGGCTGTCTTCCCACGGCCTGTCGTTGGCCAGCGCAACCTCCCTGCCGGCGGGCTTGTGCAGATGGAGCTTGGCGTCCCCCTCGAGCCGATCCACGAGACAGTCATCCACGAACAACTCGAGCCGCGAGCCAATGTCCACCGGGTCTTGCTTCATGTCCCCTCCATGCAGACGCTATTTCAGCTTCTCTAACAACTCCCCGATCTCGATTCGCACCAGGTCAGCCTGACTCCGGTCCCTCGGCACCTGCCACCGCATCTCCGATGTGTTGTACTCAGAGATCGTGGCGCCAGGCGCGGTCAGCACCTGCTCGGGCGCGCCGGCCAGCAGCGCCTTCGCCCGGCGCAGGAGGCGATGGCCCGGCCGCTGTTGCTCCAGCCCGGCAACGGCGTCACGGAGCATGGCGAGGTACTCGAAGTCGCCAACGCTCTCGCGGATCGCCTCCATGTGCTTGCCCGGCGTGGCAGAATCGGGCCCGATGAATAGCGGCGTGTAGGCGGCGTCCTTCGCGACGTACTCGTTCCACGAATGCCCACCACCGGTGGCTCCGAAGGCCCAGAAGAAGCTCCCCTCGCCTCCCAGGTCGAAGACGCTCCAGGCCTGCAGCCGGTAGTAGGCGTAGGGGTCGAGGATTCTCGTTGGCCCCCAGCACGAATAGAGGTAGATCCCCTTCCCCGCCTCGGCTTGGGCGCGATAGAAGTCGGCGAGCCGTTCGGCGTCCGGATCGGTCATCAGGGAGGGGCGGTGCGGACAGAGGAAGTCCACTGCGGACAATAGCTCCGGCGTGTTGCGTTCCAACTCCCTGGTGCCATCGTCCCAGATGCCCACCTCCGGCTCCGCAGCCTTGATGGCCCGCGACCAGGCAATGATGATGTTGTCATGGTCCACGCTCTGCGATTCATCCCTGAGCAAGATGAAGAGCTTGTCCGGCGGCACGCCCAGCGTCCCGAGATGCGCGACCCAGAAACGGATCCAGGCGCCGACCTTGGGCGCGAACAGAGGGTCGCCGATCTTGGTCCCGGCGATGCTGTCCTCGACGCGACAGAAGACGTGGTAGCGGCCGGCGTCAGGCCAGTTCTGCACCCACGCGTCGAAGTTCGTCGTGCTCGGCTCCTGGACTAGCTGACCGGCCGCATCGAACTCCCCGTAAGACATGGCGTCATACGTCGCCCAGGGCGAATCCACGAACCGGCTTTGCAGATGGGCGATCAAGGCGGCTCGGTTTTGGGGTGTAACGCCGTAAAGCCCGCCGGAGTTGGTGTAGTCCCATCCCCCCACGTGCAGCCGCGGCTGGGCCGGGAAGTCGAGGTCGAAGACGCGCAGGACGATGGGCACGCGGAGTGGCTGGGGCGTCCCGCCGTCTATCACAACGTGACCCCGATGCATCCCCGGCTCCAGACCGCGCGGCGTGACCGAGAACCAGACCTGACGTGTCATCCCGGCCGGAAGGGATACTTCGTAGCTGTCACCCCGCGGAGTGACCTCCGGTAGGGCCGCCGCGACCAGAATGGCCTCCGGCGTGTCAGTCCACGCGACCTCGGCAACGCTCACATAGTCCGGCGTGGGGGCGTTTGGCAGCCCCTCGAAAGTGACGCGCGCGCGTAGCGGCTGTTCCGTGCAATTGGTCAGGTTAAGGGCCGTCACGCGCGTCTCGCCGTTCATCGCCGCGACGGTGACGTCCGGCGGAGGAGGCGAGGCGGGCAGGTCGGTTGGCGTCAGGTAATCCCACGGGTTCGCCCCCCAGGCCACGACCGGCGGATGGCCGCCGGCGGCTCGCGCCGCGCCTCGGAGGGCATAGACGCGCTCGTGAACTGAGTCGAAGGGCAGGACTCCATGGAACGCATCGGCATCGACTGCCGGCAGCTCGCGTATGGCCTCGCCCAGATCTTCGATCTCACCGTCGAGGCGTTGCCGCAATGCGTCCGGCAACTCCTCGCCCTCCAGCGCGGACCTCACCGTCTCCAGGTCCCGCCCCTCGCGACGCTTTAGGCTGACCATGAATGGATCGTCATCGAAATACTCCGGCGGGTAGTTAGTCGCCACCCCTGGGAGGGCCGTCTGCTTCCAGGCCTCGTCGCCGCGATGCACCTCAATCTCGTCAACGAAGGTGCAGTTGCCCACCGGCGAGATAAGCAACTTGATGTACCGACCATGCACGCGCAGCCCGTCCGTCCGGAAGCGATGGAGGGCGTAGTCTCCGGCCGCAGGCAGTTCGACGGTCTCCGCGCTCAGCGCCACCAGGTCGCCCAGCGAGTGATAGGCCCTCCCGTCCACGCTAACCAGCGCCTGAATCGCCGAGGGCCACTGCACGCCGGCGACTCCCGCCGCCGAGCTGAAGGACAAGCCTCGGATCGGGTAGTGATCGCCGAGATCCAGCGTGATCACGAGGTCCTGCATGCGCACCCAACCCACCGTGCTCTTCTGGGTCCAGAAGTAGCCCACCGTGTATTGGCCGTCGGTGAGCTGTATCCGGTCGTCCGGGTCGGTGCAGAGCGGGTAGCCCGGCGTGGGATGGAGCGTGTAGGACTTGCCACGGGCGAGGTTCTCGTAGATGACAGCAGCGGGCTGCTCAGCGCGCAGGGCCTGCGCTTCCTCAGGGGAGATTACCTGGACGTCGTCGAGGTAGATCGTCCCGGCCGGGGCGGCGCGGTCGGGCGACTGCAGGTGCGCGATGTCGGCCCAGAGTTCCACCACCACATCCCCGCCTGGCCCCGTGCTGAACTCCGCGAAGTGGCGACGCCACACGCCCGGCGGCCCATCGCCCACAACGCGAACCGCCTCCGCGCCGTCAGGCTCGGCCCCGCGCAGGCGCGCCACTGGTTTGAGGGCCCCATCGGTCTTCATCGCGATCGCCAACACCAGGTCGGCATTCGCGGGCAGCGAGATGACCTGCGTGACCGGCTGAATGGCCCCGATCGATTGCGCGCTGTACTTCAGGGAGTCATTGCCGCTATGACCGTCGGCATCCGTGCGGTGCCACGGGCTGTCGGCCGGCACTGCCCACTCGAGAGGCGTGGCGGTGTCGGCAGCCAGGTCTGCAAAGCCGCTGTTCAGCACGGAAGATCCAGCGGCGAGCACGTGCGGCAGGGGCGCTATAATCAGTGCCGTGACGAAGATGATGAACGCCGTGCTCGGTCCGTTGTGGTGTCGGCCAGTCATCCCACGCCTCGCTTATAAGTCATGGAAATACCGTATACGCGCCCGTCGCATTGACTCAATCCGGCGCGTCCGCGTGGACTTCGAGGGGCGGTGGTCGTAGTCCTTGTTGGCGTGCTGATACCGATGCACCCAGGCTCGCGGCTGAGTCCTCGCGCACTCCGGGCTGTACAGGTCTCCGGAGCCCCGCTGACGAAGCCCTTCAGCGAGTAGATGGATGAAAACCCTAGACTGAGTTGCAGAGGAGACGCACCGTGTCACGCAAAATGTGGATCCCAGTCTGCCTGCTTGCGGCACTTACAACAGCCCTCCCAACGTCGGCCCAGATCGCCGAGTTCTCACCGCCGATGGAGTGGCACGCGCAACCCCAGGGCGCTCTCTCGACGACGGAGCATGATGCCGGCGGACCGGGCGATGGCGCGTGGACGGAGGTGACGTGGACGCCTGGAACGTCCGCCAACCTCGCGCCCGAAGCGCCGATCTCGCTGGAGCCGGGGGCGCTGCTGAAGGTATGGGTCAAGGGCAATGGTTCGGAGGGCTCCGCGACGCTCTACATGTTCGGCGGGAAGGGCCACCGAGGCTACAACATCCCGCTTGGCAACACGGACTGGCAAGAGATCGCGTTCGACATCACTGAGGACTTCGGCGAGAACCACTGGACCTGGGCGGAGCCGATCCGCTTGAACCTGTCGGCGATCAGCCAGTTCAAGCTCTTCGTCCCGCCGGATGCCGGCGAGGCCGCCGGTTCGGTTGGCCTGGGCGGCATCAGCCTCCACCCTCCTGTCAATGGCGAGCGTCCAGCGGTGATGCTCGCGACGTGCCGATCGGACGTCGGCGATCCGGCCAAGGCGTACCGCATCATCCCCCACCTGCAGGCGGCGGGCTACGAGACGCACCTGCGACGCATCTACGCGGTCGGCGCCGCGGAGTACATCGCGGCCGACCAGCTCGCGCGGTACGACGCGGTGATTCTCCTCGACTTGCCATACGGCGAGAAGGGCGGATACCCGAAGAACTTCGACCGCGTGGCCGAGGTGCTACACGAGTATGTCGAGGCCGGAGGAGGGTTGCTTTTCTGCGCGGTGCCGGAGGGCTGGAACAACATCATGCCGACGATCAACGAGCTCCTCGCGCCATGGGACGCGGAGTGCCTGGATCAGCAGGTTGTCGATCCGGACGGCGTCGCGGAATCTGACGCGTGGTTCCGGGCGTACCCGTTCTGCTGGACGGACAACGTCGCGCCCCACGCGGTCACCGACGGCATCGCGGGGACGTGGTATCCCGGCAAGGCGTGGCGGGCGGACGGCATCCTGACGACCGTCGCGTTTACGGCAAGCGATGAATGGGACGTGCTTGTCCGCGGGCGGGCAGCGGCGCGCTCTGTCCAGCCGAAGGGCGGGGAGTTCGTCACTGAGCCCCCGGGAGCAATTCGCTCTGAGCCACCCATCTTTGCCGTGCGCGAAGTGGGGAAAGGTCGGGTCGGGCTTCTCCCGATCTACCCATCGTTCGTGACGGGCGGGTGCGATCACCCAGCATGGAATTCGATGATCTGGGATGGCGAGGCGCAGGGCCACAAGAGCGACATGAAGACGCTCTTCATGAACTCCGTCGCATGGCTCGCGGAGCCCTCCCGGGACGCGGGCTTTGGTGGCTACGTCGAGCCGGACGGGGAGGTCGACTACCGGCCCATGCACGAGCGCCCAATCCCGCTGGATTGGGCAGAGATGGCGTTTCGCGAGCCGGACCAGACGGACTATGCCGTTCTGGTTGGGATGAGGTCGGACCTGACGACGGGCTCCGTCCCACCGGCGGAGATGCTCGCAACCGCAAAAGGCGCGGGATATGATGTGGCGGTCTTTGCCGAGCCTCTGAGCGAGATGACGGGCGCCGAATGGCAGGGCCTCAGCGAGGCCTGTGCCGGCGCGTCGGGCGAGGATTTCCTGGCGATCCCTGGGCTGAGTTACCGCGATCCTCAAGGCAATAGCTACGTTCTCTTCGGAACATTCGACTGGCCCGACGACGAGTGGTACGCGAAGTGCTTCAATGAACAGGGCGAAGTGATCGACACCTATATCATCTACGCCAAGGTCTCCGGGTGGCGGCACCATGTCATCCACTCGCTGGCCGAAGGCCCGAACCCCGCCTTGCACTTGCGGCACTACTCGTGCGTGTCGGTGATGACGTACGAGGAAGACCGCCTGATCGATGACGCGTTCGACGACTACCTGTTGCTTGAGGAGAACTGCTACTATCCCACGCCTCTGGCGATTCACTTCGTCGATTCGCCCGAGGGAATTGCCAAGTGCAAGAGCGGATTCCAGACACGGCTTTGGGCGCGGTCGCTGCAGCACGCGAAAGAGCTGCTCGACGATGGCAAAGCCGGGAGCAGCTACTTCTGGAATCCGAAGCCGACGTACGTGTCATCCGGGCCGCGGTTGCTCGACTGGCAAGAGCTGAACATGAACTCGTGGCGAGCCGACGCGCTGGGCACCAGCCGGTGGCAGTTCCGCCTGAGCTTGGAATCGGGGAGCCCGCTCTCGACGGTGCGGATCATGGATGGGACGCGCGAGTACCGCACGTTCCGCCCGGACGAGACGGCCTTCACGCTGACACATGAGGGGCGACACGGGAAGCAGAACCAGTTCACGATCCGGGCTGAGGACGCCGCCGGCGGCGAGCTGATCTCGTCGCACTTGAAGACGCACACGAAGGAGCACGTGTTCTTCATGTGCGGCGACCGGCAGAACAGTCTCGGCGAGGGAAGCTGGGGCTATCAGCCCTGGCCGGCGCAGTACAAGACCGCGCCGGATGTCGATATCTACGAGATCTTCCCGCCGCACTGGGATGGCGGCGCGCCGGGCTTCGGTTCGTTCTGCGAGCCGACGATCGTGCCCGCCGAGGGCGTCGACGTCGCCCGCGAGGACAATCTCGGATTCATGGCATCGACGAAGCGCACGCTGATGTCGTCGCGTGATTGCACGATTACCGAGGAAGTCGGCGCCGGCAAGTTCCGCAATCGGGATGACTGGGGCGACTGCAAGCCGACGCCGGACTTGCTGCCGCGCGAGTTCATCGACCACACGGTCCGGAAGCGCCACTACCGGGTGCCGGAGGGCGCGGTTGGCTTCATGTTCGTGGAGGGCAGCGCCACGGCGCTTCAGGACGTGTCCGTACGGGGAGGGGCGTCTGAGATCGCGGTGCGGCTGTTCAGCCTGAGCGATCACGGCGGCAAGAGCGGCGAGCTGGAGTACTTCGCATACACGGATGACGACGGCTCGCGAGTAGTCCGCCACACGCCGGAGGGGCTGGACCCGCTTGTCCGCCGCGGCACGGCCGAATTGGGCGACTACTTCGCGACATTCCCGCGCGCGATGGGCGCGCCATTGCTCCTCCCGATCACGCCGGCGAGTTACTCGCTCCACGGCGCGCCGAATATCTTCACGACAGTGTTCGGGGCGCCCGTGCCCGGTGGTGAGGTGAAGGCCGGCGACACGTGGGACTACCGGTTCGCCTTCGCATCCTTCACGTCGCGTCCCGGCGAGCTAAACGAGACGCCCGAGAGGATCCTGGCCACATACGGCTTTGCCGGCGCGCCGGGGTATGCAATCACCGCGACATCGGGTGAGGTGGTCGACACGGTTGGCGAACTACGACTGAGGGCGGCAGACGGACACGCCTCGGTCGACATCGGCCAGGCCGACATGCTGGGCGGATTGCCGATTGTCGTGGAGGGATTGACCGAGGGGTGGACCGCAGTGATCGCCGACGGCGGGTCCGTGCGATCGATCGGCGTGTTCGAGGGGGCGGGCTACGCGCTGGCCGACGTTCGCGAACGAGCCCGCGCCCTCTTCGTCGGGCACCCCGTGACATGTGATGATGAGCGAGTGGTGCTGAATCTCGTGGAGTGGGGCGACCGCGCGATGGTTGAGGCCCACAACCCGACGGACGCAGCCATCGAGACAACTATCCGAACCGCGACCGGCGCGAGCTTCGTGCCCGAAGCCCGCGCCACCGTGACCATCGAGCCGGGGACATCTCAGAGCGTCGAGCTTCGCTGACGCAGCAGACACTCGTAGTCGCCGAGGAGAGCAAGTCACATGAGAACGAGCTTGCACGTGCGAATCGTAGCGTTCGGGATCGTACTAGGGGCAGTGTCTGCCTCGTGTCTTCATGCCGACGACTGGCCGACCTTCCGCCACGATGCCTCGCGCACCGGCGTGAGTTCTGAATCGATGGCCGCGCCGCTCAACCTCCAGTGGACCCACAAGCCGACCCACGCGCCTCGACCTGCCTGGCCCGAACCGGGCAAGGAGATGCATCGCATGCCCTTCGACTACGCCTACCAGGTCGCCGCCTCGGGCGGGATGGTCTACTACGGCTCCTCCGCCGACCACAAGCTCCACGCTCTCGACGCCGAATCTGGTCAGGAGCGCTGGAGCTTCTTCACCGACGCGCCGATCCGATTCTCGCCACTCGTCGTGGACGACCGGGTGCTAGTCGCCTCCGACGACGGTTGCGTCTATTGCCTGTCGGCAACCGAGGGCGAGTTGCTGTGGAAGCTCCGAGGTGGCCCGCGAGACGAGCGCGTGGTCGGGAACGGGCGCGTCATCTCGCGCTGGCCGATCCGCACGGGGGTCATCGCTGAGGACGGCATCGCATACTTCGCCGCGGGCATGTGGCCGGCGGAGGGCGTGTACGTCTGCGCGGTCCGCGTCGCGGATGGCAGCATCGTGTGGCGGAACGACTCGAGCGGCAACCTCTACATCAAGCTCCCGCACCCGACCGCCGAGGGATTCAGTGGCGTTGCGCCTCAGGGGCACTTGGCTCTGCACGGCGACACGCTTATTGTCCCAACAGGACGCAGCGTCCCGGCCGGCTACGACCGCGAGACCGGCAACCTGCTGCACTACAAACCAGGCTGGCCGACCGGGCAGTTGCGCCAGGGCGGATCCTGGATCTCAGCGGGCGGCGGGATGGTATTTGCCGGGCGTCACCCGGGAGGACCTGACACTGACCTCCGCCCCGGCGAGGCCCAACCAGCCAACGGCGAAGGACTCATGGCCTGGGACTGCCGGAGCGGCGAAGCGCGAGTGAACCTTACGGGGACGCACCGCCTGGCAATTGGCGAATCGGCGATCTACGGGTCAGGCAGCGGCAGCGTGACGGCCTACCGCAGGGCTGATCTGCTCGGCCGCAAGAAGCCCGCTGACTGCACGCTTTGGAGCGCTCCCCACGGTCGCGCCTACTCCCTCATCGCCACGAGCGACGCTGTCTTCGCCGGCGGCGCCGATACCGTGATGTCATTCGACGCCGAGAGTGGCAAGACAATCTGGCAGGCGGAGACGCCTGGCCAGACCAGAGGGCTTGCCGTCGCCGATGGCCGCCTGTTCGTCAGCACGAGCACCGGCGAGATCCTCTGCTTCGCCGCGCAACCCGTAGCGGACGCGGCAACCATCACGCCCGAGGTGGCCGCGGCTCCCCCGGACGACGCCTCCGCCAGATTAGCGCAGAAGGTCCTTGCCGAAACCGGCGTGACCGAGGGCTACTGCGTGGTGCTGGGCGATGGTGACGGGAGTCTGACCTCCGAACTCGTCAGTCGGACGGATCTCGAGGTCCTCTGCGCCCAGCCCGTCACGGAACAGGTGGCCGCCACAAGAGACGCGCTCGACAAGGCGGGCATCTACGGCACCCGCGCCACCGCCCATACCTTCGAGACCGAGGGTCTCCCTTACCCCGAATACTTCGCGAGCCTGGTGGTAGTTGGTCCCGGTTTCCAGGGCGACGTGGGCGATGCGGCGGGGGAACTCTACCGCATTTTGCGCCCCTACGGCGGCGTGGCCTACATAGCAAACACCACCGGATCAGCCGAAGCGTTCCGCTCTGCTGGCGCCCCCGATGCCGAGTTGGCTACCGGCGACGCCCTGGTCGTGACGAGGGGCGAGCTGCCGGGCGCGGGTGGATGGACGCACCAATATGCCGACGGCGGCCGATCCGGGTGCTCAAGCGACACGCTGGTCAAGTGGCCGCTTCAGCTGCTGTGGTTTGGCGGCCCGGGGCCCGCGCGCATGATGAGTCGCCACTGGCGCGCGCCGGCGCCCGTCGCCACGCATGGACGCATGTTCATCTCGGGCCAGCATTCGATCATCGCCGTCGACGCCTATACCGGCCGAGAACTCTGGTCCACCGACCTGCGGGGCGTCGCCCGCCGGGCCGTCTACATCGGCGGAGGCAACGTCGCGGTCGATTCTGACAGCGTCTACACGGCCCTCGGTGGCGTCTTCCTGCGACTCGATGCCGAGACCGGCCAAATCAGACAAACCTACGGCCTGCCGACGGAATCTCCGCGCTTCGCTCTCGATGAACCGAAGACGTTCGAACTCGAAATCGACGACGAGAAGTCCGGTACCATCGCCCTCGAGGCGACGGCGGAGGCCTTGCGGATCACCCTCACGACCGTCGACGACACCGTCACCAATAAGCACGTTGGCGAGGGACCCGCGCCCGAGGAATCGTGGCAACGCTACTACGAGCGGCTCTTCACTCGAGATGGCAAGGTGCTGACGCCGGCAATCGGCGATTCGTGGGAGCTGTTCTTCGACGTTCGCCCCGCCGCCGAGCGTGGCGGGCTGTATGGCGCCGGCGCATTCCAATTCATGGTCGTGCCTCCCAGCGTCGAAGACGAGTCGCCCACGCTGGTTGCCGCCATTGGCCTCTCGCACCCGCAGGCGACGCTCGTGGGAACGGTGACCGATGATGGCAGCCAAGCTGTGCTAACCGTCCCGTGGTCCGAACTCGCCGCGTTAGCCGGTGGGAAGGCGACCGAGTTTGCCTTCGGCGCCACGCTCAACTCATCCGATGACGGCGAGGCGCTCGCGAACCGGACGTTCAAGTTCTCGAACCCCGACAGCTACCGGCTCACCAACGGCCTGGCGACATTCGTGCTCGATCCTGGCGCACCCGTTGAGCCACTCGCGGACGCGCCCCTTCCCGCGGAACTCGCCGCGTCGCATGTCTGGGGCTACCCGGTGGTCCTCGACGACACGGTTCTCGGCAGCGCCGCCACCGTGCCGTCGCCCAAAGAGGTGAAGTACTGGAGCAACATCGGCACGCCGGTGGAGTCCGACTACCTGTTCGCCCTTGAGAAAGCCGATGGTACGCTTCGGTGGCTCTACGAGGCGGAGGGCACGATCCCCCACGTCGCGATCGCCGCTACCGAAGATCGGGTTTTCGTGGTGGACCGCACGAGCCAGGTGCAACTGGATCTGATGAAGCGCCGTGGCGAACCGGCCACGTCGAAGAAGGTCCTGCGGGCCCTTGATCTGTCGACGGGGGAGGTCGTCTGGGAGACCGAGGACGCGCTCGAGGGACGCGCGCCGCTCTACGCAGCCGGCGGCACGGTTGTTGCGGGGGGCAACCCGGGGCTCACCGCGTACTCAGCCTCGGATGGGGCCACCCTATGGACCCGAGCCGTGGGCAACCGGGGCAATATCGTCATCGCGAATGACGTCGTCTACGCGGAGCCATACGCGTTCGATCTGGCATCCGGCGAGCCCCTCAGCCGCGAGCATCCGCTCACGGGCGAATCCGTCGGCTGGAGCTTCGCCCGCGCCTACGGCTGTGGGGGCGTGTCGGCGTCGCCGAACCTCCTGTTCTTCCGCTCAGGGACGCTCGGCTTCGGCGATCTGGCCGGGGACACGGGGACGCACAATTTCGGCGGCGTCCGCGTGGGCTGCCATGTCAACATCATCGCCGCCAGCGGCCTGGCGCTGATTCCGGAGTCAGCCAGCGCCTGCACGTGCGGTTACAACTACCACACGTCCCTCGCCCTCGCGCCGGCCCGCCAACGTGCCGACGATTGGTCGGTGTTCTCCGTGCCCACCTCAGCCGGCACGCGCATTCGCCAACTCCGCCTCAACCTGGGCGCGTCCGGCGACCGTCGCGACGCCGACGGCAACATGTGGCTGGGCGCGCCGCGACCGATCTACACGGGAGCCGTGCCCGTCGCCATGCTGACGGAGTACCCTCACGACACCGGCATCTTCCGTGCCGCCGAGCGCGAGACCCAGATCGACGATGGCCTGTGGATCTACAGATCCGGCTTCCGAGGTCTGCGCGCGGCCGACATCGACCTGACCGTCGCGCGCCCCGTCATCGCTCCGGCGTGCGAGGTCGCTCCGACCATCGACGGAGAACTCGACGACGAGTGCTGGGACAAGGCGCATCCTCTGCCGCTCGCCGATGAGTCCCGCAACCGAGACACTCGTGTCTCGGGCTTCCTGCGCTCGGATGAGGAGAGCCTGTATCTCGCCTTCGAGTGTCTCGCCGCTACGGCCGACGGCCAGCCCGTTGCGTGGACGGAGACGACGGCCGGTGACGACGCGGCGGTCTGGGCTGATGATTCCTGGCAGGTGTTCATCACCGACAAAGCCCGCAAGTCATACCTCCGGCTTGGCGTCGCGGCATCCGGAGCCCGGTATGATGCCAACTGCAACTACGGGAGGCCGCCGGTCGACGTGGCGTGGGGCGAGGCATGGGAAAGCGCCGTCAGCGCCACGCCCGAGGCCTTCCGGATGGAGATCGCCGTGCCGTGGGAGACGTTGACCGCGGCCGACCTCGATCCCGAGACCGTTCGGCTGAATATCCTGGGCACGAACCGCACCGGCGTTGGGCCGGCGCAGATCATGCTCCAGTATCCCGGGAATCGCGACTTCGACCGATGCGAGTACTTCGCCACCGTCTCCCGCGATGAGCCGCTTCCCGACGACGCGCGCGCCTACACTGTGCGCCTGCATTTCCTATCCCCTGAGGCAGGCGGGGCGGGTCCCGTGGATATCGCTCTCCAAGGGCAAACCGTGCTTGAGGGTCTCGACGTCGCCGCCGAGGCCGGCGGAGCGGGCCTCCCGCTAACCAAGGAGTTGACAGGCATCCAGGCGACGGATGGGGTGCGCATCGAACTCCAGCCCGGAGCCGCGGCAACCGCGAGGCCGATCCTGGCCGCCATTGAGGTCTACGAGGAGTGACTCGCGCGGCGACGGCAAGCCCGGAAGATCGGGCGATTCTGCGATGAGCGATCAACCCGCAGACCCCGGGGGCACGGCGCTCCTGCGCCTTGGCCGCAGCATGGACCCCAGCCTGCGCGTGCTGGGCGCGCGCGAGGCAGCAGGGCCTTGGGTCATATGCTATCCCCGCTGCGCTTCCTCCATTTGGCATTGAGTTCTCGTTGAGGATAACTGAGCGAATTTTGAGCACAATTAGGCGCACGAAGCAGGCCCCGCCGTTTGTGGCATCGAATTACTGGAATGAGAATAGAGGACTCGACGAAGGAGGATCCCAGGGGTGCTGCTCGCCGGGATGCTGCCCGACGAGGCGGCGAAGATGACCCCGGAGGTTGGGGTGCGGGTGCTAGGGAGAAGGCCTGGGACGTGGGGTGGAGCGGTTCGCAACGCAGCATGCCCGGGAGGCATCACATGAAGCCGAAGAAGATCCAGCACGAACCACCGAAGCTGGTCAAGATGGAGCAACGTTCCGGCTGCGGGCTAACCTGCAGCCAAGGTAGCGGCGCGAGCGATGAGTGCGCTGACGGCAGTAGCGCAAGTTGCTGCTGCATTAACGGCACCGGGGGCTGACCCTCGCGAGATTCCCCGCCGACCAGCAGGCTCAGGTTGATCGAGGCGAAGGGGCAGACGCTGACCTTCGCCGCGGGCGGGGCTTGGCACCTGCCCGCTAGACCTTCGCGCTTGGATGCGAAGCTCCTTAGCTCGCTCATGCCCTCGTCCGGCAGTGAATCGCCGACCCGGGCTCTGCATCTGTTGCGCACAGACAAGGGACCGCGGGAGCCGCCGCGGATAGAGGGTCTGGCGGACGGTGGGTGGAGGCCGACCTCCGGCTGGTCGTCAACGCTGTGGCGATGCGCCGGGAGTCCTGACGTGGTTCTGCAACTCACCGACGACGACGAGGCAGGACTGGAATACCTTCACCTCTGGGCACTTATCTACGCGCTCACTGAGCCTGCGATGGTCGAAGGGAGTTTCTTGTTGCACGGCGCGCTGATTGAACGTGCCGGACGAGGCGTCGTCCTGGCCGGGCCAGGGGGCATGGGGAAAACCACGTGCTGGCGGCGCGTGCCTCCGCCGTGGCGGGGCCTGTCGGATGACCTTGTGTTGGTCTGCCCGACCGGCGCCGGCGAGTACGTCGCCCATCCGATGCCAACGTGCGGCGCGTTCCTCGACGGCGGACGTGGCGGGACCTGGGACGCGCAGCACAGCATCCTGCTGAGTGGCGTCTTCTTCCTCAATCAGGCTGGTGTTGACGACGCCACTCCCATCTCGGGCAGCGAGACGGCCCTATTGCTCACCGAGCGATCCATCGAGACGTATCGGCTGGGATTGCGCAAGGCCCCCACGGACGTCGCTCGTGAGTGGCGGGTTCGCATCCTGGACAACGTCTCGGCTGCGGCTCGAACTGTCCCCGCGTGGGATCTCAAGTTCTCGCGGGGCGGCCGGTTCTGGGAGGCGGTTGAAGGGGCGCTCGAGCCCCCCGCTGAACCGACCCACCGATGAGCGATCAACCCGTCAGCCCCGAGGGCGAGGCCTTCCTCCACCTCGGCCCGAGCATGAACCCCGTGCTGCAGTCGCTTGACTCGCTCACCGTGGTCCCCTACGGCGATCGGGTGCCTCCCATTGAGGAAGCGATTCCGGATGATGGCGCGTTCGAGTTGATGCTTCTCCTGGCTCGGCGGGGACTGACTGATGACGTAGTGGCGCAGGCGCGGGGGCTGGTTGAGGGGGATCTCGATTGGCAACGGTTCGGCGACGTGGCCTCGGCCCACGGGACAGTTCTCCTCGTCTATCCGCACGTACACCAGTATCTCAAGGGCGCCATGCCCCGCGACGTCCTGCGTGGAATCCAGTCCCGATACCACTTGCTTCGGATCCACTGCGAGGTCAGGACCGCTGGGCTCCTGCGCGTGCTAGGCGCGCTTGAGGCGGCAGGCGTCGACGCGCTGACGTTCAAGGGGCCGGCTCTCGCGACACAGGCGTATGGGGAGCTTGGCGCGCGCGAGTACAACGACGTCGACATCCTGATCCATCCCGAACACATCGCGCGGGCGGATGCGGCATTGGGCGACCTCGGATATAGACAAGACGCTTGGCCGTGGGCGGCGGACGGTCTGCCGGGCGCTACGCTGCGCGCGTTGGGCAAGGATCTTGGGTATCTCGGCGCAGACGAGCGCGTGCCGGTGGATCTGCACTGGCGCTTGACCGATCCGGGGCTGTTGGCCCCCCCAAGCCTCTCGGCGGCGTGGGATCGCCGGGCGATGCTGAGCGTGAACGGCCAGGACGTGGCCACGCTCAACCGCGAGGACGCTCTCCTGGCAGCGGTCACTCACGGCGCGAGCCACATGTGGGCGCGGCTGAAGTGGCTGTGTGATGTGGCCGAGTTGATGCGCGGCGACGTGGCGCTTGATTGGGAGCGCATTCTCCGGGATGCGCGCGCGACGGAATCGATGCGAAGCCTCCACGTGGCGACGCTGCTGGCCCATGAGCTGCTGGGGGCTCGGGCGCCGGATGGGTTGATCGACGAAGCCCGGGCTGATGGGGTCGCGCGAGGATTGGCTCTTCGCGTGCGGCTGCGGCTCATGTCGTCGGCTGACATGCCTAGCGAGGGCGAGTTGCGAGCATTTCGGCGAGCCTCGCGCGCCACGTCGACGGCCAGATCGCGAGATCTGCTCGCGAGGCTCGTTCAGGGGGCGCTGCCCACATCGCGCGACTGGGAGTTCGTTGCGCTGCCGTCGTGGCTATTCGGGCTGTACGGCCTGCTGCGCCCCGTCCGGTTGATGCGGGACGCGATCAACGCCCGGCGGGAGTAAGGTGCCCGCAGCGTGGTCATTGGTGGGCTGTCGAAGCCGGCGACGGGGCCGCGGCACGCTACCCGTCGATCCCCCATTTGGCCTTGAGATATCGCTCGACCGCCTCGAATTCATCGAACCGCAGCGTCCGGTCGAACACCAGGACCTCAGCCACGTCCCCAGCCAAACACTGGCCGTCGGACGCCGAGGCCCCGAGTACGGAGATGAGGCCCAGGGCGGCCCCCTTGCGCTGCTGGACCAT
>CAZKUN010000074.1:0-35732 GCA_964555935.1 uncultured Armatimonadia bacterium | reverse complement strand
TGGCTACGATCGCGGCATGGGCCCCGATCGCATTCGCGCGGGACTGGATCCCACCGTCGAGGCTGCAGAACGCGCCGTCGTGGCATTACGTGCATAGCGACCAGTGGCGCTACGACGGCCGGTTCACAGATTACTACTCAGTGCCTGACAGCGAGCTTGCAACCGGCCACACCATGGACATGCAGGCGCGCGCCGTGAGGTCGGGCTGGCTCCCATTCTTCCCGCAGTTCAACAAGCCCAACGAGCAATTGGCCCGCGACGCCGAGGCGAGCGGGGCGATCACGGACGAGGAGATCGTCGACTACGTGGTCGCGCAGTTGAAGAGCGGGGAGCTTCAGTTCGCGGTGGAGGACCCAGACGCCGAGGAGAACTGGCCCCGGGTATGGTTCATCTGGAGGGGCAATGCCCTGATGTCCAGCTCCAAGGGGCACGAGTTCTTCCTGAAACACTACCTCGGCACCCACCACAACGACATCGCGCCCGAAGTGGCCAAAGGCACGGTCGAGGATGTCAAGTGGCACGAAGAGGCGCCGACGGGCAAGATGGACCTGGTGGTGGACCTGAACTTCCGAATGGACACGTCCGCGCTGTATTCAGACATCGTGCTCCCGGCGGCCACGTGGTACGAGAAGGACGATCTGAACACGACGGACATGCACACGTACATCCATCCGCTGCAGGCGGCCGTGCCGCCCTGTTGGGAGTCTCGTAGCGACTGGGACATCTTCAAGTCGATGGCCGAGAAGTTCAGCGAGTTGGCTGAGAGGCATCTGCCCGACGGCAAGGACATCATGGCCGCGCCGTTGATGCACGACACCCCCGACGAGATCTCCCAGAAGCACATCAAGGACTGGCGCGCCGGCGAGTGCGAGGCGATTCCCGGCAAGACGATGCCCCACATTCGCGTCGCCAAGCGCAGCTACAAGGACCTGTACAAGCGGTTCATCTCGTTGGGCCGCAACGTGCGGGAGAACGGGCTGAAGGCACATGCCGCTCAGTTCGAAGTAGCTGACTTCTACGATGAGCTTATGGATTCGCCCATCACTCCGAAGGAAGAGTGGAATGGCGAGACCTATCCGTCCCTCAGCGAGGCGCGGGATGCGTCCGAGGCGATACTGCACCTCGCGCCCGAGACGAACGGCGAGGTGGCGTATCGTGGCTTCAAGAACCTCGAGGAGCTTACCGGACTGAAGCTGGCCGACCTGGCCGAGGAGACGCGGGGCGTTCGGACCACGCTCGACGAACTCGCGGCCCAGCCGAAGAGGATTCTCACCAGTCCCGTGTGGTCGGGACTCATCAACAACGGGCGCACGTACTCGGGCTTTACAATGAACGTAGAGCGCCTCGTGCCCTGGCGGACCCTGACGGGGAGACAGCATTTCTACCTGGATCATGATGGCTACCTGGCGTTCGGCGAACACCTGCCGACGTATAAGCCATCGCCCACGCCGGAGGCCTTCGGTGACCTGGCCGTGAGTCTCAAGCAGGGCGAGGCCAAACAGCTCAACTTCCTGACGCCTCACGGCAAGTGGCACATCCATTCCACCTATGGCGACAACCTCCGCATGCTGACGCTTTCGCGCGGCATGGAGCCGCTGTGGGTGAATGACAGCGACGCGGAGGAATTGGATATCGAGGATAACGATTGGGTCGAGGTGCACAACGACAACGGAGTCGCTGTCACCAGAGCGGTCGTCAGCGCTCGGATCCCGCCGGGGGTCTGCATTATGTACCACTCCCCTGAGCGGACCATCTCCGTGCCCAAAGCGCCCTCACGGCAGTATCGCCGCGCCGGCGGCCACAACAGCCTTACCCGGGTCAGGTTGAAGCCCGTGCTGATGGTTGGCGGCTACGCCCAGTTCACCTATCACTTCAACTACTGGGGCCCGACTGGCGTCAACCGGGACACCTACGCGCTGGTTCGCAAGCTCGACAAAGTCAGGTGGTGAGAGGTCCGCATGAACGTTCGTCTACAGATGTCCATGGTGTTTCACTTAGACAAATGCATTGGGTGTCACACGTGCTCGATCGCCTGCAAGAACATCTGGACCGACCGCAAAGGCGCCGAGTACATGTGGTGGAACAATGTTGAGACCAAGCCGGGCACGGGCTACCCGACCTCCTGGGAAGACCAGGACCAGTATCGTGGCGGGTGGGAACTGGGCGCGGGCGGCAAGCCACGCCTGAAAGGCACGGACAAGGCGCGGGGATTCACGAACATTTTCCACAACCCGCACCTGCCCACGCTGGATGACTACTACGAGCCATTCACATACCGCTACCAGGATCTGTTTGACGCCAAAGAGGGAGCGGACCAGCCCACGGCCCGACCCGTCTCCCTGGTGACGGGAAAGCTCATGGACATCAAGGCGGGCCCGAACTGGGACGACGACCTCGGCGGCTCGCCCCTCTACGCTGAGAACGACCCGAACTTCTCAGACATCACCCCCGAGGAGAAGAAGAGCCTGTTTCAGTTGGAGCGCATGGTCTTCTTCTACGTGCCCCGCATCTGCAATCACTGCGTGAACCCCGCGTGCGTCGCCGCCTGCCCGTCGGGCGCCATCTACAAGCGCGGGGAGGACGGCATCGTCTTGATCAACCAGGACGCCTGCCGGGGATGGCGGATGTGCGTCTCGTGCTGTCCCTACAAGAAGAGCTACTACAACTGGAGCACCGGCAAATCCGAGAAGTGCATTCTCTGCTACCCTCGCATCGAGACGGGGCAGGTCAACGCCTGCTTCCACTCATGTGTCGGACGGATTCGCTACTTCGGCGGCCTCCTGTACGATGCGGACAGGATCGAGGACACGGCGCGGATGGCGGATGAGGACTTGGTCCAGGGCCAGCGGGACATGATTCTCGATCCCTTTGACCCCGCCGTGATCACAGCGGCGCAGTCGAACGGGATCGATGATGAGACGATCGATCACCTGCAGCGCTCTCCGGTCTACAAGTGGGTGAAGCAGTGGCGCTTGGCGCTGCCACTCCACTCGGAGTTCCGGACCGTGCCGATGCTCTTTTACGTGCCGCCGCTGCAGCCGGTCATGGCGTCCGTGCAAGACGACGTCTATCACTCGCTGAGTGACGATCTGTTCGGCTCCGTCGACCAGTGCAGGACGCCCATTCGGTATCTCGCCCGGCTCTTCGCGGCGGGCAATGAGCGCGAAGTGCGCTACGCGCTCAAGAAGCTGATGGCCGTGCGCGCGCTCAAACGGATGCAATCCGTCGGCGACATGGACCCCGAGAAGGTGGAGGCCATGATGACGGAGCTGGGCACCAACACCGAGGAGTTGGAGGCGATCTATCACCTCACGACCTTGGCGCTGCTCGCCGATCGCTTTGTCATTCCTCCGAGCCACCGCGAGGAGACGGAAGAGCTGCTCTACGATGACGTCACGGATGCGCCGGGCGACACCGGCATTGGATATGTAAAGAAGCCTGTTCGGGGATCATGAGTCAATGGCATTGAGAAACCACGCCTACGAGAAACTTGCAGCGCTGCTGGAGTATCCGACCGAGCACCCCGGGCCCGCGGTCGAGGCCTGCCGGGCCGAGTTGGACATTTCGTATCCGGCGGCGGCGGAACTGCTGACGGATCTACAGGCCTACGTCACCGGCACCTCGCTGGACATGATGCAGGAGCGCTACACCAATACGTTCGACCTGACGCCAGTGTGCGCCCTTGAGGTTGGTTTCCATATCTTCGGCGAGGACTACCAGCGCGGAGCGTTTCTCGCTCACCTCCGGGAGAGCCAAGTCGAGGTAGGGCTCGGCAACGACGTGGAGCTTCCCGACCACCTGGCGGTACTGCTGAGATGGCTGGCGCGGATCACGGGGACCGAGGTCTGCCACGACATTATCGAGGAATGCATCCTGCCCGCGCTGGCCAAGATGGACGAGTGCCTGGCAGATGCCGACAACCCGTATCGTAACCCGCTGCTGGCGGTAACGGCGGTGCTGGAGCACGACCTGCAATCAGGGGCTGCACGCGGTGCCTCGGAGGTTGTCACCGACTCGGTGACCTCGCAGTAGCAACCTGGCTTTTAAGGGAGCCTTCGCAGTGGACAGGGTACTCTTCGAGTTGTTTCCATACGCAGCGGTGGCCATTGCGCTCGTCGAGTGCGTGCGCCGTTACCTGAAGGACCGCTTCACGTACTCCAGTCTGTCGTCTCAGCTCCTGGAGGGCGAGGATCTCTTCTTCGGCACGGTCGCCTGGCACTACGGCATCATCATCCTGTTGATTGGGCATCTCTTGGGTTTCCTCTTGCCCGAGCAGTTGCTGGCCTTCAACGGGGCTCCGCTTCGCCTCTACATCCTGGAGGTCTCGGCGCTGGTGTTTGGCCTGGCGGCTCTCACGGGGATCGTGAGCCTCGGCGTTCGGCGCGCGGTCAGGGCCCGCATACGCGCGGTAACGACGCCCATGGACGTTGTCTTGCTGGTGCTCCTCATCGCGCAGGTCGGCCTTGGGGTCTACATGGCCCTCACCTTGCGGTGGGGCTCGAACTGGTTTGCCGTGGCCATGGTTCCCTACCTGCGGTCTCTGTGCGTGCTTCAGCCGGATTCGGCGCTGCTGAGCGTCCTGCCTCTGGTAGTCAAGCTACACGTGATCGGAGCGTTCGCCCTGGTCGCGATCTTGCCATTCTCGCGCTTGGCGCACGTCCTAGTCGTGCCGTGGAAGTACCTCTGGAGCCGTCCGCAGCAGGTGATTTGGAACAAGAACCCGAGCCGAAGGTGGCAGCGCTAACCGATGGCAAAGTTGGACGGCGTATTCACCAACAAGAGCGAGTACTTGCCGGCGCCTGGCATGGTCATGGCCCTCGGCATCTGGCTGCTATTCGCGGGGCCGCACCTGCTGACCCGCATGGGTCTGGATGAGGCCACGCTGGATCAGTACCTCGGGCCAGTCTCCTACGGTCTGCTGCTGCTTGCTGTAGTCATCTTCGCCACTATCGCCGTCCGGTTCGCACGCGCCCCTCAGACATTCCTACAACCCACAGCCGACAACTTCGGCATGGGCACGTGGGCGGCGGGCGCAAATGTTCTGGCAGTGGCTCTGGCCAAGTTCGCCCATCAGAGCGAGTTGGCGCAGGCCTTCAACATTCTGGGCTGGGTGTGTTGGGCATACTATATCGCCTGGTTCGTGCGGAGGATTGCCGGTGGGGAGATGGGTGACGGCATCAACGGAGCCGCCTTGCTGACCACCGTGTCCACGCAATCTGTCGTCATCAGCTCGCTGCACGTCTGGCCGTGGGCCGAGGGGATGCTTCCACTGTTCTTGGCTCTGAATTTCCTCGGTCTGGCGCTCTACGTGTACGTCTTCTTCTACATGTGGATCGTCCGCGGAGTCAGAGCTCAACTCGAGAACTGGGTTGCTCCCAATAACATCACGCACGGAGCGCTCTCAATCTCGGTCTTGGCTCAGGTGTCCCTGTACATGGCCGCGCCGGAGCGCCTTTCCTTTCTCGTCTGGTCCATGAGCGTCATCTGGGCATTCGTGGTCCTTTTCTTCGTGGCCGTGCTGACGGCCGAACTGCGGATGCTTCTCAGCGCTGAGCGATCCCGCGTGGTCGACTATCGCATGGTCAATTTCGCGAGGAATTTCACGTATGGAATGTTCTTCGCGTGCACATACGCGGGCGCCACTCAGGTCCCGGAGTCCTTGATGGCCCACCTCGTCGCTCCGGCCGTATTTGTCGGTCTTGCGGTACTCGTCGCTGGGATCAATCTCTGGGAGATAACGAATCAGATGCGCCACTATGTCGGCGGCACTGAGAGAGCTGCAGCGGTACCGGGGGCGGGCCCCAGGAGCGGGCAGATTCACGCCCCGCTCCTCATCTGCCTGTCCGTCGTGATCACCGTTGCCGGCGCGGTGGCCTACTACAGCCCCAAACACTACGCCTGGCTGGGAAACCAGACAGGCTACGCCCCACAGCAGCCCATCGAGTTCTCCCACAAGGTCCACGCCAAGGACAACTCCATCGACTGCGAGTACTGCCATTTCAGCGCCCGCAAGGCGGCTGTGGCGGGCGTTCCGCCGGCTGGCGTGTGTATGAACTGTCACTCGGAGACGCTGAAGGACTCGGACGAGGTCAAGAAGATTGCGGCGGCCATCGAGAATGACGTGCCTATCGAATGGGTCCGCGTACATGACATCGCGGACTTCGTGCACTTCGACCATAGCGCTCACGTGACCAAGGGCGTCGAGTGCCAGACTTGCCATGGCGCCGTCGAAGAGATGCCCCGTATCGAGCAGACCCAGCACCTGAGCATGGGTTGGTGCGTCAAGTGCCATCGGGAGTATGCGGTGAGCCCTCCGGAGGGCGTCGAAGATGTCGCGCCACCCACCGAGTGCTCGACGTGCCATTTCTAAAGGGAAGGTGCAACGCGGTGCGGGACTTCGAGAACGATAGAGGCTTGACGAGTCCAGAGAACCAGCAGCCCCACACGGGCGGGTCTGACGCGGAATCTGATGTCCGCTCGATCCTGCCGGGCGCGCTGGGCGTGGACCGTCGAGGCTTCCTTAAGCTGATGGGGTCGGCTTTGGCCGTGGGGGCCATCGCCGGCTGTCAGAAGCCGACGGAGAAGATAATCCCCTATCTGAACCAGCCGCCCGAGATGACCCCCGGCGTTGCGAGCTGGTACGCCACCACCTGCCATGGATGCAGCGCCGCATGCGGGGCGCTGGCCAAAGTCCTCGATGGGCGCCCAGTCAAGTTCGAGGGCAATCCGGACCACGCTGTTTCGCGCGGGGGGCTGTGTGCGGTGGGGCAGGCGGCGCCGCTCGGGCTCTACTACGCGGGCAGGCAGACACAGCCGAGTTCCGCCGGTGGCGCCTCCTCCTGGGAGCAGATCGACAGCGAAATCACCAAACAGCTAAGCCAGGCCAGGGATCGAGGCGGGAAGGTCGTCGTGCTGACCGGCACGGTCACCGGGCCGGCGGCCCTCGCGGCGATCTCCGACTTCGTCGACACGTTCGGGCAGGGCCGACACATCGTCTACGACGCCCTCTCGCTGGATGCGATTCGCGAGGCGTACCGCGTTGCATGCGGGCGACCACTGATTCCCAGCTACCGTTTCGACCGGGCGGACGTGATCGTCAGCTTCGGCGCCGACTTCCTGGGGACATGGTTGTCTCCGGTTGAGTTTGCCAAGCAATACTCCGCTGGTCGCAGCCCTGATGGCCAGCACGGCAAGATGTCGCGCCACTTTCAGTTCGAGTCGCGCATGTCGTTGACGGGCAGCAACGCCGACCACCGATATGCTGTCTCGCCGTCTGAGCAGGCAGCCTACGTGGCCGCGCTCGCTGCGCACGTGGCCGGGGAGTTGGGCGTGGCGGCCGCGGCGGCTCTACCTACCGGCGCTGGCTCTGGCCTGGCAACCGTAGCGCGCGCGCTCCTGAATGCGCGAAGCCGCAGCCTCGTGGTGTCGGATTCCAACGATGCCTCAGTTCAAGCGGCAGTGCTACTCCTGAACGCGGTCCTCGGCAACGAGGGCGAGACAGTCGACCTCAGTCGCCCCTCACAGCAGCGAATGGGTCAGGACGCCGAGATGGCGGAGCTGATCGAGGAGATGCAGCGGGGAGACGTGGACGCCGTCTTGATCCACGGCTGCAATCCGGCCTACACGTACCCGGATGCCGACGAATTCACGTCCGCGCTGGGCAAGGTGGAGTGCTCAGTCTCCTTCGCCTGCACTCCGGATGAGACGGCGGCTGTGGCCAAGTGGCACAGTCCCGCCGATCACCCCATGGAGGCATGGGGGGATGCGGAGCCTCAGGACGGACGCCTCAGCCTGTTCCAGCCGACGATTCGCCCGCTCTACGACACGCGGGCGTTCGAAGACAGTTTGCTGAAGTGGAGCGGCGAGGACGTCTCCTTCCACGAGTACCTGAAGCGCCACTGGCGGACAAGCGTCTTCCCCCGCCAGACCGAGTTCAGCGACTTCCAGTCATTCTGGGATGCGATGCTCCAGCGGGGCTTCATTGAGGTGCCGCCGAGCCAGGACGCGCCGTCGCTCCAGTGGGGCGACGCGGCGGCGGGCGCCAGGGCTCTTGCGACGACTCTGTCGCCTGGAAGCGACCTCGAAGTCGAGGTGTTCGAGACGGTGGCGCTCCGTGAGGGGGCGGCGGCCGGAAACGCCTGGCTTCAGGAACTCCCAGATCCCATCACCAAGATTACCTGGGACAACTACGCAGCCATCTCCCATTCGCTTGCCAGTGACAATGGCATAGCCGAGGGGCAGTTGGTCGACATCCAGGTCGACGGCGGGTCCATCAAGATCCCCGCGCATATCCAACCGGGACAGCACGCGCGCACCGTTTCCATCGGCTTGGGCTACGGTCGGACGCGCGCCGGGGCGGTAGGCGACAACGTGGGCGTCAGCGCGTACCCTCTCGTTGCCATGCGCGGAGGACGCCGCCAGACCAGTGGCGTCATCAGCAGCGTCAGCCCGACGGGCGAGAGCATTACGTTCGCCAGGACGCAGACCCACGACTCAATGGAAGGCCGGCCCCTAGTCCAGGAGGTCGACCACTCCGAGGGGCATCCCGTCAACGCGCACGATGTTGACCTGTGGAAAGACCACGAGCACGGCGACTACAAGTGGGGCATGGTCATCGACTTGGCGAAGTGCATGGGGTGCTCGGCATGCGTGACGGCGTGTGACGTTGAGAACAACGTGGCCGTGGTGGGACGTGAGGAAGTTGGGCGTCGGCGCGAGATGCACTGGATCCGGATAGACCGTTACTTCACCGGCGACCCCGACTCGCCGCAAGTGGTGCATCAGCCGATGCTGTGCCAGCAGTGCGCCAACGCCTCCTGCGAGACGGTTTGCCCCGTGTTGGCTACGGTGCATGACGACCAGGGCCTCAGCGTCCAGATCTACAACAGGTGCGTGGGCACGCGCTATTGCGAGAACAACTGCCCGTATAAGGTCCGTCGCTTCAATTTCTTCAACAACACCAGCGACGACGTGACCCAGAACCTGGCGCTCAATCCCGATGTCACCGTGCGGACCCGCGGCGTCATGGAGAAATGCAGCTTCTGCCTCCAACGACTTGAGGGGGCGAAGGCCGTGGCGAAACGCGAGGGCCGCGTAGCAGGCGATGGTGAAGTGCAGACGGCGTGTCAGCAGAGCTGCCCGGCCGATGCCATTACCTTCGGCAACATGGCGGATCGCGACAGCCAGGTCTCGAAGCTCATTGCGTCGCCCCGCGCCTACCGCGTGCTTGAAGAACTGAACAGGCGACCATCGATCCATTATCTCAAAAAAGTGAGAAACACCGACGAAGGAGCGTGAGCAGCCGGTGGCCAGCACCCCCGTATCCGATCTCAGAGAACCCTTGGTCGATCCACCAAGGGGCACTGGCGAAGTAACTGAGGACATCGTTCGCGAGGTCTTCAGGAAGCCGGGCCCCGCGTGGTGGGTTGGGTTCATCGTGGCGGCAACAACCTTCCTCGTCGGCGCCTACGCCATGGGCTACGAGATGTGGCACGGGATCGGTGTCTGGGGATTGAACAAGACGGTCGGCTGGGGCTTCGCTATCACCAACTTCGTCTTCTGGATCGGTATCGGCCACGCCGGGACGCTCATCTCGGCCGTCCTGTTCCTGTTCCGGCAGAAGTGGCGCACCTCGATCAATCGCGCCGCCGAGGCCATGACCATCTTCGCCGTGATGTGTGCCGGCGTCTTCCCGCTGATTCACATGGGGCGACCGTGGTACTTCTACTGGATCATCCCGTATCCCAACAACCGCGGCGACCTGTGGGTCAACTTCCGCAGCCCGCTGCTCTGGGATTTCTTCGCCATCGGGACCTACTTCACCATCTCCTTGATATTCTGGTATATCGGGATGCTCCCCGATCTCGCGACGTTGCGGGACAAGGCGCCGTCGAAGCTCCGGCGGATGATATACGGCCTCCTCAGCTTTGGATGGAATGGATCGGCGCGGTCTTGGCATCGGTACGAGACGATATACGCGCTGCTGGCCGTCTTGGCCACGCCACTCGTCGTGTCGGTTCACACCATCGTTAGCTTCGACTTCTGCACGGCGGTCATCCCGGGCTGGCACAGCACCATCTTCCCCCCCTACTTCGTCGCGGGGGCGATCTTCTCCGGGCTGGCGTTCGTCATGCTTCTGCTGCTCGTTACGCGCAAGACCATGCGGCTCGAGGCGTACATCACCATCCAGCACTTCAACTGGATGTGTAAGATCATGCTCCTGGCTGGGCTGGTCGTGGGGTTCTCCTACGCCATCGAGGTCTTCATGGCTTGGTACAGCGGGAACGAGTATGAGATGGCCGCTTTCCGCAACCGCGCCCTTGGGCCATACGCCCCGGCTTTCTGGGGGATGGTGTTCTGCAACGTAGCCGCGCCGCAGATCATGTGGTGGGGACGGGCCCGGCGGACGCCGTGGATCATCGGCGTCGTCTGTGTCTTTGTTACCATCGGCATGTGGCTTGAGCGCTTCGTCATCATCGTGATCTCGCTGCACCGGGACTTCCTGCCCAGCAGTTGGGCCATGTACATACCAACCGGCAATGAATGGGCGATCCTGATTGGGGTCTTCGGACTGTTCTTCACCCTCTTCCTCCTATTCATCCGCGTGCTGCCCGTGTGCTCCATCGCTGAGATAAAGGGAGTGCTCGACTACGCTTCGAGGAAACGGTCCAAGGAGCCGGCACATGAGTAACAGGTACTGCATCGGCTACTTTGAGAACGAACACGACGTCGTGCGCGCCGTTGCGGATGCTCGCGCCAGCGACTACGACGTGCAGGATGTGTTCACGCCTTACCCCGTTCACGGCCTGGACAAGGCCATGGGCCTGGCCCCGTCCCGGTTGGTCTGGGTCGGGATTGGCGCGGGCGTGCTCGGGTTGACCTTGGGACTGGCGTTTCAGGCATGGACATCCGCGTACGACTGGCCGATCATCATCGGGGGTCAGCCATTCCTTGCCTGGCCCGCGTTCATTCCCGTAACATTCGAGCTGACGGTTCTGCTGTCTGGCATCATCGGAGTGCTGGCGCTGCTGGCCTGTACGAAGCTGTGGCCGGGGCGAGCCGCTCCCAAGCTGCGGCGCGTCTCGGACGATCGATTTGCCATCGTGCTCGTGCAGTCGGACGCGTCGATCGACGCCGCGGAGATGGTTGCCTCGCTTTGGGAGTACGGCGCCGTCGAGGTCGATGAGGGAGACGAGATAGCGTGATCAAACGATTGGCATTGTGGTCAGGAGTCGTGCTGCTGCCCGTGGTTGTTCTGGGGGCCATGTGGGCGCTCAGGCGCGACTTGACCGAACCAAACTGGTATCTGCCGACTCAGATGTTCAAGTCGCCTGCTTCTCGGACTCAGTCGGAGAACCTGGTGCTGGCCAACGGGATGACCATGCAACTCCCACCGGCGGGCACGCTCGCCAGGGGCGCGCACCCGTTCCATTACGAGGCCACCGACGAGGACCGTCTGCGGGCCGGCCAGGAACTCGCGAACCCGTTTGCCGCGTCTCCCGAGACGCTCGAACGCGGTCAGTCTGCCTACGAGACGTTCTGCCTGGTGTGTCACGGCGCCGGGGGGCAGGGCGACGGTCCCATAATCCCGAAATTCCCGAACCCCGCCAACTTCCTGACTGCTGAGACTCAGGCATTGAGCGACGGGGAGATGTTCCACACGATCACGCTCGGACGCAACAAGATGAGCTCCTACGCGTCCCAGGTGTCCTGGGATGATCGCTGGCGGGTCATCGTGTATGTTCGTTCCTTACAGGGAGGCAACGAGTAGGTGGACTTGATTAACGCGGCCTACAACAAGCATCGCAAGTGTCTGCTTGGCATAGCGGCGGTCGGACTCGCGGCCTTCGTCATCGGCGTGTTCGTGTTGCCCGAGCGAGCGTGGGCGAGCCTCCTGGTTGGCAACTACTACTTCCTCATGATCGCGCTCTATGGCGTCATCTTCATTGCCCTCAACTACGTGCTTAGCTCGGGTTGGGCAGTGCTGTTTCGGCGGATCCCGGAGGCCATGGCCGCGTATCTGCCGGTCGGTGCCGTGTTGATGCTCGTCCTCTTCTTTGGCCGCTCCGCGATCTACCCGGGGCTGGAAAAACTGCACCCCGGTCCGCACGTGGGGTTCAAGACCGCCTACCTCAACCCCGGGTTCATTCTCGCGCGCACTGTCGTGACGTGCGCGATCTGGATACTGTTCGCGTACATCCTGCGATCCCACTCAACGCGCCAGGACGCCGATGGCGACGTGCGCCACACGCGCAAGAACCAGATTCGCTCCGCGGTATTCCTCATGGTGTGTGGCGTGACGTTTATCTTCAGCAGCATCGACTGGGTCATGTCGCTGGAGCCGAACTGGTACAGCACGATGTTCCCCGTGTACTGCTTCGCCGGGCTCTTGCTTGGTGGCACGGCTGCGATGGCGCTCTTCCTGCTCTACATGCGGGCGCGCAACATCATCCCCGGCATCACCGAGCATCACGTCTACGAACTCTCCCGAATCATCTGCGCGACGAGCACATTCTGGGCCTACATCTGGTTCAGTCAGTTCATGCTCATTTACTACACGAACATCGGCGAGGAGACCGCGTACTTCGCCCTCAGGCTGACGGGCGGGTGGACGATTCTCTTCCTGCTCAACTTCGCGCTCAATTGGATCGTCCCACTCGTGATCCTCATCCCGGCCTCGTCGAGGCGCTCTCCGAAGTGGCTACTGCGAGCCGCCGTGATCGTGCTCGTCGGCCGCTGGCTCGACGTCTACCTGCTTGTGATGCCCGCCTTGAAGATGCCGGTGCGATTTGGGTTCGTTGAGATCCTTACCTTCGCGGGCATGATGGCGCTGTTCGTCTTTGCCTTCCTCCGCAGCTTCCGCGTTGCTGATCCGGTCCCAGCCAACGATCCTTACCTCATCGAGAGCGCGCACTTCGGCGAGTAGGGCCAGAACTCACGACGACCTGCCGCCCCCCGCTCGAGTCTACTCGGCGGGGGGCTTTCCGTTACAGGTGGCGGCGTGGTTGGCGACCGCACGAAGAAGCCGTTCCCCGCAGGGCTCCCCATTGAGGCGCGTGCATCGACGTGGATGGTAGTGCCATGTTGGCCCGCCTTGAAGGTCAGCGATGCGGCGGGTGCCAATGTTGCGGGTGTCGGTATGCGAGTGCTGCTCTACCAGGAGGATCGGGACACCCCATGCCAATCCACTCCCGTTCAATACGCCCCAAAAGACTCCTCGGTCTGCTGGGCGGGCTGATGATCGTTGCCTCGTGTCTGGCCCTGGCCTCGGCGGCCGCAGCGGCGCCGTCGGTCGCGTTCGTCTCCAGGGAGTTCCACTACCTGGACGAATACGACGCGGCACCCGACCTCATCGACGCAGGGCTTGAGGTCGGCGTGTTGAGCTGGAAGACCGTCACGCCGGAGAGCCTCAAGCCATTCAATGCCGTGGTTCTGACGGACGTGCCAAGCGCCAATGAACGAGGCGAGGTGCCGCCCCACGTCGCCGCGGCGTTTGAGGCGCTTCATGAATACTGCAGCGCCGGCGGGGGCGTGCTCTCGTGCATGGGAAGCGGCGGCTGGGACAAGGGACGCGTGTCGGCGAACGTATTCCTGAAACGGTGGGACGCGCAGCTTCTGGATGAACAAGTCACGGATCCTGAGCACCTTCACCGGCAGACGCGGTTCATCCGCTGGGACTATTCGTGGACGACGAATCTAACGGCCTCTCCTGTCACTGAGGGGCTGACGACCATCTACTACCCCGCTCGGTCGTGGCGCGCTGACGGGCAGAAGACCCTCTACGTGCCCAAGCTCGGCGACCCCTGGACGACGCTGGTGAGTGGAGAAGCCTCGGCGCGATCCGTGCGGACGACGCCCAACACCGGCGTGCAGGAGACTGAGGCGGCTGCCTACCCAACGGAGCCGCCCATCGTGGCGACCAGGTCGGTGGAGAACGGGCGAGCCGCCATTCTGGCGCTGTGGCCGAACTGGACGTTCTGGGGAGCGCGTAACCGGTCGATGGAGAGCATCGTCTGGGAGGCGGGAGCTAACGGGACGCCCAGCGACATGGGCAAGCTCTGCGTGCGGCTGATCGAGTGGCTGGCGGAGCCGTCGGTGGAGAGCGGCGCGTTTGGCGGCTACATCACGCCTGAGACGCCCGAAACTCGTCCTGAGGAATACGTGGCCTATGAGGTGGACTGGGAAACGGAGATGTTTCCGGCTCCGCTCGACCTGCGGCACCTGAAAGTCCTCGCCGGGGCTCGGACAGCGCTGACGGGCGGATCCGGGACTGTGGCGGAGTACTGCGCCGCCGCGAAGGATGCCGGATACCAGGCCATCCTGTTCGCGGAACGGCTGGATGAGCTGACCGCCGACGAATGGAACGGCCTGCGGGATGACTGCGCGGCCGAATCGAACGCCGAGTTCCTGGCGCTGCCGGGCATCGACTACGAGACGCTTCAGGGCGATCAGTACGTCGCGTTCGGCGAGTTCAACTACCCCGTCGGGCCGGGGCTGGCCGCGGACGGCAAGCACATCGACGATACGTACAACTTCTGGGGCAGCCAGATGCACAGCGGTTTCCTGGCCATCACTCGGCTCCACGCCCACCCCGACCGCGACCCGCAGATCCTGAAGAATATGACGGCCTGCGCGGTTCACACGTACGAGAATGGGGAGTTGGTGGACGACTCGCTGGATCATTACCTGGCGCTGAACGCCCAGTTCCACAACCTGGTGCCGCTGTCGCTGCACCTCATCACGTCGCCCGATGCCGTGGCGGACGCGGCCGAGACTGGCCTGCAGAACGTGTGGCGCGTCCGCGACGCCGAAGACCTGAAGCTCCAGATCACGCCGCAGAAGCAAGCCGGGCGTCTGTACTGGATGAACCCGCACTTCGCGTATCTGTCCAGCGGGCCGAAGCTGGTGGAGTGGTCTGACATCAACGCCATGTATTGGGCGCCGCCCGCGCCGGGATCGAGCCGCACCAAGATGCGGCTCAACGTCAGCTCGCCGGCGGGAGTGAGCGAGGTGAGCGTGACGGACCGGGGTCGGCCGTTCATGCGCTTTGCCGGCGATGGGACTGAGTGCGCCCGCGAGTGGCCTGGCCACCACGACCGGCAGCACGTCTTCCACTTCACTGCGACGGACGCGGACGGGGGGATGCTGGTTTCGCCCGGCATCCGCGTCCGGTTCTCGGAGGCATACGTCAACCAGTGCGGCGACCACCAGAACACGATCTCAGCGACGCTGCAACGCAACGCCAAGGGCAGGCTGCTCTACACAACCGGGACCACCTCGGCAGTCTACGCGGGGTGGATTCCTACCTGGGGGGCTCCCTGTTCGGTGGACTACACGTCGGATTTCCCGCCGTCATGGGATGGAACGTGGACGGGCTCATCGGGCAAGGTTGCGGTCCGGGCCGCGATTGAGGGAGGCATCGAAGAGGGTGGACCGGCATCGGCGGCATCGAATATCTACGGGGTCGCCGGCCCGGAAGTGCAGATACTCGACCAGATCGTCCGGTCGAAGTACGCGGAAGGCACGCCCCAGCGGAAGGACTGCGCCCCGAGCTATCGGACCATGCCGACGGAGTTCATCGAGTACCGGGTCCGCCGGATTACTCCGACGGCCCGGTTCGAGCGCGTGGGCATGAGCTTCAACGAGGTGACGGTCGCCGCCAAGCAGGACTTCAGGTTCGACCCCGAGAGCGCGGTGGCGTTGCATGGATATGCCGTCAGCGACTATGGGAGCCGCCCCGAGGGCGTCGGCGACCACTGCTTCGCCAGCTTCGCCGACGGGAGGACGCTCAATCGCGTCGGGACACCGGACGCACCCCACTGGTACGCAAACGGCGAGATGGACCTAGGCAATTACGTCGCCGCTTATCCGAATTCGGTGGGCGCGGGCGCCATCTTCCCGCTTACGCCGGTGATGGCTCGAGTGGTCATGACGAGCGGGTTGTTTGCAGCCAACTTCGGGCTGCCGATTTCGGGTGAGAAGGCGTCGGCGGGCGACGAGTGGGAGATGAAATTCATCGCGGTGTCCGCGCCGACGAGCCTCGAGGAGGGCAACGAGCCTTTCGAGGACGTCCGTCGCACGCTCGGAATTGGGTGCGAGCCCGCGTACACGGTTGACGCGACGAAGGGGAGCGTGGTTGACACGACGGGACGGCTCGTGGCGACGGCTCAGGATGGCGCATTCGCGGCGACTCTCTCGCAGACGCCAATGCCGACGGATCTACTCGTGCAAGCCGCGGGGCTCGCGGACAACTGGACTGGAGCGAAGCAGGTCGCCGGGGGAGCGCTGCAGGCGATCACCGTCCACGATGGGACGGGATACGCGCGCGTTGATCTCAACGAGGCGGACGTGAGCCTGGTCATCGGGCATCCGGTCACGTGCGATCGGGCCGAGATCCGGATTGTCGCGTGGTGGCGCGAGGGCGGCGTCGACGTCTACGCGCACAATCCGACCCAAGACGCGCTCGAATGCACGCTGCGGACGAACGACGCCTTCGCGGGACTCGCCCAGGCTGAGGAGCGGGTTGCCATCCCCGCCGGCGGGAGCGTCGAGATCGCGCTCGAGGGCTGATCTACTTGGCAGACTCGAGCAGCCCCAGCCGCCACGGGATCTCGCCATAGCCGAGGCCGGCGCGCTCGCTGTCGAGCACGCCCTGAAACACGAAGCGCAGATCGGCCGTGTCGATCTCCAGGCGTTGATCGACGCCCGCGCGCAGGATCTCGCCGTGGCTGATGCAATCCGTCCATCGCTGATCGGGGTGCGTGGTGTTGGCCATGCTCGCGAAGGTCTCGTCCTTGGTCGCGGAGAGCGGAGTCCATTCGCCGTCGAGCGTGTCCGCCAGGTAGGCCTTGAAGTACCGCCAGCCGCGCCCGCCTTGCGCCTCGATGACCGTCAAGTACTTGTCTAGCCCCGCCAGCTTGTAGGTGTGGCTCGCCTCGAAGATGTCGGCTTGAAGCGCGAGTTCCGCTTCCGACCAACCGGTTGGGAAGTCCGCCAGACTCGTCTCCTCACGCCACATCCTCCCATCCAGGCTGGTGAAGAACAGGTGGGCCTTGGTCTCGTCGCAGATGATCCAGAAGTCGAGCCCCACCTTGCCGTCCGCGTGATTCGCTTCGAGCGGTCTGACTTCGCTCCACGCGCTAGGGTCGGCGATGTCGGTGCTTGTGGCGTAGGCGGCGCCGTACTTGGGGTCCCAGGCTTCGCTCGCCGCCTGGCCGATAAGGTACCACTTCTCTTGCGGCGCGAAGTAGAAGACCTGCGGCGCGGCGATGAAGTCATCGTGCATGCTCAGCACGGTTCGCTCGGCCGACGCGATATCATCCCAGTCGGCAAACGAGAGGTGCTCGATCTGGTGGTGTTGCCCGTCGCGCCGAACGGTGCAGAACAGGTGCCACAGGCCCTCGTGAAACACGACGGTTGGGTCTTTGATCGAGACGTACGTGTCCTCGGTTGACTCGGGATGGGCCACATACGGGCCGCTTGTCGTCCACCGGAACTCACCATCTAGCAGGCCATCCGTTACGCTGACGTCGCTCGACTTCACCACGCTCACCTCCGTTTGGATCGAGTCGCCCGGCGCCACGCGCGCCGCGTCTTCGGGTGGCTGCGCGGTTGCGCTCGTGCCGATCACGAGCATGGCAACGGACAGGGCGTGGGGCATTGGTCGCTCCCCTATGGCATCGCTCGCAAGACTATCGTGCGGCGCTCGCCGAAGTAAGCTCGTCCCTGGGCCTGCATCTCGAAGGAAACAGTGGTCTCCCCATCGGCCCTTGGCACGAGGACGAACTCCGAGACCTGGGCATCTCTCAGGAACTCGGTCTCGGCGTCGATGGGCGCTGAGAACTCGAGCCCGTATTCGGCTCTCCCCGCCAGGGACACTTCGCCTGATCCGAGCCACGTGGCTTCGCCGATGTTGCCGACGGATGCGCGGCAGCGGACGGGCTTGCCGACGGGCACGTCGATGGCGGATCCGTCGTCAACAGCGATCCAGTCGCCGTCGCCGCCGCGGATCTCCAGCGAGTTGAATTCCGCATTGAGAAAGGCCGGCGGATTGTGTCCGTTGTAGTCCGTGCCTCCCACCGCGGTGAGCGGGCAGCTCGCCGACGTCGTTCCTGTTCCGGCGGTCCGCACGTGGGGTCTCTCACCCGCCTGTACCAGCTTCAGGTACTCCGCCGAATATACGTCCCACGCATCGGGATAATGGCTGTCGAGGTCCAGGTCGATGAACGCGGTCGGCTCCTCGTGCTGCACCTCCGCGAACTGGGGCAAGTAGCCCTTGACGACCTCGCAGACAGGTCGCTCCGAGCCATCCGGGCGCAACATGCCGAAGTCTGAGTTCTCGCCGAGACGGAAGCCTCCCGGTAACCACCACGGCGCGGCTCCCCGGGCACCGGACTCGATGAACATGGCGTAGAGACTCTCGTACTCGGCTGTCTGGTTGGCGATTTCGTTGGGGTCGATGTGGATGCGGCCTTGCTCCCACGCATCATGGATGCCGTTGACGGTATACCCAAACTCCATCCAGACGACCGGCTTCTCGCGCGAGAAGTGTCGGTAGTAGAGCGTGACAAGCCCGCCCTTGCGCAGGTCGTCCGCGGGCGTCGGGATGCCCCAGCCTTTGATGAGGCTGTAGCCCTCGGGATTCATGAAGTCCACGTGCTTCAGAACGCCCTGCGAGTGGGCGTGGGCGAAGGTCGGTCCGTTGGGGATGCCGCAGGCGCCGAACCGGAAAGAGATCAGGTGACTCGGCTCCGCCTCGCGAAGGCGCGAGACGATGTCGCGGTAACCCCGGCTGAGGGTGTCGCTGAAGGCGCGTCTGAATGCGGCGACCATGCGGTCCCACTCGCCGTGGTCGAGCGTCATCTCGTAACTGGGCACGGGAAGCGCGCCGTCGACCATCTCGGGCTCGTACTCCCAGTCCGCGACCGCGTTCTCAACCGAACCGTAACGCTGCGCAACCCAGTCGTTCCACGGCTCGAGCATGAACGCCAGCGCTTGGCCGTCGCCCCAAGAGCCGTGGATTGGCTCCCACGCCAACTCCCAGCACATGATGGCCGGGTGATTTGCCAGTCCCGCCTGGCTGATGTAGTCGATGGCGCGGTCAGCGTCCGCGTCGGCGAACGGTCTGGCGTGAGATAGGAAGAAGAAGACCTTGATGCCGTGGCGCTCGCACCGGTCGAGGAAATCGAGTTGATCGCGGTAGGCCCACGGCGAGTCGGCATTCGCCGGCTGGACTCCGTGGATTGCGCTGAGGGCGTTGATGCCCGCGGACTCAAGCCACGCGAGGTCGCGCTCAACGATCTCGGGGTCGTATACCTCGCGGCTAAGGAAGTTCAGGTGCGGGTAGCCGCCCACGAACGTCGGCCGGTAGTTGACCCCGTTGAAGAACCACTTCTCATCCCCGAGCATGAAGTGGCTGCCCTCGACGCGGACGTAGTCGGCGGCGCTCGGAGTCGGACGCGGTCCCACGACGATCTCTTGGGCGATGCGGTCGATGGCCGCTCCATCCAGCGTGAGAGTTGTGAAGACGTGGCACGTGCTGGGGGGCTTCGGGGCGACCCATGGCAGCGTGACGGTCGCACGTTTGCCGGCCTCCACGACGACTTGCCGGCGCTCTGTCGCGGGCACCATGCCCCCACCCAGTCCTCCGCCGCCGATCAACGTGCCGAACTCCACCGTCAGTTCCCGCGTTTCGGCGCTTGCGTTGAGCACTTCGGCGCCCAGCTCCATCGTCTCGCCCGGCTTGCATGAGAAGACCGGCGCGCCCGCCTCGATGAGGAAGCAACCGCGTGTCATGGCGTCGCTCGTCGACATTACGGCTTCGCGCAGTTTGCGGCTGGTGAAGGCGTCCTCCGCATTCGCCACGCCGACGTTGGCCCACATGGCGTCGGGATTCACGGCGTCGCCGACTGTGAGCGACACGAGCGCTCCGCGATGGAAGCCGTAATCGTCGCGGACCTCAAGTAGTGGGATCCAACGCCACGAACGATCGCGATCGAAGCCGCGACCGCGCTCGCGCCAGACGGGCGCATACGCGTCTTCGCGCCAGGTGAGGTTGGGCATCTCCAAGGTGGTGTTCCGTAGGCCCGCGGTGAGCTTGGCCGGCGTCTGCATGGGGAAGAGGTGGTACGAGGGCGACAGCGCCTGGATTTGTGGGACGGAGAAATCGACGTTCCCGTGATCCGGGTCGGGGGCCGTCGAGAGCCCCTGGACCCAGAACTTGTGGCGCCCCTTCCTGACTCTTGGCGTGTGGCTCTGGGAGAGTCCGAGGCTGATTTGCTGGACGTTTTCCGGGTGGAAGTGATCGCCTTCCCAGCCGCGCGGGGCGGGCGAGTCCTTCCAGTAGGGGAAGTCTCGTGGTTGGAGCATGTGCGCGCGCCATTCGGGCGTCAACCCAATCGTCCCGATCCAGCGCGAGCCGTCCTCCTCGCGGAACTCGATGTGCATCTGAGATGTCTGGTCATCGCCGCGCGCCCAGAACGTCAGCAGCGTGCGATCCTCGTCGTAAGCCCCAGTGATGTCGTGAGAGAATCCGCCCCAACCGTCGTGGTCGATGTCGAACTCCAGCGCGTCATCCGCAGCGCGGAGGCTGGCATCGCTGTCAGGTTGCATCGCCGCGAAGCGCCATTCGTCGACGGGCGCGTCGAGGTCAACAAGCTCCAGCTCGGCGATTATCGCCTCGGCGTAGTTCGCTCTGTCGACCCAGCCCTCCGGCGTGTGGGTGAGCAGTTCCGTGAATGCCGGGGCGCCGATGGCAATCAGCTTGCCGGCGCATCGCAATAGCTGTGTCACTGAGTCTCGCGTCCTGAGCGGGACAGCCGTCGCGTCCGCGAGCACGAGCAGGTCAACTTCACCCACCGGCACGTTTGCCTGGCGCAGGTCTTCCCGCGCGACAGCCGTCGCGCCGTAGCCCGCCTTTCTGTATTCGTCGGCCCATTTCTCCGCGAGGCCGCCCTCGCGGCTGTCGATGATCGCGACCGAGCCGCGCGGCCCCGACTCGATGGCGAGGCCTTCCTCTGGCTCCGGCAGGCTGCCGTCAATGCGGAACTCGCGGAACGTGCCTTCCATGCCCGATACAAGCATCCCCGGCCGCCCGGCCATGAGCGCTCGGCCGCCGTCGAACTTGTAGCTGCGCTGCCAGTATTCGCCCGTCCGCGGGTCGGTCACGGTTCCGGTGATGGACTCAGGAGTGAGCGCCAGCTCTAGCTCGCACGCCTGTCCGTACTCCCAGCCACCAAGCTCGCCGGCGCTCGTCATCGGCAGTTTGGTCGCGGACGTGCCGCCACCGGCTTGCGCGTGTTGGACGCCGTCCAGTCGCTCAAGCAGCTCGAAGTAGCGCTTGCCTTGCGGGCTTTCGACGAGGGATAGCTGCCACTGATTGGTCGGATCGACGAAGAGCGTCAGTCCCGCCCACACGTAGGTCTGGCGCGTGCGCTCGGTCGCTGTCAGCTCGCAGGTGGTGGTCGCCTCGGTTAGGTCGGGCAAGCGCGGGATCTGGTATGACGCCTCCTGACCCGCTCGGAACCCCAGCGCCCCGTCAGCGATCTCCCAGCACCTCGGGCCCCACCGCTCGTAAGTCTGGCTACCGGTAAACTCATCACTCCACAGCTCGTCAGCCAGGCCCGCGGCTGGTCCCACCAGGCACAACCACGTCGCGATCGCCAGCATCTCACGCCTCCGAATTCGGACATTCACGTGTACGCGGGTAGCTTGCACGCCGCGGGCTTGTGGCCCTTCAATGTAGGCGATACCGCAGTGACTGGCGAAGATATGTCCGGCCGGTTGTTGTTTGAATCGTCAGATGATGACCAGGAGGAAGTCAACTTGGGGACCCAGGATGATCTTAGGTATGCACCGACGCATGAATGGGCGCGCGTGGAGGGCGACATCGTCCGTGTCGGCGTGACCGATTTCGCGCAGGAGCAGCTTGGCGACATGGTCTTCTTCGAACTCCCGGAAGTGGGGCGGGCTGTGGCGGCTGGCGAGGGCTTCGGCGTCATCGAGAGCGTGAAGGCGGTGGACGATCTGTGCGCTCCTGTGAGTGGCGAGATCACCGAAGTCAATGATGACCTGTTGGACGAGCCGGAGGTCGTGAACCAGGATCCGTTCGGCAACGGATGGATCGTCGCTATCCGCCTCAGCGACCCAACCGAGCTGGATGCGCTGATGGATGCAGCCGCGTATGCGAAGCACTGTGAGGAGGCTGCGGGGTGAGTTACGTCCCGGGCTCAGACGATGATTGGACAGCTATGCTCGAGGCCCTCGGCGTCGCCTCGATCGACGACCTGTTTCGCCAGATTCCGTCGGAGCTGCGCGAGACGGCCGCCGCCAACTTGCCGGGTCCCCTCAGCGAGTCAGAGCTGCTCCGCCACATGCGGGACCTCGCGGCGACGAACAGCTCGCTTGATGACCTGACATGCTTCGCCGGCGGCGGAGTGTACGACCGGTTCATCCCCAGCATCGTGCTCGATGTCATCAACCGGCCGGAGTTCAAGACCGGCTACACGCCGTACCAGCCCGAGGCCTCGCAGGGAATGCTCCAGGCGCTGTTTGAGTACCAGAGCATGATCTGCGAGCTGACGGGACTGCCGGTGGCGAACGCGTCGCTGTACGATGGCGCGTCAGCTCTCGGCGAAGCCGTGCTGCTGGCGGCCGCCCAGACGCGGCGCTCGCGCGCGCTGGTGTCGCGAGCGCTCTCGCCGAGCGCGCGCCGGGTCGCCACGACTTATTGCAGCGCGATGAACATCGACGTCGTTGACGTGCCCTACGATGCCGAGACGGGACAGACCGACATCGATGCTCTCAGCGCCATGATGGCTGATGATGTCTCCTGCGTCGCGCTGCAGCACCCGAACTACTTCGGCGTTCTGGAGGACATGGGCGCCGCGGCTGAGATGGCCCATGGCTCCGGCGCGCTCTTCGTGGCGTCCGTCGAACCGATTTCGCTGGGGGTGTTGAGACCGCCGGGCGAGTACGGTGCGGACGTGGCCATCGGTGAGGGGCAGCCGCTCGGCATCGCGCCGGCGTATGGCGGCCCGCTGCTAGGTCTGTTTGCTTGCGGGGAAGAGATGATGCGCCGCGTTCCGGGGCGGGTTGTGGGGGAGACGGTCGACGCCGACGGACGGAGAGCATACTGCTTGACCCTCCAGACGCGCGAGCAACACATCCGCCGCGAGCGGGCCACCAGCAATATCTGCACGAGCGAATCTCTCTGCGCCCTTGCCTCGACGGTGTACCTCGCGGCGCTCGGGCCCCAGGGCCTGCGCGAATTGGCAGAACTGAGCGCTCAGAAGGCACGCTACTTGAGCGATGGACTGATGGCGACCGGCAAGGCGAAGCCGAGGTTCGCGAGCGCGTTCCTGAACGAGTTCGTGGTCGACATCGACGAGTCAGCCGACGAAGCCGTTACTCGCCTCGCGGGGATGGGCTTCCTCGTGGGACCATCGCTCGGGAGAGACTACCCCGAGCTTGAGAGCTGCCTCTTACTTGCCGCGACCGAGCAGCGGTCCCGTGACGACATCGACAGCCTCGTCGCCGCGTTTGGAGCTGGGTAGCATGAGTGACACAGTGCCTCAGACGACGCTGCTTGAGATCTCCGGGCGCGGGAAGCGCTGCGTCCGCTGGCCCGCGCTGGACGTCCCCGCGCGCGAATTGGATGACTTGATTCCCTCCGCGCAGCGTCGCCTGGCGCCGCCGGCGCTTCCCGAGGTCAGCGAACCGGAGATCGCGCGGCACTACGCGCGTCTCGCTCGCGACACGTTCAACATCGGCCGGGGCTTCTACCCGCTCGGCTCGTGTACGATGAAGTACAACCCGAAGGTCAACGAGCGAATCGCCGCTATGGCTGGCTGGGCGTCATTGCACCCGGACACGCCGGCCGCTCACGTGCAGGGCGCGCTGAAGCTCATTTCCGAACTCGAGCGCTGGCTCTGTGAACTCGGGGGCATGGAGGTTGCCTCGCTCCAGCCGCCGGCCGGGGCCTCGGGCGAGTTCTGTTGCGTCCGCATGTTCCGGGCGTACCACGAGACTCGGGGCGAATCGCAACGCTCGCGCATCATCGTTCCCGACAGCGCGCACGGCACCAACCCGGCGTCGGTGACGCGATGCGGGTACACCAGCACGGCGATCACGTCCGCCGGCGGGCGCGTTGATCTGGGTGAGTTGGCGAAGGCCCTGGGTGAAGACGTCTCAGGCGTGATGCTTACCAATCCCAACACGCTCGGGCTGTTTGAGACCGACATCCTGGAAATCGTCAGGATGGTGCATGACGCCGGGGCGCTGCTGTATTACGACGGCGCGAACATGAATGCCATCATGGGTTACGCGCGGCCCGGTGACATGGGCTTTGACGCGATGCACTTCAACCTCCACAAGACATTCTCGACGCCCCATGGCGGTGGCGGGCCCGGCTCGGGACCTGTCGCGGTGAAGGAGCACTTGCAGCCGTTCTTGCCCGTGCCTCGCGCCACTGAGCGGGACGGCGAGTTTGGTTGGGATTGGGATCAACCGCAGTCGATCGGACGCGTCCACTCGTACTTCGGCAACTTCCTCGTCGCGGTGCGCGCTTACGCGTATATTCTCACCCACGGGGCGGAGGGCCTGAGACGCGTCAGCGAGGCCGCCGTGCTGAACGCGAACTACGTTGCGGAGGCCCTCAAGGACGCGTATGACCTGCCGCATGAGGGCCCGTTCATGCACGAGTGCGTCCTGTCGGCGCAGAGCATCCTGAAGGAAACGGGCGTGAGGGCCATGGACATCGCCAAGCGCCTGATCGACCACGGCATGCACCCGCCGACGGTGTACTTCCCGCTGATCGTCAAGGAAGCCATCATGATCGAGCCGACTGAGACCGAAGGCAAGGCGACGCTCGATCAGTTCATCGCGGCAATGCGCGAGATCGCCGATGAGGCGAGGGAGAATCCGGATGTCTTGCATGAGGCGCCACACGCGGCTTCGGTCAAGCGTGTGAATGAGGTAACGGCAGCGCGAAAGCCGAAGTTGAAGTGGTAGGTGCGGCTCAGAAGAGGCGCGCCATCGCACCGCCAGCGAGGGTCTCATCGAAGCAGTATTGCATCGTTTGGAAGCCGAATCGCATCGCCGCGATCTGAGCTGCTACATCCGCGCCGCCGTTGATGACATCGGCCATCAGCGCGGCGAGTTGTCGGAAGTCGTCCTCTGTCATGCCAAACCGCGTCATCTCCGCGACGCCCAAACGCAGGCCCGAACTCGCCGTGAATCCGTCGTCGCCGGGCAGGGCCTGGTAGTTGCAGATGATGTTGCTGTCTTCCAGGCGCTGCGCGACCTCACACCCCGCCGCGTAACCCACCTTCACGATCACCTGATGCGTCTCGGTGAAGTCCACCGACGGGTCGCCCTGCACATCGAGCCCGGCCTCGCGAAGCGCCCGCGCGAAGGCCTTGGCGTTGGCGATGACTTGCCGCTGGTACTCGTCCTTGAACGTGTTCATCTCGATGGCGGCCAGGAGCAAGCCGACGAGCGTGCCGAGGTGGTGGTTGCTGACCATGCCCGGGAACGACCGCCGGAGGATGGCCTCCCACAGCTCGTACTCGGCAGTGTTTTCCTCGATCTCAGCACCGATGATCCCGCGCTGCGTGCCGAAGAATGTCTTGTGCGTGGATGCCGTCACGATGTCCGCGCCTTCAGCGAAGGGCTCCTGGAAGTGCGGGCCGACCAGTCCGAGCACGTGCGCCATGTCGTACATGATGAGCGGTTGAGGCTGGCGGCTGGCCACGAGCGCGCGGATCTCCGCCACGGGCTCGGGATGCAGCACGAGGCTCTTGCCCAGGATGAACAGCTCGGGATCGAGGCGGTCGATGAGTTCGCCCGTTGCATCGAGATCGATGCGGTACGGATTCTCCTCGCAGACGGGGAAATCGACCACCGCGAATCGCTCGGTCACGGGGTCTTTGGCCACGCAGTCGCGGAGCGCGCCCATCGGCTGAGCGCTCAGGTGACCGCCCTTGCCGAGGTGGTTGTTCATGACCATGCGGATGCGCTCGGATTCGCGTTTGCGGTCGACGGTATTCCGGAAGTCGACCAACGCGCTGAAGAAGGCGAGGTTGGCCATCTGCCCGCTGATGGGGCGCGCTTCCACGAGCGAGCAACCGAGGTACTCTCTGATCTCCGCCTGCAGGCGCTGTTCGACCCAGCGAATGAACTCGGTGCCCTGGTAGTAGTAGACCTCCTGATCGAAGGCCGCCACGAGTTCCTTGTGCTCGGCGTATCGCCCGACGGGATCGGCAACCTGTAGCGCGCGGACCAAGGGCGACGGCGTCATCTCAGATGGGATGAGGTTGATGCACTGGCGCTGCCGCCATTCGTGGTTATCAAAGGCCTTGCGGACCAACTCCGCGGCGCGGGTCGTGCCGTCGCCGACGACGGGCTCCGGATCGGGCTTGTGCCATTCCACGGGAATAGCATGGAAGTAGGGCGGAGCCTCCGAGCGCCCGTGCCAACGGACGACGCGCCCCGCAATTCGCTTGCCTCGGACGACGACCTCCACATATTGTTCGGGCGGCAGCGTTGGATCCACGCAGGCGAGGGCGATGCAGCGGCGTGTCGATTCATCCGTGATCGTCATCCCCGCGCCCTCACCCGCGAACTCCCAATACGGCGCCATCGTGCCGCTCGTAACGGCCCCGATTCTGTGCTCGCCGATGACGACCTCATCGCCTCGCCGCGCGACGCCGCGGCCGACCAGCGCCAGTGGCCGGACCTGGTAAGGCAGGACTTCGGTTTGCTCGCCGCGTCCCATGAGGAGCTTCTGCGCCTGCTCGAACTGGAGCGCTAGAGCCTCACGGCCGATGAAGTCGCCTTTGCGTGGCGAGAAACTCACGGCGATGGGGGCGAGGGGCGACGCGAAGGCCGGGATCGGGTTGTCGTCGAGGTCGAGACCGAGTTCGTGCCCGTGTAGCGGGAGGCCGGCCTCCAAACGAAGCGTGTCGCGCGCCCCAAGCCCGGCGGCGAGCATGCCGGATTTTTGGCCGGCCTCGTGGAGCGCGGACCACACTGCGGCCGCGCGCCCCGCGTCCAGGACCAGCTCGAACCCGACGGGCTCGCCCGTGTAGCCAGTGCGCGCGATTAACACGTCCGCCCCGGCCAGGACGGCCGTGGATGTCCGGTTGCGGATCGGGTCAGGCAGACATCCGCCCTCAATCAGGCTTTCAACAATGCGCCCGGCGAGGGGGCCTTGACAGGCAAACATCGCCGTGGCCACCGTGCGATCCTCAAGCTGCACGTCGGCGAAATCTGTAGCGTGGTGGTGGAGATGGTCCCAATCCGCAGGACGGTTACCCGCGTTGACGATCAGCAGGTATTCATCGTGATCGACACGATACAGGTACGCGTCGTCGATGACGCCGCCACGCTCATCGGCGATCAGCGTGTACTGGGCGTGGGGACCGTATGGCTGCAGGGATTCGGCATTGTTGGATAGCACGTGCTGGAGAAACGGAACGCTGCCGGCGCCGGTGACGTAGAAGCGCCCCATGTGGCTGACATCGAACAAGCCCCCGAATTTGCGGGTGGCGAGGTGCTCCTGTAGGATGCCGATCTCGTAGTGAAGCGGCATCTCCCAGCCGGCGAACTCGACCATCTTGGCGTCGCGCGCGCAGTGCCATTCGTGGAGCAGGGTGCGTGCCGGCTCGGTCATGGTCATGCCACCATAGTAAGAGGGAGATTGCCGCCGGCCTACCCCCCGGCGATGGGCGGAAAGAACGCAACGACGTCGCCGTCCGCGAGCGGGAGTTGTGGGTCGCGGCACACGACATTGTTGCGGAACGCCACCCTCCAGAGCGCCTCGGGGACGCCGAGATGCGTGCCCAGCGCGCCCAGCGTTGCGTCAGGGGGCATCGCGACCGGGAAGCCGCGCGGATCAGCGCCCTCAGGCGCGTGCTCGCGGAGGGTGGCGAACAGCTTGACCGTAACGGTGATCTCATCCGTCGTGGACAGCGTCGAGTTCCTCCTCGGGGACGTCGAAGACGACGCCGTGTGGCGCGAGCGGCTCGGTCGAGAAGAATGCCGGAAGCCGGTCGTGTTGGCTCGTGAAGCCGGCGCGGGCATTGAAGTCGCGCTCGATTGCCAGAACCTCGGCGCCAATGCCACCGAGTCCGTCGCCGTCGAGCGATGTGCCCAGGTGCGCGTTGGTCATGTCGACAATCGCCTGGAAGGCGTCGGGCTCATCAAGGACGCAGAAAGCCACGAACACGCATAGCCCGCTCGCGTCGATCATACCCGTCGCGATCTGAAGCGCCTTCGACAATTCAGCTTGCCCCTCGGGCTTGAGCGGATCGACGGTCCCGCCGACACCGAGGATGTTCTGGCAGATCGCATACCCAGCCGTGTGGTCGGCGCCCATGGTCGTGGTTGCGTAAGTTACGCCGATGCCCTTCGCGGCTCTGGGATCGTAAGCGGGGATGGCCTGGCCCTTGACCGTCGGCACGTGCGCCACGCCGAAAGCGCGTCCCGTCACCTCCGCGCCCGAGCCGATGATGCGGCCCAGCGGCGTTCCGGCGCGGACCTCCTCGAGCAGCTTGATGGCTCCCTCCGCATCGCCGAACTCAATCAGCCCCGCCTCCATCGCGACGCCGATTGCCGCGCCCATCTCAATGGTGTCGAGCCCGATGTCGTCGTCCATCCGGTCCATGACCGCGATGGCGTCGAGGTCATCGATTTCGCAGTTCGCGCCGTGGGACCAGACCGTCTCGTACTCGGGACCCTTGGTTAGGTACTCGCCGTTCTTGTCGTGGTAGATCCGGGAGCACTGGATCACGCAGCCCTTGTGACAGGCGTGCTTTGGCAGGCCGCCGCGCTCTATGATGGTGTCGCGCTGGGTCTCGCCGCTGATGGCCTCCGTGCCCTCGAACTGGCCCGTGCTGAAGTTGCGGGTCGGGTAGGCGCCCGCCTCGTTGATGATGTTGGTGAGCACGTTGGTGCCATACGTCGGAAGCGCCTCGCCCGTGACAGGGTGAGCGCGAAGAAGCTTGCTAAACGTGGACGCTGCCTTCGTGAACGCGGCTTGGTCTGCGGATGTCGGCCGATCGCCATGTTCGTTGTCGATCACGACCGCCTTCAGACCTTTGGAGCCCATGACGGCTCCGAGCCCGCCGCGTCCGGCATGGCGGGTAGGGCGCATCTCCTCGTCGGTCACCGCGATGCTGGCGCCGGTCAGCTTCATCTCGCCGGCTTGGCCGATGGTGAGGCACGAGATCTTGCCTGAGACGCGTTCTTGCAGGGCCGCAACCGTATCGTAGTTGCCCAGGCCCTTGAGTTCGGGCGCATCCTCGATGCGGGCTCCTTCTGGGCCGACCACGAGGGCTCGGAGCGCATCATCGGGCGGCAAGCCCTCGATGATGATGCCCGTAATGTCCAGTCGCGCCAACGCGTTGGCAGCGTTGCCGCCGGCATTCGATTCCTTGATCGTGCCTGTCAGCGGGCTCTTGGCGCCGATCGAGAGTCGGCCGGAGCAGGGCGCGCCCGTGCCCCCCAGCCACCCCGGGGCGATGATGAGCACGTTGGCCGCGCTGAGCGGGTGACACAGCGGCGGGACCTCGCGCGCGACGACGGTGGACGTGAAGTGCCGACCGCCCGTGGGCTGCGCGTCCGTCGCCGGCTCCTCCACGGTCACGGACAGGTCGCTCATGTTAACTCGGATCACTTTAGCCATTTGCGTACTCCTCTTCCGGCGGGTCTGCGTTGCGGGCCTGCTATGTTTCGCGTGCGGTCCAGCTAACTCCTGCTAGTTGCGGCTTGCCGCGCCCTAGACGGCAGAGAAGTCGGGCAACTCGATCGCCTCGCCGGAGTCGATTGATTGCCTCACCGCGATGCCGATCGACGCGCTCTCGGCTCCGGCGCGAAGGTCTGCGAGGGGCTCGCGCTTGTCTCTCGCCGCCTCGGCGAAATCAACGATCAGCGCGGGATCGGCGTTGCCGTGCCCCGTGTTCTCTGCCGGTTGCTCGCGCCGCGTCTCATGCGTGTGGCGCGCGGTCACGTCGATCCACGATTCTCCGGTGTCGTGGTTGGCATCGATGTCGAGTTGCGCTTTGCTGCCGTAGATGGTCATGTGAATGCTGTAGTGCGGCGCGAAGTGGACCTCGCTGTAGGTGGCAACGGCGCCGGAGTCGTACGCGATGTTGGCGAAGGTCACGTCCTCCACGTCACACGCTCTCGACCACACGCAGAAATCATCGTCCGCCTGCATCTCAATCGGTGGCGTGGCCAGCTTGCCGACTCGCTCGTGGAAGTGGGGGCACGTGTCCTTGTCGGCGCAATCGTGGCAGTGCTTGTCCTCCGGCTCCTCGCCTCCGAAATGGCGCAGTCCGCCGACGGCATGGAGCTTGCGGGGGGATGAGCCCATGAACCAATTCAGCAAGTCCAACGCGTGGACGCCCTTCTGCAGCACGAGGCTGACGACGCCGTCGCGTGATCTCGTGGCGGATCGGCCGAAGAACTGCGCCTTGTCTCGGCCCACATGGTCGACGAGCGCGCCGGCGAGGACGGTCCCGATCTCCCCGGATTGGATGAGTTCCATCACGCGCTGCCAGAGCGTGGCGTGGCGTAGCTCGAGGAACGTCCCGACCGTCAGTCCCGTCTCTTGTTTCAGTCGAACGATCTCGGAGATGTCGCCGAAGTTCTGCGCGAGCGGCTTCTCAACCAGCACGTGCTTGCCCGCTTGCAGCGCCTCTATGGCGTTGCCCGCGTGGAAGCGATCTCCCGTGCCGACGAACACGGCGTCGATGTCGGCCTCGCACGCCATTCGCTCGCCGGAGGCGTAGAGCGACGCGTCTGGGAAGTGTAGCTTGACGATATCGAGTTTGCTTTCGTCGAAGTCCGCCAAGGCAACGAGTTCGGTAGCGTCCCCGGCTCGCGTCATCTCGGAGATCCAGATGCCCCGGATGCCCATACCGACGACGCCGACTTTCAGTGGCTCGCTCATCGCAATTCGTGGCTCCTGTGATTGCTGTGCCTGAGGCTTCCCGCCACGTTCGGCGGCGGGAAGTCGCGCACCTGCGGTGGGGAGAGGGGGGCCGGACGCGAAGAGAGGGAGGCCCCTCGGGCCTCCCTCTCTTCTTCCTGCGTCGTATCTGCCTGACGTCGCCGGCAGCCAGCGTGTGTCGGATGCTATCCGCCAGGCGTCGTCGTCGCGCCTTGCTTCTTCTTCATGTCTTGCATCATCTGTTTCTGCTTGGCTTCCTTGGCCTCTGGGTCGTTCATCATCTTCTTGTCTTCAGAGGACAGCTTCTTGCTGCAGCCAAGCGTCCCGATCACGAGCGTGCAGACGATGGCCAACACGACCACGCACGCGATGATGCGCATCAGACGGGTACTCATGGTAGATCTCCTCTCCACGATTGCTTCGATCTACGTCTTCTCGGCCGTGCCTACTTACTCTCTGGCGACCGGTCTTCGGCACGATGTTGCTGCGCTGCTACGGCTTGAAGTACGCGTGCGTCGAGGGGCGAGACCCGGGCGTGCCGGCCGCTGAGAGCATTGCACCCGCCGACAGCCATTTCGCGTGCCCATCGAAGAACGTGTAGTTGTTCCCGCCGTTGTGACGCGCATCGGCATCGGTGCCGACGAGGCCATCGAATCCACAGCATCTCTCCGGGTAAATTCCCCCCGCGCAGCCACAGCTTGAGAAGGCGGCGGAGTCACTGAACGCGATGAGGTCGGCGGGCGTCTTGAGTGACGCCAGCTTCCGAATCCCGCCGGGGGCCCCGTTGCAGTTCAGGCCACCGAGTACCGTCTGATTGCACCCGATCGAAATCAGTATCCCGTCGAACGACGGAGGGAAGTACCAGGAGCCATTGTTCGCCGTGTTCGTGCTCGCGTCGTACGTCACCGTGGTACCCGTCGACGCCGACGGGCACTGCCAGATCTGGGCGTTCTTGCAGTAGGGATCGATCTTGCCCTGGGGTTGGGCGGTCGCGTACACAGCTGATGGGGCGCCGCAGTTCTCGATGAACGGCAAGGTCTCGTCGTAGTCCTGGGCGTACATCATAAGTCCGAGGCCCACCTGCTTGTGTGCCGACAGGCAGGACGTCTGGCGTGCCTTCTCCCGTGCCCGAGCGAACACGGGGAACAGGATTGCGGCCAGAATGGCAATGATAGCTATGACGACCAGCAACTCGATCAATGTGAATCCTCTGCGTCTCACGGTATACGCACCTCCGGCGTGTGGTTGGGGCCACCGTTTGCCCTGGCCCTAGGGATGGTACGAACTACATGCGACGTCAAACGTCTTCAATGCCAATGTAGTCATCTCAGTTCTTAACCGGGCCCGTCGTGTTCCGAACAACCAACTCGCAAGGGAGCGAGTATGATCGGACTATTGGCTCGCCCACGCTTAGCTGCTCCAGCAGTAGCTCGATCGCCAAGGCGCATATCTCGCGGACCGGCTGGCGAACCGTAGTCAGTGGCGGGTCGAGCACTGGCGCGAAGTGCGCGTCGTCAAAACCTACGACCGAGACATCCTCGGGCACCCGCAACCCCAACGATCTCACTGAGCGCAGCGCGCGTGACGCCACCCAATCCGCATCACAGAAGATCGCCGTGACCGACTCGGCGCCATTCCCGTCGCCGGCCAGCAGCGCTCGGACAACACCGTCGACGTTCTCTTCTATCTGCGCGCCGTCGGATCGTCCCGTGCCGGGCGTGAGGAGTTGCACGCGTGCGGGGGGAATGGAACGTCCGAATCGCTCCCACACGGACCGGATTCCGGAGGCGCGCGCCTCGCCCCACTCGCTCCGGAACATGTGGACGATCCCCACGTTCCGGTGGCCCAACGACCAAAGATGCTCCGCGACAGCGCGGCCGCCGAGGGCGTCATCGACGTTCACGCTGCAGACCGGTGCTTCTGGGTCGGTTGGCCCGATATAGACGGATGGGACGCCCCACTGGGCCATCTGGGTCGCCCACTGCTCTCCGACTGCGTAGCCGATGGCGGCTTCCGCCTCGCCGCGGGTGAAGATGTCGCGGCCGGCCTCGGGGTCGCCCGATTGCTCGTGCCCGCACTCCAGCAGCACTCGCAGGCCGTGTTGAGACAGTCGCTGGCTCAGACCGAGAAGCGCGTGGTAGAGCATGGAGACATTGGGGGGCACAACGCCGGGCATGAACAGCGCCACTGCGCGCGTGCGGCGGTTGCGAGGGCGGAGTCGGGAGTAGTCATAGCCGAGCCGGTTCGCGATTTCGAGCACCCGCTCGCGGGTCTCGGCCCCGATGGACGAATCGTCGGTCTCAGTGCGCAGGGCAGCGGACACCGTTGCCGGCGAAACGCCGGCTTTGGACGCGATGTCTCTGACTGTTACCCTTCGGCTGCCTGCCAAGATAGGTCTCCCAGGACCTTCTGTTGAACTCAACTAAACAACCGTACTAAACGTTCAGCTGTTGTTTTCTTAACACACCTGCACACGCATGTCAAGGCCTGAGCGCCCGTTCGTGGGTTTTGTTGGGGGATGCCCAGCGGGCTAACGGAGCATACATGGCTCACTTCGAGGGCCCGACGAAGGAGACCGTCCGATCTGCGTGGCATGTTACTCGCGCGCTACGCACATCTACGAAAGGTGGCCCACGCAATGCCCGCATGGACTGAATACGAGAGAATTTTGCGCGGAGAGATCACACAGCTCCGCGAAGAGGGCTGCAATGCTGATGAGCTTGAGGCCGAGATCGCCCGGAGCCGAGCGACGCTCGACAAGCAAGCGGCAGGGCTCTACGACTCAGCCTACAGACAGGCCGGGGAGTTGAGGCCCGGCGCGGATTTCGGGTACGACGAGCCGAGCACGCTCGAGGAGATCCGCGCTGCCCGGCCGGATGGCCCTCGGCGCATCGCCGATCCACCGGACAACCTCCACGATCGAACGCTCGGGGCGTGGCTTGGGCGCTGCGCCGGCTGCATGCTAGGGAAGCCGGTCGAGGGCCGGCACAAGTGGCAGATCGACGCGCTGCTGGAGGCCGCCGGCGAGCCCGCGCTGACCGACTACTTCCCGCCCATCGAGAACGTGCCCGAGGGCGTTCCATACCCGGATCCCACGAGTGACATGCTGCGAGGCAACATCACCCACGGCGTTCGCGATGACGACACCGACTACACGGTCCTGGGCCTGCATATCATGGAGGAGAAGGGCGTCGACTTTACCAGTCGCGACGTCGCGTGGCAGTGGCAGGAGCACCTCCCGTTCTTCCTGGTCTACACCGCCGAGCGCGTCGCGTACCAGAACTTCGTCAACAACATCTGGCCTCCGGAATCGGCCACGCACCAGAACCCGTTTCGCGAGTGGATCGGCGCGCAGATTCGCTGCGATGCCTTCGGCTACGTGGCGCCCGGCTGGCCCGAGAAAGCCGCTGAACTGGGGTTCCGCGACGCGGCCGTCAGCCATGTGAAGAACGGAATCTATGGCGAGATGTACTTCGCCGCCCTGATTGCCGCGGCGCTGGCGACCGACAGTCTCACCGAGGCGATGGACGCGGCGCTCCCCGAGATCCCGGCGAAGTCGCGCTTCACCGAGATGGTCGTGAAGACTCAGGAGTTCTGCGACGGCGAAGCCGACTGGCGCAAGGCGTGGGAGAAGATCAGCGACGAGTATGGTCACTATAGCGGCGTCCACACGATCAACAACGCGGCGCTTGTCCTGATGGGATTGCTCTACGCCGACCGCGAGGACGACCCGGCCGCATTCTACGAGACTGCCATCACGCTCTCGGTGCATGGCGGCTGGGACACCGACTGCAACGGCGCCACGGCCGGCTCAGTAGCGGGCGCTCTTCTCGGGGCATCGAAGTTGCCCGAGAAGTGGACTGGGGTCCTGAAGAACCGGCTCGAATCGATCGTCGTCGGCCTCACCGACAACGCCATCACCGACCTCGCGGACCGCACGGTTGCGGTGGCGACGAAGGTCCTGACGGCGGGGTAGGCAGCGCGCGACCGAAGGGACGGCTCATCGCTCCGACGAAGCTGCATGTCCTGCTCGCATCGAGGGGCAAACTGCGTAGAGCGGAGCGATGCGTCATGGTAGGTCTGGTATTGGTCGCGGTCGTTGTATCGATGGCGCCGGCGTTCGGACAGGATGAGGAGGGCGGACCGTTCTGGAACGCGACCGACCGAGGCGCGAAGGTCGCCGCGCTGATCCCGGGGCGTCGCGTCCCGAAGTACACGCCCGACACGCTCTTCGCCGACTGGACTACGCAACAGGTTGAGCGCTGGGCCGCGACCGGCGAGCCGCTCGCGCCCGATGCTGCCTACGCGCAACACGCCGCCGCCGACCCGACCGATGCCGAACTGACCGCCGATTTCCCCGTTCACATTTCGCCCTTCGGCCGCGTATTGTCCGGCGATCCGGGCAACGATAAGGCCGACGGCGTTCTGGTCTCCTACTGCCCGGTCTGCGACTCGCAAGGGATGTCGCTGCAGTTCGATCCCGACGACCCGTACGGTCACGCGGTCATGAGTTGCTGCGGCACCGACCTCTACGCCGATCCGGCCGACTATGCGGCCGATTCTCCCCTCCCGCCCAACGCCGCCGCATCGTTCCCTCACCTCGACGATACCCTCCACGACATCCCCTGCACGCGATATCTCGACGCGCGTGGGGTGGAGTGGGAGCTGTTCATCGGGACCCTCTTCGACCACGAGCGGTGGCTCAAACAGGGCTGCGATCTCGTGAGGACGTTTGGGAACAAGTTCAGGGAGACGGCCGACCCCCTCTACGTCCACAAGA
>CAZKUN010000073.1:0-36285 GCA_964555935.1 uncultured Armatimonadia bacterium | reverse complement strand
CTATCGCGGCGCAGACGCGGGAGCCGTGGCGGGAGGCGGCTGATGGTTAGCGCCGAGCCCGTATCATCAGCACGCGCTGAGGAACCAATCCAATGAGCACGCCCGAAGTGACAATCTGCCGCTGGCTCCACGACGCCCCGTTCGCGTACTCGATGACGTACGATGAGGGAACGGTGGACACGCTCGCCAATGCCCTCCCGGTCCACGAGCAGTTCGGCTTCCCGGGACACGTTGATGTCGTCGCGGGACAGCTTGGCCGGCAGCGGAGCGCGTGGGGGAGTTCGCTGAACGAGCACGTGCACATGAGCGCCGAGGAGCTGAAGTTCCTGATCGGCCGAGGTTGGGGCGTGGGCAATCACTCGTGGAGCCACTACAGCTACCCGTGCAGCCCGGGGCTCGACCTCTACCGCGAGGTCGTCTGGAGCAAGTATCACCTTGAGGATGCGATTGAGCACCCCGTGCGGATCTTCACCATACCGAACGATGTCCACAACCACGCGCCCGTCCTGTCCCTGGTTAGGGAGCACTACCTTGCCTGCGCGAATGTCGACGGCGGGCCTAACCGGGCGGGCTTTGATCTCTACAGCATCGGCAACGGCATGGTGGCGGCGGGCGAGTTCAGCCCTCGGCCCGGGTGGCCGGAGGAGATGAAGACGGAGGATCTCAGCATCGACTTCGTCCGGGACTCTTGGGTCTACGAGACCTCGCATCTGTGCATGTGGAACGTGCCTCAGGCTCACAAGTGCGTGACGCCGGCGTATATGACCGAGCGCTTCGAGAAACTCGTCGAGATCAGCGACGGGAAGCTCTGGGCCGCCAAACCCGATGATGTTGTCGACTACGTTCTGCTGCGGCGGAACCTGGAGGTCTCAGGAACGCGGGCGACTGATGAGGGTATCTCGTTCGACGTGGGCGGCACGTGGCCAGTGGGGGTTGTGAATCCGGTGGTGACCGTCCGCGTGTCGGGCGGCGAGCGCGCGGGATCACCCACGGTTGAGACGGAGCATCACCCAGCGCCTGGCGGCTACAGTCTGCATGATGTTGTCGAGTCAATCGAGGCGGATGGAACGGACTGGCTTGTTACTTTGGCGCTGACTCCACACCGCACGGTGCATGTTACGTGGTAGAGACGCGAACAGAACTGACCCGCAGCATGCTATGACCACCCGCCCACCGTTGGTCCTCAAGACTTTCGTGGGCGGGAACCCCGGTGATTGTTCGAACGCAAGACAGAGCGTGGCCCGTTCCGCGATGCGCGGCGAGACCAGCCCTGGGGCGAGGATGCGGGCCAGTCGGAGGCCTCGCGCCTTGCTTGGACGGGCAGTTCACTGTAAAATAGCCACGCGAACGCATCTTGACAGTGTATGGCGGATTTGGTAGTCTTCACGCCCACCCATGACCATTGGCCATGGCCGGCAGGTTGCCGCAGTCATGGGATGGTTCTAAAGGAGATCAGTGCCTTTGCGTCGATCCAGGCCGGCACCACGTAAGCCGGAGAAGCGGCTGCGGACGAACCAACAGATCCGGGTAAGGGAAGTCCGCGTCGTCACCGACGAGGGCGAGCAGTTGGGCGTCCTGCCCCTTGACGCGGCGATTCGCGCGGCCGAGGAGCGCGGACTCGACCTCATTGAGGTCGCGCCGAAGGCGAGCCCGCCGGTTTGCCGCATCATGAACTATGGGAAATTCCGCTACGAGCAGCGCAAGAAGGAAAAGGAATCCCAGAAGAAGAGCCGCCAAGTCGAACTGAAGACCGTGCGGGTTCGGCCGAACACCGACACGCACGATCTGGACGTGAAATCGCGGAACGCCCGGAAGTTCTTGTCAAAGGGCCACAAGGTGAAGTTCAACGTCATCTTCCGCGGTCCGGAGTTGCGGCACAAAGACATCGGGCGTCGGCAACTCCTTCACATGGCCGAAGCGTGCAAGGACCTGGCGGATCTGGATCAGTCGCCACGTATGGAAGCTCGTAACATGACGATGATTCTGAACCCGAAGCCCGAGGTCATCGAGCAGGTGATCCAGGGCAAGAAGGCCTCTGAAAGTAGCGATAAGGATGCCAAAGCACAAGCAAAAGACCAGAAAGTCCGCGGCGAAAAGGTTCAAGGTGACGGCGACGGGCCGAGTGATGCACAAGAAAGCGGGCCGCAGCCACCTCCTGAGTAAGAAGAGCTCCAAGCGCAAGCGGTCGCTTCGTCGGCTCGGTGAGTTGACCGGCGGCGACAAGAAGCGCGTCGAGCGCATGCTCGCCCGGAGGTAGATCACACGATTCCCGGAGTACGGGGCGGCGCGCACGGACGTGCGCGCCGTTACGCGCTTCATAGGGCTCCGCGAGGCAGTGGGCCCAGGACTAGTGACTGGCTGCGCGCGCAGATGCCGGATTCCGCCTGGGTTGCAGGCGTGGGGGGCACGAAGCGGCTCCGCGTGCAGGACCTGAAAGGACGATAGTAGGATGACTAGGGTAAAGCGTGGTACCGTCGGTCGTCGGCGGCACAAGAAGATTCTCAAGCAGGCCAAGGGTTTTCGCGGCGCCCGCTCGCGCTGGTACAGGATGGCGTATCAGACGGTCATGAAGGGCGACAACTATGCCTACATGCACCGTCGCAACAAGAAGCGTGACTTTCGCAGGCTCTGGATCGCGCGCATCAACGCCGCCGCCAAGGCGAACGGAATCAACTACAGCCGGTTCATGGGCGGACTGAAGAAGGCGGGCGTCGAGATTGACCGCAAGCAGCTTGCGGATCTCGCGATCTTCGACCCGGCAGCCTTCGCGACAATCGTGGAGACCGCCCAGGGCGCGCTCGCATAGCCGACGCCGTCGGGGCAGCAATTATGCCCGAGCCAAATGATCACATAGAGAGTCCATCCAACGCGCGGGTCAAACGATACCGCGCGTTGGCCATGCCTAAGGGTCGGCGCGAGTCGGGACACTTCCAGCTTGAGGGCGCGTCGCTGATTCGCGAGGCGCTCGCGGCGGACGTGCAACTGAACGTCGGGTATATCTGCCCCGAGCGCATCCGCGGCAAACGCGACGAGAAGCTGGCCGCCGAACTCAGCAAGCGTTTCGATGTCTTCGAAGTTACCGAGCGCGTGCTGAAGGCAATGACCAACACTGTCTCGCCCCAGCCCTTCGCGGCCGAGGCGCCGGTGCCGAAGCTCGGCCTGGACGACATTGAGCTGCCCGACCAGTGCCTGGTCGCCGTGGCGGCCGGTACGCAAGACCCGGGCAACCTCGGCAGCATGATCCGGACCGCCCACGCGGTGGGGGCCACAGGGTTGGTTGTCTTGGGCAACACGGTGGATCCGTACAGCCCGAAGGTCGTGCGGGCCACGATGGGATCGCTGTTTAGCGTGACGGTGGTCGTGCGGCGCGAGTACGATGAGTTCCTCGCGTGGTGCCGAGAGCGCGACGTGACCGTTGTCGGCGCGACCGTCGGATCGGATGAGCTGCTGTTCGACGCGGAGTTCCCGCCTCGGATGGCCGCGCTCTTAGGCAGCGAGACTCAAGGCTTGCCCGACGAGCTTGAGAACGCAGACATCCGCAAGATCCGGATACCAATGCCGGGCGGGGCCGAGAGTCTAAACGTTTCGGTGGCCGCCGGCGTAGTGATGTATGAGTACCGTCGACAGTTTCCAATCTGAGGCTCGCCTCAGACGCTCAAAGGCTGTGAAGGAGCAAAGTAGACGGTCATCGGCGCCATCAGAGAGAGGCGGTCATCGGCTGAAAGCCGCCTCGGCAAGCGACCCGTCGAAGTTCGCTCCGGAGCCGCGCGCTGAACGGAGGCCCTGCCTCCCACTAGGCGTCGCCGGCCGCCCCACGTTACGGGGACTACCAACCGATTGGGTGGTGCAAGAGCGGAGGCCCCGGCCTGCGTCCCAAGGGACGCGCGGGGCTGTTTTCGTTTCCGCGGGTTGCTTCGCACCGCCCCGAGGAAGGACAGACGATGAAAGACGAGTTGCAGGCGCTAGCGCAGGAGGCCCGAGAGGCCATTGAGGCCGCGCAAACCGCGGAGGATGTCGAAGCGGTGCGCGTGAGCTTCCTCGGGCGCAAGTCCGGCCGACTGAAGGATATGCTGTCAAGCCTTGGCAAGCTCCCCGCGGAGGAGCGCCCGGTCATGGGCCAGCTCGCCCAAGGCATTCGCAAGGAGATCGAGGATCTCCTCAAGGCCAAAGGCGAGTCCGTCGGCAGCGCTCAGAAGGCGAAGCCGAAGAAGACTCAGGCCGCGCAGGCGTCGGGCGACCTCGACCGGCTCGACGTGACGCTGCCCGGTCGCGCGCCTCGACTTGGCAAGCGACACCCCACCCTGGCGATGATGGATGAGATCGTGGCGATCTTCCTGGGGCTCGGCTTCAAGGTGGCCGAGGGCCCGGAGGTCGAGAACCACTATTACGGCTGGGAGGCGCTCAACTATCCGGACGACCACCCGGCGATGGACGAGCAGATGACGTTCTATCTGGCGAACGATCTCATGCTCCGCAGCCAGACCTCAACCGTGCAGATCCGCACGATGGAGCAAGAGCAACCGCCGGTCGCCTACGTCGTGCCCGGTCGGTGCTATCGGCGCGACCGCGTCGACGCGACGCACATGCACACGTTCTACCAACTCGAGGGCCTGAAGGTCGGCGCGGGGATCAGCTTTGCGCACCTGAAGGGGACGCTGGTAGCGTTTGCCAGGGAGCTGTTTGGCGACCAGATGGACGTGCGGCTTCGTCCCGACTTCTTCCCGTTCACCGAGCCGAGCGCGGAGTTCGCGCTGACGTGCACGCTCTGCATGGGCGACGGCTGTCGCACGTGCTCGGGCACGGGCTGGCTCGAGGTGGGGGGCTGTGGCGTGGTCGATGAGAACGTGCTGCGCAACATCGGCTACGACCCGGAGGAAGTGTCGGGCTTTGCGTTTGGCTTCGGCATCGACCGGTTTGCAATGCTTCGCCACCAGATAGACGACATCCGTCTGCTCTGGTCGGGCGACATGCGGTTCCTGCGTCAGTTCTAGGGTCGCATTCAAGACCCCAACGACTGGGCCCGTCGTGGAAACTCGCGGAGTTTCCCTGGAGATCCGACCTACGGGGGGCCTTGGAACATCAACGGGGGTCTTGAGACATCTTCCAGCCGCGCGCGTAGCGGCGGGCTTCCAGCCCGCCGAAGGTCATCAGACAACTGCAGCTCCACAGGGGGCTTTGAGCAATGCGAGTGCCATATTCATGGTTGAAGGAACACCTCGTCTGGGACGGGTCTCACGAAGGCCTCGCCTACAAGTTGACCATGGCGGGCGTCGAGGTTGAGGAAATCCGCGAGTGGTCCGACGGCGAAGCCGAGGACCTCGTCTTCATAACGAGCGTCACCGCGAATCGGGGCGATCTCCTGTCGATGACCGGGCTCGCGCGCCACGGCGCAGCGACGCTAGGGACTGATGCCATTCCCGTGTCGGTCGAATTGCCGCCCGCCGGTGCGCCGGCGTCTGATGACATCGCGATTGAGGTCGTCGATGCGGTCGGATGCCCGCGTTACTCGGCGATGCTGGTGCGTGGCGTGAAGATCGGCGAATCGCCCAAGTGGCTGCAGCGAAGGTTGCTCGCCGCGGGGATGAGGCCGATCAACAACATCGTCGACTGCACGAACTACGTGATGTGGGAACTCGGCCAGCCGCTGCACGCCTTCGACGCGGCGCTGATCGGGAAAGACGCCGGCGGCAAGGCGCGGATCATCGTGCGCCGAGCTGGGGAGGGGGAGGCATTCACCACTCTCGACCTCGGTGAGCGCAAACTCAAGGCCGGCGATGTCGTGATCGCGGACCCCGACCGCGCCGTCGCGATTGCGGGCGTGATGGGCGGGGCCAACTCCGAGGTCAGCGACGCGACGACGGACGTGTTGATCGAGTCGGCCCACTTCGATCCCGTCGCCATCCGCAAGACCGCGATGCGGCTTGGCATGAGCACCGAAGCATCGTATCGCTTCGAGCGCGTGGTCGACCCCGAGGGCACGGTTCGCGCGGCGCAGCGCTGCGCGCAACTCATTGTCGAGGCCGCCGGCGGCGAGCTAGCCGAGGGCGCGATCGACTGCTACCCGGGACGCAAGGATCCACTCGCCCTCACGCTACGGCCGGAGCGGGCGAAGGCCATCATCGGCGCGGACATTCCCGCCGAAACGCAGGCGGAGTACCTGCGCAACTTGGGCATGGAAGTCACGGCGGGCAGCGATGGGACGCAGCAGGTCGTCGTTCCCGCGTTCCGGCCAGACATTGAGCGCGAGATCGACCTCATCGAAGAGATCACGATCGTGCATGGGTATGAGAATGTGGCGGGCGAACTGCCTGGCGCGCTGCACGAGAGCGGCACGTATACGGATCGACAGCGCAAGCGCCACCGTCTCCGCGACTTGCTGCAGGCGGCTGGGCTCTTCGAGACGATCAATGTCTCGATGATCCATCCGAAGGACCTCACGCGTGTCGGCCTGGCCGAGGACGCGCCCGAGCGGAACATGCTCGCGTTGCAGCGGCCCACGGACGAGGGGCTTAGCTCGCTGCGCACGACTCTGATGCCGGGGCTTCTCGGTGCCGCGGAGAACAACGCCAAGCAGCGCGTGGCGGATGTCGCGCTCTACGAGATCGACCGAGTCTTCCTCCCGTCGCAGGACGACGCGTCGCCGGATGAACCATCGAGACTGTGCATCCTAATCTCGGGCAGCGCGCTCGACAACCGGTGGAACACTCCGGGCCAGACGGGCATGGTTGATTTCTACCTGATGAAGGGGATCATCGATCAGACGTTGGCCGGGATGGGCGTTATGGACGTGGCGTGGGAGCCTGGTGTTCACGCCGCCTTCCGCCCAGGACACTGCTCCAATGTGACTATCGGTAACAAACCAATGGGTATTGCGGGGGAAATATCAGGCCGCGTGCAGGAGGAATTCGATCTGCCGGGGAAAGTATACATGGCTGAGTTGGACGCGGATCTGATTCTGGAAGCATCCACGCTCCACCGGCCATACGAGAGGCTGCCCCGGTATCCGGCGGCGCTGCGAGACCTGGCAATTGTGGTCGACGACACGGGTGACTACTCCGCCGCGAAACTTGCCAGCGCCATCACCGCCGCCGGCGGCGAGCTGCTCGCGAACGTTGGCCTGTTCGACGTGTTCGCCGATGCCAAACGCCTGGGGGAGGGCAAGCGCAGCATCGCCTTCTCACTTGAGTTCCGGGCCCCCGACCGCACGCTGACAGACGAAGAGGTCAATGAAGTCATGGAGCGAATCAGAACTGTGGTCGTGGAGGACCTCGGCGCTCAGATTCGCGAGTCGTAGTCCGTGACAACCGAACACTATTCGCGGAGTGGCCCACGCGCATCGGCGCGCAACGGGTCGCTCCGCCGGATGTTCGGTTCGATACTTGAGGTTGCGCACTGGAAATGTGGAGGGTTACCACATGAGTCCCCACCGACGCCTGCACGAACAGCACATCGAGCTGTTTGTCGAGCACCTTCTGGTTGAGCGCGGACAGAGCCAGAACACCGCCGAAGCGTACTCGACCGACGCCCGAAAATGGGGCGAGTATCTCCGCAGCAACGGCCAGTGGAGTTTCGGCGAGTCGGACAAGGACGATGTCTGGGCTTATCTGACGAGCCTGCGCAAGCAAGGACTGGCTCGCACGACCCTCGCGCGGAAGCAGTCGTCGCTGCGCCAGCTCTACAAGTTTCTTTGCACTGAAGGCCTGTCGACGATGGACCCGACAGCTGATCTCGACCCACCTCAGCACAGCCGCCAACTCCCCAAGGTGCTCACCCAGGAAGAGTGCCGGCAGCTACTCGACACCCCCGACGCTACGACTGACAAGGGCCTGCGAGACGCCGCGATGCTCTACCTCATGTACGCGACGGGGCTGCGCGTATCGGAGTTGCTGGGCTTGCATCTGCAGGACATCCATTGGGACGAGAGCTACGTCCGGGTGATGGGCAAAGGAAGCAAGGAGCGCGTGGTCCCCGTGGCCGGTCCGGCACTGGACCTCGTGCGACGGTACATCGACACGGTGCGGTCGGAGATCGTCGTTCGCACTAACGAGCCATCCGTATTCCTGAACAGCCGAGGACGGTCCCTGTCCCGAACGGGCTTTTGGATGATGGTCAAGGAATACGCGCTCGAGGCTCAGATCCCTCAGGCCGTGTCGCCTCACATGCTGAGGCATTCATTCGCCACTCACCTCCTGGAAGGCGGCGCGGATCTGCGGGCCATCCAGGAGATGCTGGGCCACTCCGACATCCAGACGACCCAGGTCTACACGCACACATCGAACGCGCACCTGCGCGACGCGCACGACAAATTCGAGGACGAGCGCAAGTCCTGAGGCGGGGCCACACGTCTCGGGAAGAGGCATCCCCCAACTCGGCGCGGAAACGGTGAATCCCACCTAGACCCACGGCCGTCGCCGCCGTGGCGCGGCTCGCCTGAATGGTGTAAGGGAGGTTGTTGGGCACATGTCCCGATGGCTCGCCGTCGCGATGGTGTTGTCGTGCGCACTCCTTCCGCGCGCCCACGCGGATGCGCCCCGCCTCGTCGCCACGCGCGTGAGCGATGCGCCGAAGATCGATGGGAAGCTCTCCGAACGCGCGTGGGCCAGATCATTCTCGGCCGCTCCGTTCGTGCTACTGGGTACCGGCCGGCCGGCTACGCAAGCGACCACCGCGTGGGTGCTGTGTGACGCGAAGAGCATCTACGTCGGGTTTGACTGCGTCGAGGACAGGCCCGAGGCGATCGCCAGCCTCATCGAAGAGCCCGATGGTCCCGTGTTCATCGACGACTGCGTCGAGTTCTTCATCTCGCCGCGGGCGAAGCCGAACGCGTATCACCACTTCGTCGTCAACGCCGCGGGCGTTATGCGCGATGAGTTCGTCCAGGACGAGACGTGGAACAGCTCCGCCATCGCCGCGACTGCATCCACGCCGGATGGCTGGTCGCTCGAGATGTCGATCCCGATCGAGGAACTGGGACTCACGTCTGACTCCGGCGGCGACTGGCGCATCAACCTCTGCCGAGCCGAACGCCCTCACGACGAGACCAGCTCCTGGGCGCCGATGCAGTCGGGCTTCCACGAGCCGGGACGGTTCGGGTGGCTTACCGATGTGGGCATCGACGTGATCCCTCATGCTCGCCGCGCGCTGCTCGCCGACATAGCCGAGGCCCAGGACGAACTCGCTCCGGCGCTTCATCGGGCGAGCGGGGCGCGCGCGCTGCCCGCGGGCGAGCAAGCGTGGCGGCATGGCGTTGAGGCTGAGGCGAAGTTGACCGCCGCTCGTCGACTGGCTACTAAGCGTGCGGTCACGCTCGAGGAGATGGGCGAGGCTGAGGCTGAGCGCGCCCAGGCTCGCGCTCACCTCGCGGCGTTGCGGGCGGTGCTTCCGCAGATGGATATGAGCATCGCATTGAGGAAGCAAGGCGTGCCGACGGCGTACGCCGCGTGCAGCGAGAGTTCGATGGCGCGCATCAAGGTGGGGGAGCCGTATGCCGGCTCGCCGGCTGAGAAGTTCGAGATCAGTCTTGCGGCCAATGAATACGAGGGCGTCCAAGTTGTGGTGGCGCCGATCGAGCATGGGCTTGCGGCGGTCCGCGTCGGGGCGTCGACCATGCGCTCGGCGAGCGAGAACGAGCTGGCGCCGGTGAGTCTCAGGCGCGTCGGTCATGTCAACGTCACCGAGCCGTCGAGTCGCTCGGGCGCGGCGCCCGGGGCGTGGCCCGACCCGCTCATCGACAACGCGCCGGTGGACGTTGACCTGGAAGAGGCGGCGTCATGGCTGCTAACGGCACGCGCCCCGGCCGGCACGAAGGCCGGGCTCTATGTCGGGATGCTGACGGTGGACGTGGACAACGCGCCGTCGCGCGAGATTCCCGTTGAGGTCACCGTATGGGACTTCGAACTGCCGACTCAGTCTGCCCTGCGGACGTGCTTCAGATTGCTGCCGAGCTACCTCTGGCGCTTCCACGATCTGCCACCCGCGCCTGGCGTGCCGGTCGGGTGGGAATACGGCGTGTGGACCGGAGCTGACATAGAGGGACGCGACAACTACTACGGCCGCGGCGTCTTCGAGAGCCGGTTCGACGATGAGGTTGTGCATTCGGGGAAACGGTCGATCTGCATTCTGGGGACGGTTGCGGAGCCGGGTACCCACGAGGCCCCCCGCGCCTGCTATCATCGGGTCTTCGCCATCGAGCCGAACACGGACTATACTGCTTCCGTGTGGTACCGGACCGATAGCGACGCCGACGGACTGGCGCAACTCAACATACACTCCCACAAGGTCTTTGAGCCACTCCCGCCGGCCGGGGACTGGACACAGGCGCGGGCTGAATTCAACAGCGGCGATCGCAACGACTGCCGCGTGTATCTCTGCAACTACGGCGTCGGCGCCGTGTGGTTTGATGACCTTGTCGTGGCGCCGGCTGATGCCACCGACGCGAACGCTGTCGACGATCCATCGTTTGAGGAAGGGCTCTCCTTCGGCACGCGCGCTGAGTTGCTCGCCGCGTACCGGGAGAACATGCTCGAGCACCGCGTCAGCGATGCCAACATCGCCGCGCCCGAAATCGATGTGGCTGATGATGGGTCTGTCAGCATCGACTGGACGAGCTTCGATCGCGAGATTGAGGCGTGGCTGGAGCTAGGACTCAACGCGTTCAACGTCCATTGGGCGCGCGTGCCGGGCGGGTGGGGCACGGTCAATGCCACCGATCCGGAGCAGCTTCGCGTTTCGGCGGAGATCCTGCGCCAGACGCAGGCCCACCTCGAGTCGAAGGGGTGGATCGACCTCGCGTATATCTACTGCATCGACGAGCCGCACGCCGATGCGTTCGGCGACGTGAAACTCGCCTTCGAGCATGTGCGCCAACACGCGCCGAAGCTCAAGCGTCTGCTGACATTTGGATATGGCGCCAGCCGTCCGATCCGGCCCGGTCGGCCTGTCTATCGGCGGCTCGATGGCTACGTGGATATCTGGGTGCCGCACAGCGATTGCTACGAGCCCGAGTTCCTGGAAACGCGCCGCCGGGCGGGCGACGAGATCTGGGAGTATGTTTGCATTTCGGCGCAGAAGCCACACGCGAACATGTGGGGTATTGACTTTCCGGGCACGGACCCGCGGGTTGTTTTTTGGCAGTGCTACGCGGAGGAGATCACGGGCTTCCTCTACTGGGCGACGAACTACTGGGAGAAAGATCCGTGGCTTGACTCGTTGACCTACGAGGGCGGCAACGGCGACGGCTCGCTGGTATACCCGGGGCCGGACGGGCCGGTTGACTCGCTTCGCTGGGAGACCGTTCGCGACGGCATCGAGGACTACGATTACCTCGCGCAGCTTGAGATGCTCGCGCGCGAGGCTCGCGACGAAGGGCGCTGCGCTGAGCTACGCGAGCAAGCGGCTCGGTTGCTCGACGTCGGTGACGTGACCCGATCATATACCGAATACACCGACTCCCCGACGGTTATCACCGAACACCGAGCGGCCGTGGCTCGTCTTATCGAGAGGTTCAGGTCCGCCCTCTGAGGCCAGTTGACCCGACCGGACGCAGCAATGGAATCGACACACCTCAACTACAGGCAGAAGTGGCGACTCAAACGCCGCCAGAAGCTCATCCGGCAAGTTCCACTCATCGCCGGGGCAGCTCTGGTCGTGGTCGTGGTAGTTGCCTTTTCGGTCCGCGAACGCAAGCCGCAACTGGGCGCCGTCGCGTGGGCTCACGGCGACGGGACTCGGGGACTGCCACGGCTGGCGGTCGGGCGTGACAGGCTGATCATTGCCTGGGAGCGCGGAACCGTCACGGCCCACTCCCCCGACACGGGCGAAGCTGTCTGGAGTGACGCTTTCCAACGGTCGCAGGGCTTCGTCGCGCCGCCGGCGGTGGGCGAGGACTGCGTTGTGTTCGGCGCGATGGATGGGTTCGTGAAGTGCCTGGAACTCGCGACGGGCGAGGTCCGGTGGGGGTACGACGCTAACGCGCTCATTCGCTCCACGCCGGTGATCGTCGGCGATCGGGTCTACGTCGGGACGGACGACGGCCGAGTCGTGTCGCTATCGATCGTCGATGGGGTGGATGCGTGGATCTACCCGGACGCGGACCGAACGGGTCTCGGGCCGATCACCGGCGGCCCCGCGATCTCCGGCGACACGTTGGCGTGTGGCGCCACCGACCGGACCATATTCGGCCTTGATGTTAGCACCGGCAAAGAGCGGTGGCGTCGGCGGATCGACGCGCCCGTCATGGCGCGCGTGACCACAGCCAACGGGCTTGCGTACTTCGCCGGCGAGACGGGCGTCGTCGAGTGCGTCCAAGTTGCGGACGGCGAGACGGTGTGGAAGAAACGGGTCCCCGGCTTGATTCGCGTCCCGGTCCTTGCCAGTGCGTCGACGGTGTACGTGGCAACGTCAGAACGCCTTCTCTTCTGCTTCGACGCGCAGTCGGGCGACGTCGTGTGGAACAACACGCTCCGCGGGCGCCCGACCACGTCGATTGTCGCTACGACTGAGCGCGTCTACCTCGGCACGAGCGACGGGATGATCCAGGCTTTCTCGCACGCGTCTGGCAAGACGGTCTGGCGCTGGCGCCCGGGATCAAAGCCCCTCGGCGATCTCCTGCTGTCGGGCGATCGGGTGTTCTGCGGGACGAACTCCGGGCGGGCGTTCTCAGTGCGCGTCCGCGGCGCCGACTGATCGCGCATGTCCTCCCACTATCCGGTATCGAGGCCTCCGAATTAATTAGGGTCAGACACTACCCTATTTAGGGCGTTATTCCGTGGTAAGACCCCTATATAGCGCGATAAACTATTGTCTGACACTAATTAGTTGAGGGCGCTGGGTGGTTGGGCATTTCCGCGTGGCGTGGAGGGAAATCGGCCCGGGCCCCGAAACGCTTTGGGTCGAACGGAATCACCGCAAGGAGTTGCGCTGCAATGGAGCACCGCCCTCTCGGACAGACGGGTCTGAACGTATCCATCCAGGGATTCGGCGGCATGCGAATCCCGAACCAGCCTCAGGACGAGGTCACCGAGTTGCTCAACAGGGCGCTCGACCTCGGAGTGACGTATATCGACACGGCCCCCGGCTACGGCAATAGCGAGGAGCTGATCGGCAACGCGTTCGAGGGCCGCGACACCTCGGGCGTCGTCTTCTCGACGAAGACAAACGACAAGGAAGCCGACGCCGTTCGCGCTCGCGTCGAGACATCGCTGCAGCGGCTGAAGCGAGACCAGATCTCCGTGCTACAGCTATGGGGTGTCAACGACCGCGAGGACGCCGCGAAGGTGCTTGGCCCCGGCGGCGCGGTTGAGGGCGCCCGGAAGCTCCAGGACGAGGGGCTGATCGCGCACCTTGGATTCACTACCCACGCGCTTACGCACCATGCCCTTGAGGTAATGGAGTCTGGCGAATTCGTCAGCGTCACGGGCCGATACCACTACCTCGATACGGCGTACGACGCCCTGCGCGAGAAAGCCATCGAGCTTGGCATGGGCTACGTCGCGATGACGCCGCTCGGCCAGGGCTGGTTGGCGCGCCCGTCAGACGCCCTTCGCGCGGCGCTTGGCGACTACTCGCCGGTTGAATTCGCCTTGCGCTACACGGCTCACCTGCCGGGCGTGACGGCTCTCATCGTCGGCATCAGCAACCTGGCCGAGCTTGAGGAAGCCCACGCTGCCCTCGGGGGCGAGTTGGGCGACCCGGCGGAGCTTATGAGCAGGGGCGATGAGATCCGCGAGACGCTGCGGGCGGCTGTCGGTGAGGACTTCTGCACGCTGTGTGGCGAGTGCCTGCCGTGCCCGGCCAACATCAATATCCCGGAGCTTCTTCGACTCAATAACCTGCTGCGCGGCTACGACTTGGTCGACTGGGGCAAGGATCGATACAAGCTCATGGGCAACGCCGGGAATTGGTATCCCGGAGTGAAGGTCGACCACTGCACGAAGTGCGGCGACTGCGAGCCCAGGTGTCCGGAGAAGCTGGAGATCATCCGGATGCTAGATGCTCTCCACGAGGAACTCTTTGAGGGCGAGCGCGGGCGGATGTCGAAGGAAGACTGAGCGCGGCGCGCCCCCCGGCTGTAAGAGACAGGCCGCCGGCCTGCCTCTTCGCACTTCTGAGGGTTCAGTCGGGGTCGTCGAGGAGATCGTCAGGGGTCCATGAGGTCTTGCGGAGCAGCGCGCCGAACTGCTCGACTTCCTCATCTGTGATCGGTTCAGTCGCCACCTTCGGCGCGGGCTCTGGCGGCTCCGGTACGGGAATCTCAGACTCGGGCATCTCCGCCGCGAGTTCCTCTACGATTGACGGTTGGGCGAAGATGGATGAGTCGATCCGCGCGGCCGTCTCGAGCGCCGCGGAGGCCTCGTCCACCAAGCCCGCGGCAGCGAGGGCTCGCCCGATGTAGAGATAGAGCCACGCGTCAAACGTCTGGCCAGTGAGACCATCGCGAAATGCGTCGACTGACCGCAGGCACGCCGTCTTGAACTGGTCTTCGAGCACCAGGGCTTCCCGGTCGCTCGAGACCTGCGTCGATGCGTACTTCTCCCTCGCCCGATCCAAACGGTTGTATCCGAGCGCGAAGTGCACGAGCGGATGCTCGCCCCCGTTCGCGATCGCAGCCTCAAGCTCGGAGACCACGTTGCGGGTCTCTCGCAGGTGGTAGTGACACTCCGCCAGCAGCAGGTGCCGCACCACCGTCGCGCGCGACGTCGTCACCTCGACCGCGCGGAGACGCTCGGCCAGCGACGTGAGATTGATCCGGCGCTTGTCAGCCACGCTACGCAGGTCGCCGGGCGACACCATCTCGCGCTCGCCCAAGTCCGCCAGCGTCTGGTGGTACCATAACTCGGCGTCCAGGAATCTGGAGAATCCGCGCAGAAGCGGCATCGCGTCATCGCCGCCCTCCCGGCACCACGTGCTGAGCAACCGGCAGAAGAGCTGGCTGAACGCGGCATGCGTCTCGAAACGAGCCAGCTCATCGAGCTTGTCGTCGAGTTGGTCGTCGGGTTGCGGCTCTCCGTCAGGTCTCATGAGCCCCTCGGCTGGATCCCAATCAGCGACGATTTCCCTATTACTTCGACGACGCGGGCCAGCGGATGTTCCGGTCGGGGTCCGCGCCGGCTACACATCCACGCCTTCAGCCTCTATCTTCTTGCGCAGCCATTGGCTGAGCGCGTGTTCGAAAATCAGGTGGAAGTCCTCGACATGTCCATAGTTGGTGCTGTCGACGACGACCGGGTGCTGCGATAGATCTCGCGCCTTGCCTCCGCCGAAACCGAGGATACCCACGGTCGCGAGACCGTTGGCATTCGCCCATTCCAGCGTGTCGAGAATGTTCGGCGAGTTGCCCGACGCCGTATACGCGAGCAGCAGGTCGCCCGGCTGGGCGAGGTTGATGATCTGCTCGGTGAAGAGCTTGTCATAGCTGATGTCGTTGCCGATCGCCGTCATCAGGGCGACGTTGTCGGTCAGGCTGATCGCGCGCATGCGGCGCTTGCCCTCGACAGCCGCGCCCTTGGCGAAGTCGCACGCCATGTGCGACGCGGTTGCCGCGCTGCCGCCATTTCCGATGATGAAGACTTGGCGGTCGTCGAGGTATGCCTGCCACAGCAGACCGCCGACGCGGTCAATCGCGTCGAGGTCGAGTTCTCCAAGTAGGTCCGTCAATCCAGCGAGATAGTCGGCGACAAATGCCTTGGCCATCGATTCTCCTGTTAGCGTCCGCTAGTATTCTACCGCCTTGGCGCGATGAGTCAACCGCGACTGCGTCACGGTTCTCGGAAGCTTAACACGACGCCCGGCGTGCGCCCGGCGAACGTCTGCCCCTCGGTGTAGAGCCACGCCGGGGAACTGCACCAGACGGTGGCGTCGTGGTCGGTCTCGGCCCACGGCCCGTCGGCCTTCTTCACCGCTAACGCGAGGTCGGTCAGCTTCAGCATGTCGTTGGCCTCGAGTTCGATGGCGACCTCATTGCGCATCCGCACGAGGCCCATCTGATCCAGCGTGAGATCGATCTCGAACTCCTCCCACGCGTCCGGGCGCTGCGTGCTTGAGTTCGCGGGCAATCGGCCGATGCGCTCGCCGTTGAGGACGATCCACTTGTCCGCATACTCGCCGCCCTGGGATCCAAACGCGCTGACGTGAAGCTTCGCCGCAGTCGCGTTCTCCAGCTCCTGCTGCGCTATGCCAACGGTCAGCGGGCTGCCATCGGACTCGACGATCACGAGCGGCCCGATCCACGTGCTGCGCTCTATGTTGGCATATGGAGTCGGCAGCTCGTCGCGTGGCTCAGGCTTTGCGCTGTGTTTGAGGTGCATGCGGATCGGCACGAGTTGGGCCGCGCGGACGAAGTAGGTCTGCAGCGTGTAGGCCGGCGATGAGAAGGGACTCGGACCCGCCTCTGCGTCGTGGGGTTGCCAGCTCGCGTGGTGCTCGCCCGTCGGCAGGTCGTGAGTGAACGCGATCCAGCCATTGCCTTCGACACGGCTTGGCTCGATTGGCCCGCCGTCGACGAGCATCCGAGGCGCTTCGCCGTCCGGCAGACCTCGGGCCTCCAGCACCCACTTCCACGCCACGCCGTCGTCGACGGTGATGTTGAATCCCCGTTCATCCGCGTCCGTCCCAATCTGCCAGAGATGGTATGGCTCGCCGGGGAAGCGCACGCTAAGGCTGCCGTGGCCTGGCGACCACGAGCCCGTTTGCGTGCTGCCCTCAAGGTCGACGCCATAGACCTTCTCGATGCTTGTGGTCGCGTTCACTTCGTGACCTGGGTGCCCCCAGATGTCATAGACCGCTCGGTTGGGTTCTTGCGCGACGAGTGATGCGCGCGGACCCGCGATTGGCAGTTGGCGCGCGCCGCCGCCAGTGGTCAGCTCGATCACCGTCACGCCGAATGGCTCGACCTCTGTCCGCAAGGCCGCGCCGGCCAAGGGGAGTCGCTCGCGCCACGGGTAGACGCGCGTCGCCGCGTAAGGGAGGCCTTGCGCGAGTTCGGGTAGCGCCACCTCGACCGTCCTCGCGACGATCCCCGGGTTCCTAAGGCAGACGAACCCGCCGTCCTCGTTCGCATGCACCCAACCATACACGTCGCCCCACCTCGGATCGGCGGGCAACATGCGCCCCGAGGCTGTCTGCTTCAGGAAGCGTCGCTGCCACTTCAGCGCCGCCGCCAGGACATCCCATTGCCCATCGCTAAGCAGATCCGGCGTGATGTACAGCTCCTGCAGCATCGAGCCGCGGCCCATGTTCACGACGACGTTGTTCGCCCAGCGGTCGAGCGGCTCGCCTTCGCCGCCAAGTCGGAGCAGCTTCCCGTCGATGATTCCGATCGTCATGATCGCGCTGACGGGGAACTGAACGCGATCGCCGTGGAGGTTGCGCCAGAGGTTGCTGTCGCGGTACGTCATCGCCTGATCGCGCGCCTCAAAGGCCGGCACGGTCTTGTCCCAACCGAAGTCCGCGCAGTAGCGCATCCAGACCGTGTCGACGTGCATCAGCCACCATGGGCTGAGCCACATGCCGCTGCTGGGATTGATGTAGATCCCTGGGTTCACCTCATCCAGGAACGCGAACATAGCAAGCTCCGCATCGACGTTCGCGTCGCGCCCGTAGGTCCCGTCGGGCAAGTGCCCGTGCCCGTCGGCCGAGCAGGCAAAGGTGTTGAAGTCATGCTTGAAGTAGTCGATGTCGTACTCGCGGACGTGCCGCGCCATCACCTCGCGGAGGGCCGCGTTGTGCTTCGGTCCGCTCAGGCAGAAGAACCGATCGTCGGGCGAGACCTCGTAGCCGTTCTCCCGTCCCCACGCAGTGGAGAGGTTGCCTCTGATCGCCGTGAGCGGGTGCCAGAGGTCGAGGCTGACGCCGAGGTCGCTGAGGCTTTCGTAGAGAGGGCCGAAGCCATCGGGGAAGTGGGTGCGATCGATCTCCCAGATCGACTTCGGATCCTGCCAGCCATCGTCGATGGCGACGCCGTCAAACGGCGCCGCACGCTTGACGGCCAGCTCGTCGCGGATGTGGCGAGCGCGCTCGATCAGCAGGTCGTTGGTCATCTCGCCGCGCCGCGCGTCGTACCAGGAGTTGTAGACGACGTACGGGCGGGGCTCTCGGCGGATGGCGCTTAGGTAATCGCGAAACGCGGCCTCGACCGGCTTCGTCTCGCTCGTGCCAATCGCGGCCGTCTTGCTGAGCCACCAATCGTCGCCGGGCCTCAGCCACACGCCGGGGTGATGCTCCAGCGTTACGAGTCCATCCGCGTGCTTGTTCTCGCCCGCGGGGTACTCGAGACCGGCCCACACGTTCTGACCGATGAAGACAGGCTGACCCAGCCCGCCGAGGTCCGTCTCCTCGTCCGTGCGGAGCCGCTCGACCACCACGTCCTTCAGCAGCACCGGCTCATCGCCCGTCACGCGCGCGGCGATCTGCTTGCGCGCGCAGCCCGGCCCCGTGGTGCGGATGATCTTCACCGTAAGCGAATCGGCTCGGCCGATGTCGCCATCCCATTCGAAGTCAGAGTCGACTAGCTCCGTCCCGTCACCGAGGCGCAGGAGGAAGCCCTCGGATGTGTAGGAATCGGCAACCGGATCCGCATGGACCATCGTATTGGTCGCCACGATGAGTGCCGCCGCTGTGACAAGTGTCACTCGCATCATGAAGCACCGCCTCTTTGAGGCCGGCAGGTGGCCGCCGCCGGCGTGGTTAATTCCCGTTCGGTGCGTGAAAACTGAGCAATGGAGTGAGGGTGACACATGAGAAGGGATTTACCGACGTTCGTTCTGTTGGCGTGCATTGGATTGGTCATCTGCCTCACAGGTTGTGGGTCATCCGGCGGGAGTGGTTCGACGTCGCCCGCGGAGGATCCAACCGTTCAGGCCCAGGCTGCTAGCGTGATCACGCCGGCCGCGGGCGGGACGGTAAGTACGGCGAAGCTGAAGGTTGAGTTCCCCGCAGGCGCTGTTGACACATCCCTCGATGTCGTTCTGCAGTCGCTCTATCTGACGCCGTACAAGCAGTCCATTCCCGGCGCCCCGGGGAAGCTCATCAAGGTCACTCGGATTCGTCCCGAGCAGATCAAGCTCAACGCGGGCACGAAGGCGACGCTAACGTACACGGACTCGACGCCCGGCCCGGGGGCCAAACTGATGGTCTATCGCCAAGACCGAGTGGTCCGCCTCGTCGGCGAGGCGACGCGTGCGGGTGATGAGTGGTCTGTTGAGATCGGCCAGCTCGGCATCTTCTTCTGGGTGCTTGAGACCAACTTCTGCCTCCAGTTTGATGGCGACGACGACCACGTCAACATCCCGCATTCAAACAGCATCAAGTTCGACTCCGACGACGCATTCACGCTGGAGTGTTGGTTCAAGTCGAGCGAGACCTCGACCGCTGACCCCTGCACCTGGGGCATCATCATTGGGACGTGGGTCGGGGGAACCGACGGCATGCCGTATCCGTACAACGTCCGCCTGTGGCGCGGGTCGTGCTGGGCGGATGGCTACATCGACTTCGCCATCTACGACGGCGATATCTGGGACAGCGCCAGCGAGGCCGATGAACCCGCGATCTACGTGGCCGGGCCATACAACGACGGTCAGTGGCACCACTTTGCGGGCGTCCGTAACGGCAAGTCGCTGATGCGGGTGTATGTGGATGGCCTGCGGGTGGCGTCTATTGTTCCGCAGGCGGCCCTTGGGACTACGCTCAACATGCGCCCAACGACGATCGGGGGCAACGCGATGGGTTTCAATAACTTCAACGGCTGCATAGATGAGGTGCGGATCTGGAAGAAGAACCGATCGCGTGCTCAGATCCAGGCCGACATGAACAAGCGTCTCACCGGCACCGAAAACGGCCTCGTTGGTCTGTGGAACTTCGACGAGGGCGGTGGGACGGTTGCGCGTGACGCCAGCTCCAGGCGAAACGACGGCTCGATCGTCTCGGATCCGAAATGGGTCGAGGCCGATTGGCCGGTCACTCCGTAGATTTCATGCTGTCTGATCCACAGGCGCCGCCGTCGGGATGCGCTCCCACGGCGGCGCTTCTAGTTCTTCCCAAGCGCCCTCGCCGAGGGCGTCGCCGCGATCCCACCGAGCGCCGTGCAGCGGAGTTCTCGCGCCATCATTCTGCCGACTGACATGACGGCGTCGATGGTCTCATCGAGCGGGATCGGATTCTCGTAGCCGCCCATGATGAGATCCGCGCAGACGAAGGCACTCGACGCCGCGACCGCGTTGCGCGTGTGGCAGGGAATCTCGCAGCCCCTTGCACTGGGTCGCAGACGAGGCCCATGCAGTTCTGCAGCGATATCGCCGCCGCGTCGCACGCCTGCTGGGCCGTGCCGTCGAAGAGATCCACCACCGCCGCCGCGGCCATCGCTCCGGCGGCGCCGATCTCGACCTGACACCCCGCGGTCTCAGCCGCGAACGTGCCGCGCTTGGCGATGATCAGGCCGATGGCTCCCGCGGCAAGCAGCGCGTCCGCGATCGACGTGTCATCGGACTCGTATTCCTCAGCGAGGGTGGTCAGCACGCCGGGGATCACGCCCGCCGACCCGCCCGTTGGCGCCGCGCAGACGACGCCCATGCTGTTGTCGACATGCATCACCGCCATCGCTCGCGCGGCCGCTCGGGCGTGAGTGCCGCCCACGGGAAGGTCGCCGCGGTTCCCGGCTTCCATGACGCTGCGCGCCGACGGCTTCAGCAGCGGCATCCGCAGATCCCGCCCGGCCAGGCCTTGCGCGACGGATGCCTCCATGACGTGGTAGCGGCCGAGGATCTCGCGGGACACCCACATCAGTTCTCGACCCAGGACGGCCGCCTCATACGCCGCGGCTGTCGGCGCCAGTGAGCGCCCGAACTGCTTGGCAGACGCAATCATCTCCGCCGCGCTCTCGAAGATCGACTCGCCCACCGGCTCGTGGAAGACGGGTTCGGCCACTCGGCTGGCCACGACGGCGCGCGACTTGCCGTCGAGTTCCACATTCTGATCGCCGACGCGCGTGATGAGCACGCCTCCGCCGCCCGTTGACTTCGCGGCGATGGTCAGCGTTTCGTCGCCGGTCAGCTCAACCTCGACGTAGTTCGGGTGGTCCGCGTCGGGGAGGGGGCGGATGTCAAACGCCAGTTCCATCCCGGCCTGTCGCGCGAGGTCGAGCGCGTCGCGGAAGGCGCTGTCCGTCATCTCCATGCCCAGCAGTCCCGCCGCGACAGCAAGGTCGACGCCGCAGATCTCATACGTCGGCGCGTACGAACCATCGGGATCGAAGGCGAGAGTCGCCTTGGTCGGTTGCTTGCCGAGGAGCGACCGCGCAATCGTCGCGATTCGATACGCGCCCGCGCAGTGCGAGCTGGACGGCCCGCGAAACACCGGCCCGATCACGTCGTTCAGGATGCTGAGATGTGACATGCTGGAGCATTCCGTCTCGCGGCGCGGGTCTCCTGTCTGTGCCTCGATGAAGGCTGCGCCAGGCCGCTCCGGTGACTTCGCGGCAACTTATCATGACCGTATCATGTCGTGGTAAGTATATACATGTGAATAATAGTGTCTGACACTAATATTTCTGCTGAGTGCTCAGATTGACACTGCCGCCCCCCAACGCTATAATCGAGCCGTGACGCGTTGGCCTTCATTGACCATGGCTAACAGTGGCGCTCGAGGGTGCGAAATGCACCGGCCCGAGCGCCACTTTTGCTAGTCGCCAGCGTATTGAGCTAGGTGCAAACCATGAGACCCAAAGGCAACATGCCCGATGGCGCGCAGGTGATATCGAACACCCGGGAGCTGCTCGACGTGCTACCTGAGGGGATTCGCGCGCCTATCGAGCAGCACGAGCTGATCGACGAGTTGCTGGAGGTCGTGATCGACCTCGGCCGGCCGATCGAGGCGCGCTTCCCGGACTCGTACGAACTCCTCGGCGAGTGGCCCGCGACGCAGGAGGACCTCGATCACGTCGTCGAGCGCGTCAGCGATTTCGGCCTCGACAATCGCGCGGGCATCGAGCGCACGCTCCATCGGATTTCCGCCATTCGCAACCGCGCGGGCCGGGTTATCGGCCTGACATGCCGCGTCGGTCGCGCGGTGTTTGGTACCATCGAGATCATCAGCGATCTCGTCGAAGCCGGCGATAGCATCCTGATGCTCGGCCGCCCCGGAGTCGGCAAGACCACCATGCTCCGCGAGGTGGCGCGGGTGCTCAGCGAGGACCTCGGCAAGCGCGTGGTCGTGGTCGATACCAGCAACGAAATCGCGGGCGACGGGGACATCCCTCACCCGGCGATCGGCCGGGCGAGACGGATGCAGGTGATGGCTCCGGACCAGCAGCACGCGGTGATGATCGAGGCGGTTGAGAACCACATGCCCGAGGTCGTCGTTATCGATGAGATCGGCACGGAGGCCGACACCTACGCGGCTCGGACCATTGCCGAGCGCGGGGTCCAGCTCATCGGCACCGCCCACGGCAACACGCTCGATAACCTCCTCGCCAACCCGACGCTGTGTGACCTCATCGGCGGCATCCAGGCGGTGACGCTGTCCGACGAAGAAGCCCGCCGCCGCGGCACGCAAAAGACGGTCCTCGAGCGCAAGCAGATGCCGACGTTTGACATCATGATCGAGATCCTCGACCCGGACCACCTCGCGATCTACAGCGATGTCTCGCGCACGGTCGACCGGCGATTGCTCGGCGATGAACTCAAGCCCGAGACGCGCAAGCGCCAGGCGAACGGTCATGTCGACGTGGATCAACCCGCTCCCGAACCCGAGCCGGTCGCCGCCGCGGAGGGGCCCTTCGCGGGACTTACGAGCACGAATGTCGAGCCCACTCGCACCACGCGCGTGCATGTCCATGGACTCAGTGGCAGCAAGGCTCAGAAGGCGATCCGCGAGCTGCGCTTGCCATGCACGTTGACCGACAAGCCGAGCAAGGCCGAGGTCGCGCTCGTCATGCGCGGGCACCGGCGCTCCAGCCGCAAGGGCAGCAAGCAGGCGATCTCGCCCACTGCGAAGATCGTCGAGGTCCGGAGCAACACGTATGGCCAGATCTACGCGGCGCTTCGCGAGACCTTCGACGTCGGCCGCACCGCGCGCGAGGAGTTCGCCCTCCGCGAGGCCGAGGAGGCGCTCAAACGCGTCCTCCAGGGCCACGAGTCGGTTGAGTTGACCCCCCAGAACGCCTACATCCGCAGGCTCCAGCACGAACTCGCCGCCAAGTACGACGTCCGCTCCACCTCCGTCGGCCACGACCCCCGGCGAAGGGTCAAGTTCGCTCCGTGACGAAGTAGATCCCGCGCCAACGCGTAGCGACGGGCTTCCACCCCGTCGGCCGCATGCCGTCTCCGCACGGAGGGTCTCGCCATGAGCACCGAAGCCAACGACCTCTTCCGCATCGACAGCATGACGCTGAAGAACTTCCGCTGCTTCGAGGAGCGGACGATTGAGTTCGCGCCGCAGTTCAACGTGCTGATTGGGGATAATGGGAAGGGCAAGACGACGGTGTTGGATGGACTAACACAGGCCTTGACCTGCTCTGTCGAAGTGATCGTCAGGGGAGGCGTCGCCAGCAACCCGACCAGTGAGGCGGACGTGAGAATTGTCCCGTTCCCTGCTCTCGGGCTCTATCACACGGAGCCCCAGTTCCCGAGCAATGTAATGGTCTCTGGGGTTCTCGCGGGTCATGAGATAGCCTGGTCGACGGGACGTGACGGTCCAGCAGAAGGTGAATCGATGGACATCGCGATGTTAGGGCCTCCCGCGTCAGGCCTTCGCGACGCGGTCTCGCGTGGTGACGATGCACACGTGCCCGTCGTCGCCGCTTTCAAGGCTGAGCGCCAGTGGCAACACGGTCCTCGACCAGCGGGGGAGGTGCTTCTTGAGGGTGGAGCCCCGGTTGGTTCGCGGATGCGCGGGTACAGCGGATGGTCCCAACCAACAGACACTGCGGACGCTTTGGTCACGTGGTTCCTGGCGATGGAGATCGCCGGTTTCCAGGCGGGTCGCCAGGAACTGCCCCACCTGACAGCCGTGAAGGACGCCGTGCGTACTGGTCTGGCGGACTGCACCGATCTTGGATACGACATGCAGCAGGGCGCCCTCCTGCTCAAGCTGGAAAAACCGGATCGGACATTAGCTTTCAACGCGCTTAGCCACGGCCAGAAGAATATGCTTGCGATCGTGGCGGACCTGGCCTGGCGCTGTGCAGTACTCAACCCCCACCTCGGCGCTGACGCCGCTCGCGAGACGCCAGGCATCGTCCTCATCGATGAGATCGATCTCCACCTGCACCCGAGGTGGCAGCGCCGCGTCGTCGGCGACCTCAAGCGCGCCTTCCCGAAGGTGCAGTTCATCGTCACCACGCACTCGCCATCCGTCATCCAGTCTCTGCGGCCAGGCGAACTCATCAAGCTTGACGGCGGGATGCGTGGCGAGTACTCGGGGAAAAGCGTAGAGGATGTCCTCGAGGCCGCGATGGACATAGATGAGCCGCAACGTAGCGAGCGTTACCTGGCGATGGCCCAAGCGGCGGCGTCGTACCACCGGCTACTGCGGCAAGCCGGGGATGCGGACGAGGCGGAACGGCAGCGTCTCAAGCAGGATCTGGACGCCCTCATCGAACCGTTCAGTGATGATCCCGCATACCACGCGTTCCTGCGGGCACAGCGAGCCGCCGCAGGCATGGACGAGGGTACGTGATGAGGCCGATCAATCGCGGCCAAGATCCAACACTGGGTGAGCACGCAGTTGTCTTCAGATGCTATCAGGACGCGCGCCCGCATCTGATAGGTAGACTCGGGGAGTATTGCTCGTACTGCGAGATGCACCTCGACGCTGCCCTCGCCACAGAGCACGTCCGCCCGAAGAGCGTTGACGTAGAGTCGGAACTGGAGTGGGGAAACCTCCTGCTGGGCTGCGTCAACTGCAATTCCACAAAGGGAAGTCGTCAAGTCGTCGTTGAGGATTACTACTGGCCGGATCGCCACAACACGGCGCGGGCCATCGAGCAAGTGGCGGGCGGCTACATCCGGCCGCGCGCGAGCCTTTCGGGCGAGCAGCGGGCGCGGGCGGAGAGTACGATCCGGCTCACAGGCCTCGATAAGGTGCCCGACGAGAAATGGGGCTCTGACCGGCGCTGGATCAACCGGTACGAGGCGTGGGACCAGGCGGAGACGTTTCGCCGTTTCCTGGCGGACAGCGACACTGCCGCCCTGCGAGAAGCCATCAAAGCACTGGCCGTGGCGAAGGGCTTCTTCTCCGTCTGGATGACGGTCTTCCGTGACGACGCGGACATGTGCGAGCGGTTCATCGAGGCCTTCAACGGAACCGATCCGAAGTGCTTCGACCAGAATACCTTCCAGCCCATCGACGACATTGACCGTCCGTGGATATAGGAGTCATGATGTCCGCAACCCCACCCGGTCGTTTCATCGTGCTTGACGGGCCTGATGGGTCCGGGAAGTCGACCCAGATCGGGCGGCTTGCCGGCGCGCTGGGGCTGGCGGGGCACGAGGTTGTGATGACCTCTGAGCCCGGCGGCACGAAGACGGGCAATGCCATCCGCGAGCTGTTCTTGGGCAACGAGCATGAGGGCATGACGCCGCTGTGCGAGCTGTTCCTCATCTGCGCCGCGCGCGCGCAGCACGTCGAGCAGATCATCCGTCCCGCGCTCGAGGCCGGCGAGATCGTCATCTGCGACCGCTTCACGCCATCGACGCATGCGTACCAGGCCCACGCCGGCTCGGTCAATGAGGCCACCGCGCGCGATGCGGACGCGGCGGCGCGACAGGGCAGCCAGCCGGACCTCACGATCATCGTCGACGTGCCGGCCGAGGTGGGGCTCGGACGTCGGCTCGCCGTCAGCGATGCCGACCGGATGGAGAGCAAGGGGCTTGAGTTCCACGAGCAAGTCCGGCAGGGATACCTGAAGTATGCCGAGGGCGCGGCCGAGCCATGTGTTGTGGTCGATGGCCAGGGCGACGAGGATGAGGTGCATGAGGAGATCCTGAGGCATGTGATGGAGTGCCTGGAAGGCCCAGTGGACTGACATGCCATTCGCCGACATCTGCGGCCACCAAGGCCCCATCAGCGTGCTGAAGAGCGCCATCGAGAATGGTCGCGTCTCGCACGCGTACCTGTTCGAGGGGCCGGCGAATATCGGCAAGACCCTCACCGCGCTCGTCTTCGCGAAGGCCCTCATGTGCGGGAGCCCGCTGGAGTCGGGCGAACCGTGCGATGCCTGCGCCATCTGCAACGCGGTGGACCGCGAGAACCACCCGGACTTCCTCATCGTGCGCCCAACGTCGAGGCTGGAGATCGAAGACGAGGAGGGTCAGAAAGCCGTCGCGGATATCGAAGGCTCGATGATCACCAAGGACGCCATCGCTCACCTCATCTCCGAGGCGAATCTGCGCGTGTCATCCGCGCGGCGCAAGGTCTTCATCGTATCATCCGCCGAGGCGATGAACCCGGCATCGGCTAACCGCCTGCTCAAGACCCTCGAAGAACCGCCTGGCCTGACCACGATCATCCTCACCGCGCCCTCGACGTCAGCGCTGCTGCCGACGATCGTATCGCGCTGTCAGCTTCTCCGGTTTGGCCCCGTGCCGACCGATGACGTGCAGGTTGCGCTTGAGCGTGAGGCGCCGCTGGGCGACCCCGCGCTGATGAGATCGATCGCGGCGCTCTCGGGCGGACGGCCTGGGTGGGCGATCCGGTTGATGGAGCATCCCGACACGCTGAAGATCCGCAAGGACATCCTCGACATCGCGGTTGGGCTGAAGCAGCGCCCAATGGTCGCGTGCATGAAGGCCGCTGAGACGCTGGTCGGCTCAGCCGAGGATTGGTGGCGCGCGACAGCTACCGGCGACTTCGCTGAGAAGGTCCTGAAGGCGAACCGTGACCGCGTCCTGCGAACTCAGATGGGCCAGCTTCTCGACGTGTTGCTGACGTGGTTTCGGGATCTCTCCATTGCCGGGCAGGATGATACGGACTCCCTGCTGATCAACGCCGACCGAAGCGATCAGCTCAAGCAGATCGCCGCGTCCCTCGATAGGAACGCGCCCGCCCGCGCCGCGAAGGCCATCCGCGTGGCGAAGGAAGCTCTCGGCGGCAACGCGAATCTCCGCATGACGGTCGAGGTCATGCTGACCGATATCTGGCAGGCTCTCGCGGCCTAGTCGACGTCGACCATCCACCATGACCACCCGCGCCCTGATAATCGGAACGGTGGCTGTCCTGCTGCTCGGGATCGCCACCCCGTACGCCGACCTCGTCATGAAGGGGACGTGGGTGGGGCTGACGTCGTTCCCCGTCAGCAGCCTCTTCGTGTTGCTCCTGTTGGTGCTTGGGGTCAACGTGATCCTGAAGAAGGTCGGGCGCGGGATGCGGCCGGGCGAGTTGGTCTTCGTCTACGCGATGGTCCTTGTCTCGGCGGGAATTCCGTCGTTTGGGATGACCGCGCTGCTCGTGCCATACCTCGCCGGTCCGTTCTACTTCGCCAGCCCCGAGAATCGCTACGCCGACATCCTCCATCCACATATTCCTGACTGGTGGCACCCCAAGAGCGACGCGGCGATCGCGGGGCTGTATGAGGGCGTGCGCGGCTCGCAAGCGATTCCCTATGGCGAGTGGGTCACGCCGCTTCTGGCGTGGACCGTGCTCGTCCTCGCGGTGTACACCGTCTTCTTCTGCCTCAGCACGATCCTGCGTCGGCGATGGGTTGATGATGAGAAGCTCGTCTTCCCGCTGGTGCAATTGCCGATCGAGATGACCCGCGAGGATAGCGACAAGCCGGGCTTGATCGGGCCGTTCTTTCGCAGCAAGGTGATGTGGTGCTTCTTCCTGGTCCCGTTCGTGATCCACACGGTCAACGGGTTGCACTACTACTACCCGAGCATCCCGACGATCAACGTTCATCTCATCTCGCTCGATGCCTACATCCGGGTCCGCCCGTGGAATCAGATGAGCCCGCTCTGGATGCGCTTCCTGTTCAGCATCGTCGGGCTGGCCTACTTGCTGCCTCAGGACCTCAGCTTCAGCCTGTGGTTCTTCTACTTCTTCTTCATCATCCAGCAGGTCATCGCGTCCGCCCTTGGTTACCAGCCCGGAAGCGTTCAGGCCTATGGCACGAAGAAGTTCGTCGCCCACCAGATGATCGCCGGGATCATCGTCTATGGGGTGTATCAGCTCTGGGCGGGGAAGGACCGCCTGCGCGAAGTCTGGCGTCGCGGGACTGGGCAGGAGAGCGCCATCGACGACTCGGGCGAGCCGATGAGCTTCCGCGCGGCCTTCATAGGCATGGCCATCGGCATGGCCGTGATCCTCATCTGGGCCGGCCTAGCCGGCGCGAGCCTGTGGTCGACCTTCGTGATCTTCGCGCTCTACTTCCTCGTGCACATGGTGGCGGTGCGGCTCGTCTGTGAGGGCGGGATGCTCTATGTCCAGCACCCCTACCGGCCGCTGAACCTCATGCTCGCGGCGACGGGGAGTCGGGCCTACGGGGCGGGCGGGCTGGCGGTCTTGGGGATGTTCGATCACCTCTTCATGGTCGACAACCGAAGCCCGCTCATGCCTGGCATCATGCAGAGCCTGAAGATGGCCGACACGGACGGGCTGAACCGGCGGCACCTGCTGGGAGGCATGGTGCTGGCGATCGTGGTCGCGCTCGGCTCATCGTACTTCAGCTACCTGCGGCTGATGTACCGACACGGCGGCTCGACGCTCAATTCGTGGTTCACGACGTACTACACGAAGAACCTCTACTGCGCGTGGGTCGGCCACCTGATCGACACGGGTGAGAGCGCGAACCCGAAGGAGTTCATCGCGATGTTCGTCGGGGGAGCGAGCATGTGGGGGATGCTGCTGATGCACCGCACGTTCCTCTGGTGGCCGCTGCATCCGATCGGCTACCTGATGGGCTCGTCGTGGCCGATGATCAACTTCTGGTTCCCGATTTTCGTCGGCTGGCTGGTGAAGTCTGTCCTCCTGCGCTACGGCGGCGCGAAGCTCTATCGCGCCCTCCTGCCAGGCTTCTTAGGCTTCGTTCTCGCCGAGTTTTTCTCCGCCGGTCTCTGGGTCTTCATCGACGCCCTCTGCGGCGTAAGGGGACACCAGATCTTCTCGTTCTAGGGTCCACGTGTCAACGGGGAAACGGCGGGGGCGAATCAGCTCACTTCAGTAGCTGCCGGAACTCCTCGACCGTCAGCCCGGCATCGCGTATGATGCGGCGCAATGTGCCGCGAGGGACGTCGCGCGCGCCGTGGATCGGCACCGTTGCGGATCGGCCCGCGTCTGCGTCGATGAGCGTGGCATGGCTGCCGGATTGACGATCCAACACGAACCCAGCGCGTTCCAGTGCCCTGACAATGCGTCTGCCTGACGTTGCGGGGAGCTTAGGCAACTTGCGCCGCCTCCGTCAGGGCGATCTTGTAGATGACCGCCTCCGTCGCGTCTGCCAGATCAACCTCGACTTTGCTGACGTCGGGCGGCAGTGACTGCCCGCGTACCTGAAGCGACTCCGCGTGCAGGCGCATCGCCTCCTCGGCCATGCGGAGGGCGTGTGGGAGGGTCTCTCCCCACGTGTTGCAGCCTCTCAAGGCAGGCACGTACACCGAGTACCGCCCGTCCTCCTCGCGCAATAGCACCACAGTGTATGTCATGTCGTCACCTCGTTGCGTGTCAACTCCCATCCCATTCTAGGAGCTTGACCGCATGGGGTCAAGGCCAATGTCGCCCAGGGCGCCGGCTCCCTCCCCAGATGATTACCGTCTCGTCTCATCGGAGGCCTGCTCCACAGACCGGGCGTTTTCGGTAATGAGACGCGAGGTCGCGGGATGGGTGGCTTGCGCCCCTCGCCCGCATGGGATAACCTGCATTATTGCGCTCGCGCATCACAGGGGATGCGCAGGAATGGCGCCCGCGCGCCAATGGAGGCACGCATTGGTTCCGAGTGAATCTCATGTCCGCGCGCCTCGGCGCAGTCCAATTCGGCGCGCCCTGGTCGGTGTAGGCGTGGCATGGGTGGCTACATTTGCAGCGCTACTGACCCACAACAGCCTGCAGCTTCGCCGCGACACGCTCCACATGGCCCGTATCCAAGCGCGGGCCGCGTTCACCCGAGACACCATCTACCGACAGTGGAGCGCCGAGCGCGGCGGCGTCTACGCGCTGGCCGACGACGAGACACCCCCCAACCCCCACCTCTCCCACGTGCCCGAACGCGACATTGAGACCCCGTCCGGGCGTCAGCTCACGCTCGTCAACCCCGCCTACATGACGCGCGAGGTCCACGAGCTTGCGGAACGACAGTTCGGCGTTCGCGCGCACATCACCAGCCTGACGCCGATCAACCCCGACAACACGCCCGACGCGTGGGAAACGGCCGCGCTGCAATCGTTTGAGGGCGGGGAGGCCGAGGTCAGTTCGGTCGAGACGATCGTTGGCGCGGAGCACATGCGGCTGATGCGTCCGCTGGTGACGAAGGAGGCGTGCCTGCGCTGTCACGCCGACCAGGGCTACAAGCTTGGCGACATCCGCGGCGGGATCAGCGTTTCGGTGCCGCTAGCGCCGCTGTGGGCCATCACCGACCCGCGCGTGGTCTCGCTGGCAGTCAGCCACATCGCGCTCTGTCTGCTTGGCCTGCTCGGCCTCGGTTTGGGCGGCCGCCGCCTGGTCCGGATGGACGACGAACGCGCCCAGCGCGCGGAGCAACTGCGGCTTCAGGCCGAGGAGCTGGAGGCTAATGCCGTCGAGTTGCGCGCCGCGCGAGACGTGGCCGAGAGCGCCAGTCGCGCGAAGAGCGAGTTCCTCGCGAACATGAGCCACGAGATTCGAACGCCGATGAATGGCATCATCGGGATGACCGAGCTGGCTCTCGAAACCAGAGTCACGCCCGAGCAGCGGGAGTATCTCGGTCTGGTCCAGCAGTCAGCCGACGGACTGCTGCACGTCATCAACGACATCCTCGACTTCTCGAAAATCGAAGCCGGCAAGCTGGAGTTGCATCCGATCCGCTTCAGCCTGCGAGATTGCGTCGGCGACACGATGAAGACGCTGGCGCTGCAGGCGCACGAGAAGGGGCTTGAGCTTCTCTGCGACATCTCGCTCGACGCGCCGGACTCGTTGGTCGGCGATCCCGGCCGGCTTCGCCAGGTTCTGGTGAACCTGGTGGGTAATGCGATCAAGTTCACTCATGAAGGCGAGGTCTCCGTTCGTGTCTCCGTTGACGAGGAGCGGGAGGACTATGCTCGCATTCACTTCGCCGTTGCCGACACGGGCGTAGGCATCCCCGAGGCGACCCGGGAGCGCATCTTCGAGGCGTTCGAGCAAGCCGATGCCTCGACGACGCGACATTACGGCGGGACGGGCCTCGGCCTGGCGATATCCTCGCGCATCGTAGACCTGATGGGCGGCTCAGTCGAGGTCAGCAGCGAGATCGACAAGGGCAGCGCGTTCAGCTTCGCCGCGCAATTCGGGATCGCGCCGGCTGAGGCGGTGACGGGAGATGCCGCGCTCGCCGACTTGGCCGGTCTGAGGGTACTGGTCGTGGATGACAACGCAACGAACCGCCGGATTCTGGAGGAGACGTTGCGGTCTTGGCAGGTCGAAGCGACCGTGGTCGAGGGCGGTCGCGAGGCTCTGGCGGCACTCGAGCAGGCGACGGAGGCGGGGAAGACCTTCCGGCTGATGCTGCTCGACGCAATGATGCCCGAGATGGACGGCTTCTCCCTCGTGGAGCGGCTCAAGGAGCGGCCGGAACTCGCCGCCCCAACGATTATGATGCTGTCCTCCGGAGGGATGCGTGGCGACGTCGAGCGGTGCGATGAGCTGGGCATCTCCGCGTTCCTTACGAAGCCCGTCGGCCAAGCCAGCTTGCGCGCCGCGCTCGCGAATCTGATCCGGGAGCCGCAGGCCGAGAGCTCGGCGCCGGTCCTGACGCGACACGCGCTTCGAGAAGCGAGCGGACGGCGTCGGATCTTGGTCGCCGAGGACAACGCCGTGAATCAGGCGCTGATGAGGGGTATCCTCCTTAAGCTCGGCTGCGACGCGGCGATGGTTGGCAATGGACAAGAAGCGGTCGCCGCCCTGGCGGAGCAGGACTTCGACCTCGTGCTGATGGATCTTCAGATGCCGGCGATGGACGGCCTCGAGGCCACGGCGGTGATACGGGACCCAGAGTCATCGGTTCGAGACCACGACATCCCAATCATCGCTCTGACGGCCAGGGCCATGGAGGAAGATCGGCAGCGTTGCCTCGATGCGGGGATGAACGACCACGTGTCCAAGCCGATCGAGCGCGAAGAACTGCTTGCCGCGATCGATCTGCACGCGGGCGCGGCGACCGACGCGCACGAACTCGCCGAACGTGACGGGCGCGGTCGCCCTATCGATGTGAACGCGGCTCGCGAGCAGACCGGTGGAGACGAGGACCTGTTTCGAGAGGTGCTGGGAATGGTGACGACCGAAGCGGCTGAGGCCCTCGTCGCCCTTAGAAGCGCGGAGGATGTTGGCGCGTTGCACCAGTTGGCCGAAGTTGCCAGCTCGCTGAAAGGCGCCGCCGCCAACGTTGCTGCGACTCCCCTCTCGCTGGCGGCATCGCAGGTTGAACGCGCGGCACGGGGGGACCGGCTGAGCGACGTGGCCCGACTCCTCGTGCGTCTGGAATACGAGGTCCGACGTCTGGAAGAGTACCGAGCCGCGCTACCTCCCATCGACTGATGGCCCGCGCCCTCGGTGGGCAGATTGGAAGGTCACGTATGAGGATACTTATCGCGGAAGATACCGACTCGGCCCGGCTGTTGCTGGAGCGAACGCTCGAGGGCTGGGGACACGAGGTAGTCGCCACGGAAAACGGCGCCGAAGCGCTGGCGGCCCTGGATGCGGACGGGCCCAGTTTGCTGATAGCCGACTGGATGATGCCGGAGATGGACGGGCTGGAATTGACCCGCCAGATCCGGTCGCGAGATTGGGGTCGTTACATCTACATTCTCATGCTGACCGCCTTGGGCGAGACCGACAGCATCGCCCAGGCGATGGACGCCGGGGCTGACGATTACGTCACGAAGCCGTTTGCCCGCGCGGAGCTGAAAGCGAGACTCACGGCGGCCGACCGCGTCATCGGGCTGGAGCGGACGCTGTCTGAGCGCGTCGCCGAACTCGAGGAATCGCTAAGCACCATCAAACGACTGAAAGAGCTTCTGCCGATCTGCATGTACTGCAAGAAGATCCGCAACGATAATGACTACTGGCAGGAGATCGAGGTCTACATCCGCGAGCAAACCGGCTCCGGATTCTCCCATGGTATCTGTCCCGATTGCTTCGAGACCGTTGTGAAGCCTGGGCTCGAGGAAGACGAGCGGCGGATGAGCGATACGTAATTCCACCGCAGCATGAGTCGGCTGAAGCTCCCAAGGCAGATGCCCAGCGTGTCCCCCAGTGCTCGCCAGAGTCAGTTCGCGTTCGCATTCCGCCGTGACCTTCCCGTGCCGGCGGGTCTCCTGACCCGCCGGCACGGTGCGTCAGAGTACGCGAAACAACTCTCGCGAGCACTAGCTCCATTGTGCGTGTCCGCGGTCGGGCTCGTCTAATCCTCAGTCTCCTGAACCCAGATGTTGCGGTAACGGACTCGGTTGCCGTGATCCTGCAGGAGAAGGCCGCCCTTCTGAATGCCCGGTCCGCTTGGGCCGCTGCGACCTCCGGCGGTGGAGTCGACAGTCAGCTCAACGTCATCGTGGATCGTCACCCCGTTGTGCTGGACGGTGATGCGCCCGTTCTCGATCCGTTCGCCGTTCTCGCCATACCGCGCGGCGCGGTAGACGATGTCATACGTCTGCCATTGCAGCGGCGGCGCGCACATGTTCACCAGCGGCACCGCGACCTTGTACATGCCCCCGCACTCGTTGTCCGCGCCCTCCAGGCCGTAGCTGTCGAGGACCTGGACCTCATAGCGGTAGTGGACGTAGACGCCGCTGTTGCCTCGGCCCTGACCTCGGCGCTCGGGCTCGTGTGGCGTGCGGAATTCCATGTGGATCTTAGCATCGCCGAACTCGCGCGCCGTGGTGATCGAGCCCGATCCCGGCGTGACCTCCGTGGCGTCGTCCTCAACCAGCGTCCAGGAGCGCTTGGGAGTCGGCGTCTCATTGATCGTCTTCCATTCGATCGCCGCGTCGTCCGGGTCGGTTTCGGGCGCGAATTCCTCATCGAACAGATCCGGCCCATCTGTGCCCTCGATGGCGTACGGACCGGCGACCTCCCACGCGATGACCGTCCCTGCGTTCCCGCCATTGTAGGCACTCGCGTCGGTTCCCTCGGGAATCTCCGGCGCGGGGTCGAACGTGATGCCTTCGATGAAACCGCCATCGAGGGGTGAGATCCTGGCGCATCCACCATAGCCGCCGCCGCCCTGCACGATCTTGAGCAGCAACTCGTTCGCGCCCTCGGCGAGGCTGATCTCGACGCTGTCGTCGAACGCATTCACGGCGCGGGACACGTTGTTGCCATGGACCAACTCGCCGTTGACCCATGCCTTCACGCCGTCATCGCTGCCGATCAACAGTTGCGCGGGCTGAGCCTCGGGCACGTCCACCTGCGTCCGCATGTAGACCGCGCAGTTACTCGCCGCGCCCAGTTCCTTCGCCAGGTCGATGACGAACGGATCGCCTCCCCCTCCTCCGTGCCACTCGTCTGTGTTCGTGCCATCCATCAGCACGACAGCGCCCTCTGGAGGCTCGAGCCCCAGCGTGGGGGAGAGGCGGACAACGTGGGTCATCGTGAAAGAGCCGGCGCGGTCGCCCTCGAGTTCGCCGACGAACTCGCCGTCGCCAATGACCGCCGCGTCACCGAACTTCACTTCCTCGCCCTCGCCCTTGCCCTGGAGCACGGCGATGGCGTCGATTCTCTTGTCGAACTCATCGAAGAGATTCGCCTGGTAGGTGCTGTCCTCGTATGAGATCACTTGCGCCACGATCGGCGCCTCGGCGCCGTCGGCGGACGTCAGCGTCCCTTCCCAATCGCCCATGAACGGATCGACGGCGTCTTGCGCGCCTGCCAGGGGAGCGACGACGAGAAGTGCCAGCAACATGGTTGCGCTGATGTGTCGTCTCATTCGATAGCCTCGCAAATCGATGGTCTCTTGCATCAAGCGGAAACGGCCCTTGCACATTCCACCGGGGTCGTGGCTTGACCTGTCCGACCGGGTCGCACTATGCCAAACCTCGCCGGAGCTTGCCGCGTTCCCCGACCTCCGCCAGGCAAACAGAAAGCCCCGCCGCGATCGCGGCGGGGCTTTTGTCGTTGCTCGGCGCTGTCTAGGCGGTCACCGCAAGGGCACGGTGGCCATGCCTGAGGTCTGGGCGCCTCCGGGGTCTCTCGCGTCGACTCGGATCATGTAGAGTCCGGACGGCACGTTGAGGCCGTTTTCATCGCGTCGATCCCAGAGCAGCGTGTTGATGCCCTGATCCATGGGGGAGTCGGTGATGATCGTCCGAACGGGGCGGCCCGCAACGTTAATCACGGTAGCCGTCACGTCCGCCGCGCTGGAGAGAGTGAAGTTGAGTTGCGCGCCGACACTCGTCTGGGCCGCGGAGACTCCAGTCAGCGCGAGAACTCCATCGCTGGCCGTGGTGTCCAGGCCGGACGTCCACGCGGTGGGATCGCCCGTGGCCGGTCCGCCCACGTCGGCGAACACAAAGCGATACTGGTAGTTGGTCAGCGGGCGCTTGAGCCGGATCTTGCGCGCGTACACGCGGCCGAGGCGGTCGTCGCCACCCTTGCGGTTCATGGCGCGGGTCTCGACGATCTTGCCGTCGCGCCTGATCTCGACATTGAACGTGCTAGGAGGGGAGGCCCCAAAGCTATCTCTGTAGACCACTCGGAAGCGGAACGGTGTCCCCGGAGGGCCGGAGTTCGGGTTGACGCCATCAACGCCACCGTAGCCCGTCGCTCCGGACCAGCAGAGCTGCGGTGGGCCGTTGATCCTCGGGCCTTGCGAGTTCCTCGTCGGCGGGCCCGTCGCGTTCCCATCGCCGTCGGCGAAGACGAACTTGTACTTCCAGACCTCGTTGGGGAGGGTCGTGCCGCCCGCGTAGATCTTGCCGGTGGTGTATGATCCGCCGGCTTCGGGCTGCAGCTTGATGTTCTTATGGACCTTCCACTTGCCATCGCAGTCGAGACGGCTGATCCGGCAGAATCGCTTGATCGGCGCATCGCCGTTCACGTCCGTGTACTTGACCTTGTACGTGAAAGTCGTTGCGGCGGTCGTCCCGTCGCCCCCGAATGGCTCGACGCCGTCGCCGGTGTAGCCCGCTGTCCCGGCCCATG
>CAZKUN010000072.1:0-36826 GCA_964555935.1 uncultured Armatimonadia bacterium | reverse complement strand
GGTACACCCAGATACTAACACTGAACCTGGACTCGCTTTAGGGGGTAAGGCCACGCTGGACGACAGGGCCGCCGACGTCAGCAATGGCATCGATAGCCACCACAGGGAACCGGCACCCGGGGCTAATGATCGCGTGAGCAAACCGCGAACGCGCGTCTGTCCCGCCTTCCTCGGCTCGGATCAGGGCCTCAACGACTGATCTAACGTCGGCTTCACTGAGGACGGAGCTGTCGGTCGCCAGCGCGCCGATCAGTAGCTGCCGGCCGGCGTGGTCCGATGCCAGGGCTTCTATGGTCTGACTGCGGGTCTCATCACCGGCGCTCTGTAGTGACGCGAGCATGTCTTCCGGGTTGAAATCGCAGAGCATCTCTCCTGCCACGGCTCTCACCTGCTCGGCGGCGTCCGCGTCGATATCACCCTCGGGCCCAGCGAGGCTCAGCAGGGCACGCGTGACTGAAGGCCGGAGATCCACTTGGGCGTCGGGGGGCAGTTGCCCCCACGCGGTCTTGAGCCCATCCAACGCCTTCGTGAAGGTCTCAGATCCAAGCGATGCCCCCAGCAGCTCGAGGCATGTATTGAGGCGAGACCGAAGCGCGTCGCGGCTGTGCAGGCCTTCGATGCCCGACGCCAACTCAGACCTGCGCTCCTCGCGGACCTTGGGGTCGGTCCCGCGGATTGTCGTCTCGTCAGGCTGGGCGTCCACGGCTTCGTTCATCACGAGCTGCAGCGTGCTCTGGAAGACATCTTCGGACATGCCGTCGTCAAGCAGTGCCGCGTGCAACGCCGGTATGACCTCGGCAAGCCGCTCGCGGGTGGGCGCCACGCGCGTGAGCATGCGGCGGAAGGTGACTGATGCTTCGCCCTGCACGGCGTTCCGCTGGGAGCGAGCGATCTGGACGATTTCATCAACCGTGAAGTGCTTGGCGATCTCCGCAAGAACATCGAAATCGGCCGTGGACGCCACCGCGTCGGCGCGGTAGGCAGCCCCCAGCTGCGCCACATCAAGCTCGCGTATTGCGTCGGCGAGCTGGGCTACGGCTTCCCGCGGTGTCAGGCCTTCACCGACGGCGATCTCCGCCAGGCGCTGCAGCGTCGTGGCCAAGGCGATGCCCGATTCGTCGAACTGCTCCACTGCGTGGCCATCGATCGTGAGCAATGCCTCGTCAGCATTCGGATCGAGTCCGGCTGTGCCAGGCAGTCCAGTTCCCCCGGGCAGGGCCGCCGCATGCATGGCCTGGGTGAGGTGCGTCTGGTCGGCGAGCATCGCCATAAGCCGGGTACGCTCGTCTGTGGTGAGCGCCGTCACGGCGCTCGCATCCACGAGGCTTCGCAGCAGATCCGTGCTATCAGATAAGGCCCCGCCCGGCATAGCAGCCCTGGGGACCAGGTTGTCGTATTCGAGCGTGGCAACGCGGACGGCGTCTGACTCGAGCGCATCCAATTGCGCTACCAGAGTCTCGCCGGCGTCGGCGTCTTGGGACGACAGCGCGTCGAGGAGCGCCTCTGTCTCCTCCGGCGATGGTAGGCTCTGGATGAGCACGCCGCAGATGCCACCTTTCCACCACGCGGTCGCCGTGTCGCCGACAAGGCCCGACTCATCCTCAATGGCTTCACCGTTGATGGACATCCCGTCCGGCATGACCCCAATGTCGAGTTTGCCCTCGGCATTCACCAGGGAAGTCAGCACCTCGCGCGCCCGGCTGACCGCATCCTGGTGGCTTGGATGCCCAGGGGGGTAGAGGGACCGCGTGTCGGCAGCACGCTGTAACTGGCTGATGTGGTCATGCACCGCGGTGTTCATGCTTGATCCCCAATGGACTGGCGGGCGATCCGTGCAGTTGCAGGCGCGGGCGCTCCCTCTCGTGGACCGCGAGAGCGCTCGTGCCGTCTTGATCGGCGATGGTGAGGACGCAGGACGCGCCAGCCACCGAACTCCAGCGATTGGGGCCCCGACATGAGGTCGCGTGCGCGCGTGTCATGGAAGATCCCCCCCCGTGCTGCGGCGACAACACATACACCCATGTCCAAGGCGCATCGCGAGCGGCGCGAGGCTCGAGCGTGTTGGGTTGCCACCTCTACGAGTACATCCACGCGGTTCACTTCATTGTGGCCGCGCCAGCGAATCAACGTCGCGCTCGCCGTTCCCGCAGGTCCTGAGCACATATACGGCCGCCGACGGCACCGTCGACGGGACGCTACGAGGCGCGTGCGCTGACATTTGGTTCTTACCACACTTGGCCACTGGTCCCCACACATGCCTGCCGGCGGGAAGGGAACGGCAACCCGATCATCCAACATCGGCGGGTCAAGTCACGAGTGTCAGGTGGCTTGGTGCTCCGGATGACCGACGGCGCAGCATCGGACGTCCGCGAGGATCGGTCGATAACATGACGCCGAACGAGTACGCCGATCAAGCCCCTGCTCCCCCTGCAGTGGAGTAGGGGCAGGGCGTTTCGCGCAGCAGCGGAAGGGTGATTCATGCGAGGCTCTGTGCGAAGAATGGCGGCCATGTCTGCCCGGCGGACAATCCCATGTGCCATTGCCCTCACGCTGCTTAGCCATCTTGTGGCCTACGGGCAAGAGCGATTTCCCTCCGATCCTGCCCTGTGGCAGCGACTGGAGACACTGGCGCCCACGCCGAGGGGCACGGGCTACCTGGATCCGCTCGAGTCCGGGCAGATGCTGCAGTTCCGCTACGTGGTGCCGCCCGCGCCAGCGGGGATCTACCTTGTGGACCTCGACAACATCGTCCCCATGCGCGGCGGCGGGACGTCGTACCAGGTCGAGATCCACGTCGACGCGCCCGATGGCGAGCTTCTTTACGCGGGCAAGCCAATCGCGCGCGATCACGACTTCGCCGCCGAGGATCTCTCCCGCCTGGACGCCACCGCGCTTCTCACGGACGTCCACCACAGGCAGGGCTACGTCGATCTGTGGGCCACGGTGCATGCAGAAGGCGACCAGTGGACCGCTTACCGGGATTCCGACGATGGGCCTTGGGATCTGTATGCTCTTGTCCCAGACCCGGGGGCTTTCGCTCGCTGGGAGGAGACGCAGCAGCAGCGCGCCGAGATGCTGCGCCGGGGAGCCCTCATCATCCCGTGGCCCCAGCGCATCGAGTTGCGCAAGGGCGACTTCGGCCTGGGGCGCGAACTCAACGTGGTGATAGAAAGGGCATACCATGATCTGCCGCTGATCGCAAGTGGCCGTAAGTCGCGTCAGGGCAACGCGGACGGACTTTTTCGGGGGCACAGACATCGCAAACCAATGCGGTGCTCCTACCCCTATCCCGGCGGGAGCCTGTTCTTGAAGTACTCTTCTATGACGGCCATAGCTTCGAAGTTCCTCTTTCTGTCTCTGCTCTTGTACCCGTAGGGACTGATGCTCTGTCCCCCGGAATAGAAGGCATCAGAGGGCCAGGTGTGCCGGGCATAATGCCATATAACAGCGCCACTGAGATGAGGCGAAGACGTAATGCCCTCCAGCTCTGCTCTGGTTATGATTGCCTGGAGGCTTTCCGGGGCCATCCAGTTCACCCCGGGAAGAGGATGGCCGCATTCGGTAATTACAATCGGCTTGTCCGGATACCATTGACGCACTCGCTCCGGAACTTGCTCCCAAAACTCGCGCGTCTCTGGGAATCCATCCTTTACCGTCTGGGCATCTACCCCTTTCTGCGCTGAGGGGTAGCAGTTGAGACCTATGACATCGTCAGACTGAAAGAACGTCTCGGCGTTAGGGAGTTGAACTCTGCATGAGACGTGGGTCCACAGACGGGTTGGATCCAGGCTCCGGCCATACAGAATAAGCTCATTACATGCGGCGACAATCTCGGCGTGTTCTTCCGCGGGCTCGTTGCCGACTGAACAGAGAATGATGGAGGGGTGGTTATAGTCCCTGTGCATCATTGCGCGAATACTCCGTCTGGAGTTTCCGACGATGGCCGGCACATGATTCTTGTTCCACCCGAGCCCTGCATTCGGGGCACCATGGTCTGCAGGCCATCCCCATCCATTCATCGCGTTTTCGGTCATCACCAGCAGCCCCAGCTCATCACAGATATCGAGTTCACCGCTGTGATGCGGATAATGGCACAGACGGACAAAATTAGCCCCCAGCTTCTTCATATCCGTCAGGTCGGATCGCGCAAGCTCCAGATCAGTCGCCATCCCTTTCCTGGGCGAATCCTCATGCCGATTGAATCCCTTCAGGTAAATCGGCTTACCATTCAGGAATATCCGGCCCTCTTTCGCTTCGACTCTTCGGAAGCCAAGACGCGCAGTGACACTGTCAATCTCTTTGCCGTCGCTAAGCAGGTCAACTCTGGCGGTATAGAGCTTCGGGTTGTCGGGCGACCAGGGCTGAGCATTCTTGATGGTGCCTTCGATCGTCGCGTCGGCCTCGTCCTGTTCCTTGACCGTTATCGCTTCCGTAGAGAAAGCGCCAAGCGTGTTGCCTTGCAGATCTGCGATGGTCACCTTGACAGTCGGTCTCGAGCTCCGAGCGCTTTGGTTCTCAACAACGGCTTTCAGTGAGAACGTCCCGCCCGTCGCATCGGGTACTGCGGTGATATGTGCCGCGCGCAGGTAGACGGGATCCGTCGAGCACAGGTACACTTCCCGGAGAATCCCCCCCTGACCGTACCAGCCTTCGAACAGGGGGAACTGACCGGGCCTGCGTATGTTGTCCACGCGAACAACGAGGAGGTTCTTCTCGCCGTAGTTGACCGCGTCCTCGATGTGAGCTTCGAAGGGCAGGAACGGGTCATCGTTTTCTCCTACGAGCTTGCCATTGACCCAGATTGAGCTGTTGTAGTTGACCCCCTCAAAACGAAGGACGACTCGTTGCCCCTTCATCGTCCCGGGAACGGTGAAGGTCCGCCGGAACCAGCAGGTGCCGAAATACCTTTCCAGCTTCGGACTGCAGTTGTCGAATCCGCACGGTACGGGCGCCGGTTCCCAATCCCGGGCATCGAAATCAGCGGCGAAATAGGACTTCGCCACGCCCTGGCTCTCCAGGTCAGCCTTAAAGGTCCACCCATCGGTCAGCGGGATCTGTTTGCGGTTCTGACCGACCTGGCGGAACGATTGGGGTGTGACGGGCACAGGCGCAGCGGCCTTGGCCGCAGCGGCTGCCGACTTGCTGAAGTACTCTTGGGGGTACATGCTCCGGATCTCGCTCCCTTTCAGGGCGCCGCTGTAGATGCGGAAGTCATCCAGAGCACCTGTGAAAGGGCGCCCGTGCAGGCCGAGGAACGGGGCGCCGATGGCCGCCTTGACACCCGTGAAATCAAATCCGCCGTAGGCCGTGTTGACCTCCTTGCCATTGAGATAGCCGGTGACCGTCCCGTCTGTCCTATAGACCACGGCTACGTGTTGCCAGACGTCCTTGTGACTCAGGCCATTCACCACGACGGGCCATTCCTGTGCATTCCACGCTTGCAGGCTTCCTCCGATGAGACGCAGGCAGCCGGTCTGGCTCGTCGGTCCTTCGAGCTGTGAGACAATCCGTTCAGCCTGTGCATTGTCTGACCTCAGCCAGAAGCACAATGTCGCCGGCGCTCTGAGGTCGAGATCGCCGAGAGCAACCCCCTTGTTTCCCGCCTTGAACCGCAACGCCTTGCCGATCACGCCTTCACACAGCTCCTGCCCCGAGAGCCGGGCGTGGGCAGTGTTTGGTGAGGCGTCGGGCGTGGAGGCGCCGTTCTCGATGAGCGTATCAAACGCGTAGTGCCGATGGAGACGTGCGGGGGCATCGGCGTAAGCGGTCTGCGCCACGGTCCTGAATGCCGGAACGACGAGTGTCTCCGGCTGTTCCTGCAGAACCGGGCGCCGGGGCTTGCTGCCGGCCGGGGCCGGTTCCAGCGAGAGAATGACCGCGGACCCTTTGGGCATGTCGTACAGGAGCTCCGCGCCGTACTTGTATACGCCCAGATCGGTTGCTTCGCGCGGATAGATCTCTCTGATTTGGTACAGAGCCTTGGCGTTCTCATCCAATTGTATCCAACGGCTGATCGGGATGGACGCCCGGGCCGACATCCCTCCTGCCGGGAACAGAAACAGGAACCCGCGATCTCTGATGATGTGCGCGCTGCCGTCCACCGGCGAGTCGCCGGGGCTGTCAAAGAGGTCCCGCTTGACCTTCAGGTAGGCGTGATTCCTCGTCGCCCAGGCGCGCCACATTCTGAGGAAATCTCGGTTCTCCTCTATAGCAAGGTCTTTGTAGCCAGGGCCGACCTGGCAATAGCTGGTAGCGCTGATGCTGCTGATGACGCTGTTCCGGAATTCCGCGGGGCTGCCGCCGAATATGGCTGCATAGTTCTTGTAGACCGGGCGGAAACGATCGTTCTGGTTATGCCAGGTCTGGAAGCGGTTCATGAGCGCGCCGTTGGTCTCGTAATAGTTGTCGTCGGCATTGAAGTAGCGCAGGGCCCACGGGCCGCCGCGTTTGAGACCGAGGTACTGCTCAAGACACATCTTGGGGTGACGGAGACGAAGCGCGCGAACGAGCTCCTGGATGTTCTTCCATTCCTTGTAGAGATTGTCGCCGGGCAGGTGTCCGTGGTGTGTGGCATGGCAGGTATCGAATCCCAGACCCTTCGGGCCGGGTCTGTAAGAAGGGACCTCCCAATAGCTGAGCCACCGTCCGTCAAAACCCCACCAGCGCGGTTTGTACTTGCTGAAGACGTGATCGAGAATCTCGAGCGTGTGGTCCATGTAGGGGTCGCAGGCAGGGCACGAGACCTTACGCCCGAAGAGGTACTCGCTTACCTTCCCGTCCTCGTCGATGGATGCCCATTCGGGATGGTCCTTGAAGTAGACACAGGGCAGCGAGAAACTGGATACATGGACGCCGATCTTCTGCCCATGATCATAGAGTGCATTCATGGCAGGCGGCATGATGAACTCCGGCGTGAATTCGCCTGGAGAGAACGAGTCGAGCTTGACCTCAGCATGATTGGCATGCAGCCCCGCCGCCGGCCCGGCCGGGCCCGGCAGCCCAGCAATTCCGCTGTCCTTGGGAAACCCCATGGGCTGCGCGCGCATCTGATCGATGTAGGGAGGGCTCATCGGATGGTTGCCCCGCCCATACCAGGTATGAGCAGTCATGACATCGTGGATGCCGGCCTGCTTCAGCAGATCAAGAATCCCGGCGTCGATCTTCCAGAGCCCGGCCCACCAGCCGTTCTGCCAGATCCAAAACCCGTCTTCCGGCAACGGTAGATCATCGGGAAGCACGTGCCGCATGAGCTCCTGCATGGCCCACACTTCGCCCCAATCGAGGGTTTCCAGCGGAACATCTCTTACTTCTGCGGGGATCTGCTTTCCTTTGAAATGCTGGACCAGTCCTGCCTTGCCACCCCAGTTGAGCCATTTGCAGCGCCCTCTGCCGGGATAGGGTCCCTGCGAAACACGGTGGATGCCTTCCTTCCGATACACGCCGATGAAGTACTTCTCGCTGACGTTCGCCTCTCCGTTCGCGGCCTGGTAGTTGGGTTGGTAGCCGAGACGAAAGCCCTCTTTGCCGTTTTGCTTGAGCTCCCAGTATGGATACGCCAGCCCCGCGAAGCAACCGCCCTTTTCACCCCGCAGGAACAGGTTTATGGGGCAGTGCCAGATCGTCTGGTCGTCGTGGAAATGGATCTCCGAAAACGCCTCCGACGTCGTGTCCTCCAGGAACACGCTCTTGAGGAGATAGGGTCCGCCATCCGACGCTCTGATTGTCAGCCATTTCTCAATGAAATGGTCATTGGCACCGAGGCGATAATGCACGGTGATGTCCAGGCCGTTGCCGGTGAAGCGAAGCTCCACCCCGTTCCTCGCTGTCTCGACCCTCTCGGCCTTCTCTGCCCGAATCGACCCTGTCTCTGTTGTGACCTCAAACCCGATCCCGGCAAACGGGTACGTGACGCCCTGGTCCTTGTCGCGGACCGAACGAACTGCACCGGTCTGCCGGTCGATCTTCACAGCAATGCGCCGGTTGGTCAACTCAAAGGCAGACGTGCTCACAGACAGATCCGCGCCATGTGCGAGGTCCGCGCACAGCATCGCGCCGATGACGATTCCTGCTTCTGCTGTCTTCATAGCCGTCCCATGATGTGGCAAGCCGTAGCCCGTCCGAAAAGGTCTCGCGACCACGCGCCAGGTGGCGCAAGCAAATGGGAGCCACCTGAGCCGGGATTCCCCATATGGAACTGGTCGCCCAGGTGTTGGCTGAACAGTCAGCCATTGGTTCCACTCGTTCGGCTGCCGGGGTCCAGATGCCTGCACATCTGGTTGTGGGACCCGAGATCGGCGGGGTATGCCGGGCGTCTCGTGGGTCTGTGGACTTCGCATCCGCTGGGAAGTTGGACAGCGGGCGTGATGCCGCTTCCGCATCGACGGCATCCGCACCAGCTCTGAAGCGATGGCGAGATCTCCGGCGACAGCGATACCAGCACCTCCGAGAGAGCCTCTGGACCCTTGCGCCCCGGCTGCAGTGCCAGCCGCTGCGCGGCCTCTTGCTGAATCATTACCTCATCGACGATCAGGTCCGCCAGCGCCGGCACGGCGTCTACGTCGATGCCGATGGCAACCCGCAGATGGCGTTTCTCACCGAGCTGTCGGTGAATTACTGCGCGGGTATAGTCCGACTCGACGAGGTGTGTGAGATGGTCGGTCAACGCCCTGCTGTGGACGGCTATGGCGCGACCGCCCACGCCGTTCGCGAGGTGCTGCCCTCATTGATGGATGACGAGGGATCATTCATCATGTCTGAGGGCCCCGATGGCGTGAAGCGCGGCGTCTATGGCGCAAACCAGCACGGCTACTACGAAACCACACCGAACCACGACGCGGTCTGCCTGCGAGTGGTGGACGACGCTCAGGCCAAGAAGATCATCGACCGGATGGTCTCAATCGAAGAACTGGCGCCGGACGCTCTTCTCATCACCAACACCCCCGCCTACGATGAGCCTGACTACCCCCAAGGTGGACTGATGACCTACGGCACCTGCGTGCACGGCGGCCACTGGAGCACCGCACAGGGGCGGATCAATGTCGCGTGCATGAGAGCCGGCGGGTTCGATCATCCCCTCGCAGCGTGGCAGCGGACGGGCGATCTGATGCAGAACTTCCGCGCCGCCGCGCCGATGGGCAACTTCGGCGCATCGCCGTGGGGAGGACAGCTCGGCTCGCCCTTCAACCTGGTCTTCGACTGCTGAGGAGTGCCGGCGGGGCGGGCGCGCGACCTCCTTGATTACGACTACCGCGCCGACGGCCCGCGCGTGCGGCGGCATATCCCCACCGGCATCAGGCGCTACGTACAGAAGAAGGCGGTCGTCTTCGGTGACTCCAATATCTACCTCACCGTCACGGGCACTGGCAAGGCGACGTTCGCCGGAGCCGATGGTGAGTGAATACCATGTCGACATGCAGAAGCTGAGGCGCTTCTACGAGGAGGCGGTCGAGCGCTGGCTTTGGGTGCCGCGAGAGGCAGGGCCAAGCGTAGAGCCTCTACTTCGCCCGCGCATCCCGCAGCCGACACAGTCGCGCCAGGTTGGACGCGGAGTCGGAAGAGCTGACGACGTACACGACCGACGGTCCCAACACGACGTCCCGCTCGGCCCGAGAATTCCCCATGATGTCGTAGATCTGCGCGTCGGCGCCTGCCTCAAGGGCCCACTGTCCGAGACCCCCCTCTCTCTGCCACGCCGCCAGAACCGCCCGCGCGCCACACTGGAATGCGTACCCGTGCACGCCCGACGTTGGGTCCGCGGGCGGGGGAAGCTCCGCCGCGTAGGCCGGGTCTGGGCCCAACACGTTTGCGAGCGCCGCCTGGGCCGCGTAGAGCTTGCGCGGCTCGCCGCCGTAATCGAGCAGTCCAGATTCGAGGATTGCCGGGTCGTTGACCCCGGCTCCAAGGCCCATACCGCTGTGATAGAACAGCCGCTCCGCCCCATGGGCGAGCATGATGATCGCGAACCGAACCGAGTAGTCGGCGCACATCCTCTCGCTTGGCAGCAGCCGGTCTCCCGCCCACGACGATTCGGGCGGCACGAAGGGCCGCCAGGGAGGTCGATCGGCTGCGTAGTATGCTGCTTCCGTGACCCAGATGGGGCGTGCCTGATCGCGCTGGCGCATCAGAGTCTCGATGCCGGACATGGGCTGAATGTACCCCTCCGGAGCGCTATTCCCGCCGTAGATGTGCACGTTCATCGCGTCGGCGTACCGGAGGCCGTCGGCCTCGATGAAACGCCGCGCCCAGTCATCGGGCCATGCACCTATTCCGGCCACGACAGTGCACTCCGGATCAGCCGCCTTCATCGCGCGGTAGGCCGGCTTGAGCAGCTCCACGTAGTCCGCGACCGTGTAGTCGGCGCCTGGCAGCCCGTAGTGGGCGGCAGGCAACGCGTGGCCCGTCCACACGGGCTCGTTGAGGAACTCCCACGTCCCAATCCGGCCTCGGTAGCGCGTGACGGTCTGGCCGATGAACCGCGTAAGGGGGCCCGTATCTTCGGGCGCATAGGCCCAACGCGTCCAGGGGTAGGGCTCCGGTTGCTCCGGGGCCGACGTGGACCAGTCATTGGACGGGAATGGCGGAAGAAGACAGAGCGAGTGCAGCTTCAGGTCTGTCGCGCGGTCGATGAGTTGATCGGGCATATCGAAATGCCACTGGTCGGGCTCAGGTTCGATCTCTTGCCAACTCATCGACCAGTCACGCTGCCACGTAACGCCGGCCTGCCGCAGGAGCCGCATCGGGAGGGGATCGGCCGACATGTGGTTGATGCCGAAGGGCGAATCATCATCGGCGTAAGGAGTGATCGCGGCGAGCGGCAGAATCCGCTCGTGGTCCCGGCCGTTCGCACGCCAGGAGATCACGGCTGCGTAGTGCCCGGTTCCGGGCAACGGCATGCTCCAGACCTCCTGCGTCGTCCGCCCGGCCGGAGCCTCAACGGTCACCCCGCCCATGGCGTGGCGTTCGCCGAAGTAGTCCTCAAGCTGGGCCGATAGCTCCATTGCGGACCCGAACGGCGAGTTCCACACTGTCACCGATGAAGACCGTGCCGAAGCCGCCGGCATCGAAGCCGACCTCCACCGCCTCACGCGGCGCGAAGTCCGTAGCCTCTTCACCGACCTCCAACTGGACGGCATCGATCCATGCAGTAGCGGACGACTGGGGGGTATCGGTCAGGTCCGGTCCGAGCGCGACGAACACGGCATCCGTCTCGGCCACCGTACTGAACGAGTGCCGCTTCCATTCTGTGGTGAGTTCCACGCTGTGATCACGCGCAATGCCCCATTCCCTGGGCTTCCCGAAGACCAGCGACAGTCTGGCCTTCACACCGGGCCGGTCGGCTCGCAGGTACGCCGATAGGGTGTGTGTCTCCCCGGCTTGCACCTCAAGCCATCCCCTCGTCGCGGCGAGAGGCCGGGTTTGGAGGGTGCTCACGGGCGTTGGCACGCCGGCCAGAGTGCCGGGGGTGATTCCTGGCCCGAGGTCGATTCTGAGGGCGCGAGCCCCTTCCACGGCGTCGCCGGTTCGCGCTCTCCCGTGTAGGTGCGCCAGACCTCCGCACCATCCTGTACCCAGCCCCAGCGAGGTCCACCGGTCCTCGCCCAGCTCGAATCCCGCGTTGGGGATCAGGTTCCTGCTGGAGCCGGGCGGCATGAGTTCGGTGAATACCATGCCTGGCGCGCCGCTGCTGACCGACACATCGTCAAGCCAGAGCGTGCCGACCTCCGACAGCGTGAGCCAGAACACGCAGTGGGCTGGGACCACGTCTCGTGGGGCGATGAAGTCGAACTCAAACTGCGTCCAGCCTCTAGTGACCGCCAGGGATTGGCCACCCATGAGCTGCCAGTCCGAGGTGTCGAAGACTCGCGCGCGCACTGAATCGGCCTCGTCGATGCCCTCGGCGCGTGCCCATAGGGACACGTGATAGGCCATTCCGGCGCGCAGCGCCAAACCGTCCTGCTGCATCAGATCAGCGTGGCTACTGCCAGTGCCATCTTCGATCCACTCGTAGGCCGTGCAGTCGATCCTGACAGCGCGGCCGCCATCACGCCCCGGCACGATACTGATCGTCCGCTCCACGCCGGATGGGTCCGCGGTGCACGTCCACGCTTCGGGCAGTTCCCCTGCGATCTTCTCGAAGCTCCCGTTCTCCACGCGTTCAGACATCTGCGCGCAAGCCAGGTGGCATGGGAACGCAAGAACAGGCAACAGAAAGGGGGCACGTAGAGGGGGCATGTGGACTCTCCTGATCGGCTGCGACGTTTCTTCGGCGATGGGCCGATGGGCACCTGCGCTGCGTGCCGCCCGCTTCCGCAAGCACGACCGCGTATCTTCTGCCCTTCGACTCCAGTGAGCGGTACTCCCTGGAGACCAGGTGGGCATATCCAGGACTCCCGAGAGTCGTGCCCCGGTGGCGGGAGAACGACCTGCAGACTGAGGACGCCAGGAGGGGCACGGATGAAAGTCGCCATCCACGTCCGGGTATCCACGGCTGGTCAGACACAACGCTACGGTCTCGATGCCCAGAAGCGCATACTACTGACCTATGCGAACAGCGCGGTTGGGAGCATGAGCTGTACGAGGACGCGGGCATCTCCGGCGAGACTGTCGAGGCTCGCCCCGCCATGATGCGCCTTCTGCGCGACGCAGGGGAGGGCAGCTTCGACAAGCGCGCCGTCATCGTGATGGTGCGTCTCTCCCGCAGCACCGACATGCTCGACTGACTGGTAATCAGGAAGACGTTCCGCGAGAACGGGATCGCCATCGTCACGCCTGGCAAGGAGTTCGACTTGGCCGACGAGGAAGATGGCTTCCTCAGCGACCTGTTTGGCGCGCTGTCCAAGCGCGAGAAGCAGAAGATCGTGCGCCGGATGAAGCGAGGCAAGGTCGAAGCATCCCAGCGCGGTCAGTGGGTGGAGGCAGTCACGATCCCCTTCGGCTACGGCTACGACCGCGACGCGAAGCGCCTTGTAGTCAACGACGAGCAGGCCGACATCGTGCGGCGGATGTACGAGTGGTGTGCCGAGCGTGGCAACGGATTCTCGAAGATCGCCCAGCGCTTGAAGGCCATGGGTGTCCAGACGCATCGGAGTGGTACCAACTGGAGCATCCCCACGGTCGATAGGATGCTCCGCAATCGGATCTACGTCGGCGAAGGCCGGTTCAAGGACGTGACGGTGCCGGTCCCGCCCACCGTGTCCCAGGAGTTGTATGACCGCGCCCAGGCCCAGCGGACAGTCAGTCTCAAGCGTTCGCCCTGGAACAGCAAGCACGTGTACCTGCTGACCGGGCTACTCACCTGCGCCGAATGCGGTTCGCGTTTCCGAGGACGCGGTCGCCCTGGCGGCAACGGCGCGTATCGGTAATACGTGTGCTGGGGCAAGGCTGCGCCCGGACATCAGAACAAGGGATGCAAGGTGCGGAACTGGTGCTGCGATGATGTGGAGCGCGCCTCGCTGGCATCGGCGACGAGGCGACGAGGCTGTGGCGGGCGTGGCGGAAGCAGATGCCGCCGATGAGTGAGGAACAGCCACAGACGCAGCTCGAAGAGGTCGCCCGTGAACGTAATGCCCTCACGACCCGATGGAAGATCGACTGGGTTGAGCAATGACTGGCACAGGCGAGAGAGCGCCTGGACAACCTGACTCGCGAAGAGCAGCGCGACCTGCTCCACGCGGTGTTGGAGAGCGTCCTGATCGACGACGACGGGAACATCGAACTGCGCTTCGCCATACCGATCGAGGGCACTCGGGGACGAATTGTCACTTACATTTGCTGAGTGGAAACGCGGCAGTACAGGAACGCACGCTTCATCTTCGGCCTCCTCTACAGGCTGAGTAGAAGCGTATCATGCTTACTGTCGAAAATAAACAACAGGTGCGCCTGTCCTACGACGACAACAGCGGGCGGCATCGTGGGAACTCAGACGTCGAGTTTCCCTGCTGAAGCCGCTCCTGCGAGGGATTGGGAGTGCGGGTCGGGCGACCCGCAGGCACGGACGACAAAGGCGACAGGCGAGGACGCCTGTCCTACGACGACAACGGCGGACGCGTTGCTTGATCGAGAGTTCTCTTTGTGCTATTATCGGCGAGCATACGGAGGGCAACTTCGCATGTCAAATCAGCCGAGGATTCTCTGCTCGTGCGGGCGTCAGATCCGAGGCCGTGAAGTGCTGCAGCAGGGGCACTTCATGAGCCAGTGGAAGCCGATGTCGGTCTACGTGAAGTTCCGCTGCTCGCGCTGTCGGATGCTGGGCGAGAGGCTCGTGGACTACGCGCGGTGGGAGGAGGGAATCCTGTCGCAAGAAACCGACGACGTGGCCGCGGTGGATGGTGCTCCGGTTGTGGCGACCGGCGTGATTGAGGATGCCGAAGTGGAGCGCTTTGCCGAGACGATCAGCACGCTGCGGGCCTCCGACATCGAACAACTGGCGAACACGTTGAAACAGGATGGGACGTAGGCCCGAACCGCAGTCGTTCCCCCAGATTGACTGTTCTCACTGTCGGGTCCGAAGGTATTGCGCGGTGTCGCGCGAATGCCGTATACAATCATGGGACTGGGCGTGCGGATCCGGAGACCCGCAGGCACGGACGAGAAGGCGCGGGCGTCGGGGTTGAAACCCCTCCCACAGTGGTCTGGCACTTTCTGAAGGGCGAGTGAGCGAAGCATGAAGGTCGAAGAGATCGCTGGTTTTGGCCGCAAGGTCATCGACAACGTCGAGAAGGTCATCGTCGGCAAGCGCGATCAGATTCGCCTGGCGATGGTGGCGCTGCTGTGCGAAGGGAACATCCTGATGGAGGATGTTCCCGGCGTTGCGAAGACGATGCTCGCGCGGAGTCTGGCGATCACCCTAGGGTGCAGCTTCTCGCGCATTCAGTGCACGCCCGACGTCCTGCCCAGCGACATTACCGGCGCGTCGATCTACAACCAGAAGACCGGCGAGTTCGAGTTCAGGCAAGGCCCGATTTTCCACCAGATCGTGCTCGCCGACGAGATCAATCGCGCGACGCCGCGAACGCAGTCCGCGCTGCTTGAGGCGATGGGCGAGCGGCAGGTCACGACCGATGGGACGACGTACCCGATGGCGAAACCGTTTGTGGTCATCGCAACGCAGAACCCAATCGAACATGAGGGCACGTTCCCGCTGCCCGAGGCGCAGCTCGACCGTTTCCTGATCCGGATGTCGGTGGGGTATCCGTCATTCCCAGACGAGAACACGATGCTCGAACGACTGAGGCTCGAGCATCCGATCGATTCGATCGGCAAGGCCGCCGACGCGGCCGAGTTGCTCGAGGCGCAAGCGGCCGCGCGCGAAGTCTTCATCCACGAGAAGGTGCGCGAGTACATCGTGCGGATCTCACAAGCCACGCGACGCTCGACGGATCTGGCGATGGGCGCGAGCCCTCGCGCGACTCTGGCGCTCTATCGGACCTCGCAAGCGCTGGCCGGGATCGAGGGCCGAAACTACGTCATCCCCGACGACGTGAAGTACTGCGCGCGGCCGGTGTTTGGGCACCGCGTCATCCTCAACCCCGAGAGTCGGCTTCGTGGGCGCAAGGCACACGAGGCGATCGAGGCCGTGCTCGAAACGATCCCCGCCCCCGTTGAGCGGACGCCGAGCTAAATCAGACATGACGCGACGCTCTACCCCGGGGCCCCGTCAGACACGGCGGGGCCTCGATGATTCATACGGGAGGACCGCGGCGCCAGTTTGGCGAAGCGCGCCGCACCTCTACGGAAGCGAGTGAGAACCATGGGCGAGCAGATCAACGTCGGTTTCATCGGGTACGGACTGGGCGGGAAAGTCTTCCACACGCCGCTTGTGAACGCGACGGCGGACATGCGCGTGCATTCGATCATGTCGCGGAGCGAGGGGAAACGCGCGCTCGCCGATGCGGACTGGAATGCGAAGACCGTGGCGACGGTCGAGGAGCTGCTCGACGACGACGCGCTGGATCTAGTGGTGGTGAGCACGCCTCACATGACGCACCGGGATTTGGTGATCCAGTGCCTCGAGGCCGGCAAGCACGTGGTGGTCGACAAGGTCATGGCGATGAGCGTGGCCGAGGCCGACGAGATGATCGCCGCCTCGGGGAAGGCCGGGAAGCTGCTGAATGTCTTCCAGAATCGGCGGTGGGATGGCGACTACTTCACCGTGCGGTCGATCATCGAGGAGGGCCTGCTCGGCGACGTGCTGATTTCGGAATCGTGCGTGGTGAGCTACGCCAAACGCGGCGGCACGTGGCGGCAGTCGAAGGCGCTGGGTGGTGGCCCGTTCCGCGATTGGGGCGCGCACCTGATCGACCAGTTCCTGAGGCTTTACGGGCCGGCGGAATCGGTGTGGGCGGACTTCTTGTATACCGACGAGCATGATGTGGAGTCGGCGGCGCACTGTCACATCACGCACAAGTCGGGCGTGAGGAGCGTGTTTGAGTGCGGGTTCGTGAGCCGGATCCCGCGACCCCGGTGGTATATCCGCGGGACGAAGGGCGCGCTGATGAAGACCGGCCTCGATCCGCAAGAGCCGAGGCTGAAGGATGGACTGGTTGAGGATGTGTCGCCGAGGGCGGGCGACTACGAGCCGCGGGGGAACTGGGCGCGCGTGGTAAGCGAGGTCTCCGGCGCCGAAGTCGATATGACGGTGGCGACGAAGCCGGGCCGATATGTGAGTTACTACGAGAACATCGCGGACGTGCTACTGCGCGACGCGGAACCGGCGGTCAAGCTGGATGAGATGCGTGAGGAACTGGCGGTCATCGACGCGGCGGTCGAATCAGCGGCGACGGGTGAGGCTGTGAGGGTGGCAGACCGCGAGTGACGTGGATTGCGCGCACCTTCGGCATCGACGATCGGGACGATCGTCGCACGGGGCTGGGGGGAGCGTGACCTTGGGGTATGTTTGACCGTACCCCTATACGTGGGTATACTCACAGTGTAAGTCTGCGAACGTGGGGGCGACCGGCTTCGACGGGTTGCAGAGCAGATGGGGGAAGCGAGCCGAGATTTCCGATATCTCGTTAAACGCGGAACCAACCATAACTGCCGAGAGTAATCTCGCACTAGCAGCGTAGTTCGCTACGCTGCCGTCTCCCGGGCTTTGCCGACGAGCCCGGATTTGGCGCTAACCTAGTCGGCTACCGGCCGGAGATTGCTCAGTAAACCCGGTGGGGAATCAAAACCTGAGCTAGCGAAGGCGGGGCCCGCGCGCGAGGCCCGCCCTAGCGAAAACTAATCGCGCGCTACGCTCGTAGAAGTCCCATTAGCTCCTTCTCGGACGCGGGTTCGATTCCCGCCGCCTCCACCAAGCTCTACCCTCTTTGGATTCTCCTTCGGGTACTGCTGCATTGTCGTATCACAATGAGTCATCGCCGCGCGCCGGCACGTCCGTTCGGGCCGTCGTGTTTAGCTATGTATAATTCCGCGCGACAAAAGTTGTACTTTCCGTTATACTGGCGGATGTCTATGAAGAAGGAGAAACGCCTTCTACGTAGAACTAGTCCGCAAGTTGGCGACTAACCGCGCCCTAGTCTTCCGCTGGCGCCGGGGGGCGTCGTACGGAATTCCGGAGTCTCGGTTTCACATTACGTGCCTATCTCGTTGGGGCGGGTCGTCGTCGCCAGCTGTCGCAAGCAGGGCGCATCCCTGGATTGCGAAGGAGGTGAAACTCGTGGCTCCGAAGGCAAAGAAGAAGAAAGCAGCTCCGAAGAAGAAGGCCGTAGCCAAGAAGAAGGCTGCTCCGAAGAAGAAGGCCGTGGCCAAGAAGAAGGCCGCTCCGAAGAAGAAGGCTGTAGCCAAGAAGAAGGCTGCTCCGAAGAAGAAGGCCGTAGCCAAGAAGAAAGCAGCGCCGAAGAAAAAGAAGAAGGCCAAAGCAAAGAAGAAGAAATAGCACATCGTGGTGTTCTAGCTATATGAGAGGCGTGGCGATACACACAGTCGCCACGCCTTTTCATTGGGCTGAACCTAACGCGATCGGCGAGCATGGGATAGGTGGTTTCGATCGCGCGTCAGGCCCCACGGCGGGACGCCTTGGGCGCCGACGGAGGAGGGCGCACGATGAGTGAGAGACAGGCGAAATCACGGCTAGATGGCTTGGACCTAAATGTCGGCAAGCGGACGCGATTGCACCGGTTGCTGTACGAGCACGGTCCGGCGAACGGCACGCTGTTGTTGCTGCCAGTCGACCAGGGCCTGGAGCACGGGCCGGTGGACTTCTTCCCGAACCCCGCGTCGGAGGATCCTGAGTTTCAGCTCCGCCTGGCCCGAGAGGGTGGGTACTCGGGGATCGTGTTTCACATCGGACTTGCCTCGAAGTACATGAGGGACTACGCGGGCGATGTGCCGCTCGTGCTGAAGCTGAACGGCAAGACGACAATTCCCTCGGACGATTACGCGCTGTCGCCGCAGACCGCGACGGTTGAGGATGCGGTGCGGCTCGGAGCGGACGCTGTTGGGTACACGCTTTACGTCGGCTCGCCGGCACAGAGCGAGGACTTCGTGCAGTTCGCCGCGATCCGCGATGAGTGCGATCGGTACGCGATGCCGCTGATTGTATGGAGCTACCCGCGCGGCTCGGCGATCGAGGAGAAGGGTGGACGCGACGCGCTGTATGCGGTCGACTACGCGGCGCGCGTGGCGGACGAGCTTGGCGCGGACGTCGTGAAGCTCAACGTGCCGAAGTGCCCGTCCGATCGCTCCGCGATGCCGAAGGAGTACCAAGACATCGTGTGGGACGCGAGTGACAACGAGGCCGTGACGGAGATCGTCCGGCGCATCGTGAAATCAGCGGGCAAGACGCTCGTGCTGTTTTCCGGCGGGAGCAAGCTCGGCGATGACGACCTCATGGCCAAGGCCCACGCGTGCATGGGCGCGGGCGCGACGGGGCTGATATTTGGGCGGAACATGTGGCAGCGCGAGTGGGACACGGCGCTCGCCATGACGAAGCGGATGAAAGAGGAAGTGATGGCGAAGTACGGAGCCTAACCGCTTGCGTTGAGGCAACTAGAGTGACCCCGGGCCGGCGAGGGAACTCGCCGGCCCTTCTGCTTGCTAGGGAATCGAGAAGGGTGATATGCTGAGTGGCGGCGGCGGGCTCGATGAATCGATCCCCTACAACGGCGGAGGCCCCTACGAAGGCTTGGAGAGCATTGTGACAAGGCGCGGATTCGTCGGATGGCTATTGGTCCCGATAGTGGTCGCGAGCGTTCTGCTCGTGGCTGCGGCGTGGGGTCAGGATGCCGCTGAGACGAGCAAGTACGACTTCGCGAAGATCATGTCCCAGCAGGGGATTCTGGTTGGGATGGCTATCGCGTTCGTGGCAGGAATCCTCACGAGTTTCACCCCATGCGTGTATCCGATGATCCCGATCACGATCGGCATCATCGGCGGACGTCGCGATGAAGAGGGCAGCTCTGTCTGGCGGTCGTTTGGGCTGACGTGCGTTTACGTCCTGGGGCTCGCGATCACGTACTCCGTGCTGGGGCTGCTAGCGGGAATGTTCGGCGCGTCGGTGCGGAGCTTCCTGATGGGGCCGTGGGTTCTGATAGGCGTGGCGGTCATCTTCACCGTGCTGGGGCTCGGGATGCTGGGGCTGTTTGAGCTTCAGGTGCCGCCGGCCATCGCGAACAAGCTGCAGTCCGTGGGCGGGACGGGATTGCTCGGCATTCTGTTGATGGGGATGGTCTCGGGCATCGTGGCATCTCCCTGTACGGCCGCGCCGCTTGCCGGGATCCTGCTCTATGTGGCGACTGAGGGGAGCGCGTTCACGGGTTTCATATTGCTCTTCACGTACGCGTGGGGGATGGGCCTGCTGTTGATTGCCGTTGGCACATCGGCGGGAGCTCTGAAATCAATGCCCAAGAGCGGCACGTGGATGATCGACGTGCAGAAGCTCTTTGGCTTCCTGATGATTGGCGTGGCGTTCTACTTCATCCGAACACTGGTGCCTGACATGGTCTATTACATCGGTCTATCTGCCTGCATGATCGCGGGTGGCGTTGCATTCGGCGCGCTTGATTCGCTGCCGGAGAATCCCGGTGGCGGCGCGCGGTTCAAGAAGGGTGTCGCACTCGTCACCATGGTGCTTGGGCTGTACGTGCTGATTGGCTCGCTGGCGACGCATCGAGTGCTCTTGCCGGAGCAACCGGCGGTCGCGGCGACCGGCGTGGCTGGTCCGGTCGGGCCCGGCGGCCCGGTGACGCCGACGCGCATCGAGATCGACTGGGAGACAGACATCGAGGCGGCCTTCGCGCGGGCGGAGGCCGAGGGCAAGCGGGTCTTCATCGACTTTGGCGCGGACTGGTGCGAGGCGTGTCATGAGATGGACAAGGATGCGTTCCCGCGGCAGGACATCGTGGCCGCGGCGGCGGGCTTTGTAGCGCTGAAAGTGGATATGACCGAGGTCAGCGAGGAGGAGGGCGTCCTCGAAGAGAAGTACCAGGTGCTCGGGCTGCCTCACCTCGTGATCGCTGACGCAGACAGAGAGGAAATTGCGGCGGCCACGAGCTATGACGATGGACCCGATGGCGTGTTGGCCTTCTTGCAGGCGAACGCTTTCGGCGAAGGAACTGACGGCCCGGCTGGGACGGGCAGCACGTGATCACTGTAGACCCCGGGCCGGTCCGGCCCGGATGCCACGGTTGGTAAACGATTTCTGTGGGTGACAACTTATGGAGAATGTACTGACAGACCAGGAGCACGCTGATCTCACCGAAAAGACGAAAGAGCACCGTCGCACAATCCTGAAGGTCCTGCACAAAGCGGGCAGCGGCCATCCGGGCGGCTCGCTCTCGGGCATCGACATCATCACCGTGCTGTTTGAGCGCGTGTTGAAGCACGACCCGAAGAACCCGGCATGGCCCGAGCGCGACCGGTTCGTGATTAGCAAGGGGCATGGCTGCCCGGCGCTATATACGGTTTTCGCGGACCGGGGCTACATCACGCCGGAGGAGCTGATGACCTTCCGCGAGATGGGCAGCGCGCTGCAGGGACACCCCGACATCCGGTTCATGCCGGCGCTGGAGGTTCAGACCGGCTCGCTGGGGCAGGGGATGAGTTCGGCGATGGGCCTGGCGATCAGCGCGCAGATGGACGGTGCGGATCGCAAGGTCTACTGCATGCTGGGCGACGGCGAGATCGATGAGGGCCAGTGCTGGGAGTGCGCGCTGCTCGCGCCCGACCGGAAGCTGGACAACTTCATCGGGATCATCGACCGCAACGGCGCGCAGCAGTGTGGGCATACCGAAGACATCATGCGCACGGACCCGCTGGCTCCGAAGTGGGAGGCGTTCGGGTGGACGACGTATGACATCGACGGCCACGACCTGCAGCAATTGGCGTGGGCGCTGGACCCGGCGCGGATCGTGCCCGGCAAGCCGACGATGATCATCGCGAACACAAAGAAGGCGTATCCGATTAGCTTCATGATGGAAGCGCCGTCGGACTTCCACGGCAAGGCTCCGGACGACGAGGAGTTGGCGCAGGCGTTGGCGGAGCTAGCGTAACCGAGTACCACGAAACGTATTGAGAGGAACCGGTAACATGGCTGAGAAGATGTCAACCCGTGACGCGTACGGTAAAGGGTTGTTGAAGCTTGGGGAGACGAATCCGAAGGTCGTGGTGCTCGACGCCGACTTGTGGACCAGCACGCGGACGCAGTGGTTCCGGGAGAAGTGGCCGGAGCGGTTCGTGGACGTGGGAATCGCGGAGCAGAATCTCGTTGGCGTTGCGGCGGGGCTCGCGATTGATGGGAAGATCCCGTTCGCGAGTTCGTTCGCGTGCTTCGGTGCTCGCGGTTGGGAGCAGGCGCGCGTTAGCGTGGGCATCCCGAACGCGAACGTGAAGCTGGCGTTCACGCACGGCGGGCTGACGGTTGGCGAGGACGGCGCGTCGGCGCAGATGCTCGAGGACTTTGCCATCTGGCGAGTGCTGCCGAACATGGTCGTCATCTGTCCGGCCGATGGGGTCGAGGGCGAACTTGCTACGATTGCCGCCGCCGATCACGACGGCCCGGTCTACCTGCGGTTCGGCCGCAGCAGCGAGCCGATTCTGTTTGACGAGAGCTACAAGTTTGAGATTGGCAAGGCGGCGAAGCTGCGCGACGGCGCGGACGTTACCATCATCGCGTGCGGCATATTGGTGGCGCGGGCGATGGAGGCGGCCGAGACGCTGGCGGGCGAGAACATCAACGCCGCGGTGTTGAACATGGCGACGATCAAACCGATCGATGTGGACGCCATCACGGAGGCCGCGAAGGCCACCGGAGCCATTGTCACCGCCGAAGAGCACCAGATCAACGGGGGACTTGGGAGCGCCGTCGCCGAGGTGCTGGCGCGCACGATCCCGACTCCGGTTGAGATGGTTGCGGTCAACGACACGTTTGGCGAGGGCGGCCCGCCCGATGATCTGCTGGAGAAATACGGGCTTAGCCCCAGCGCGATCGTTGACGCCGCGAAGAAGGTCATCGCGAGGCGAGACGCTTAGGACAACACGGTTTGACGAGGCTGGGAGGGCGCAGAATCCCCGGCCGCGTTTCAGGGCTCACGAACGGCGACCGCCGAGGTTTGGCGGTCGCCGTCACGTCAGTGGAACAACATGACAAGCGAACACGACGACCATCACGATCATGATAGCGGCGACGACCACGCCGATCACGATCACCACCATCACGCGGACGCGCCAGCCTGCTCCGATGGCGCCGGCGATGAGCAGACGGGGTCGCGCCTGGCGTTTGCCGCCGGGCTGACGGCGGTGATTCTCGTCGCGGAGATCGTCGGCGGGCTTCTGACGGGGAGCCTCGCTCTCCTGAGCGACGCCGCGCACGTCTTCAGCGACGTGTTCGCGCTGGGGCTGAGCTGGGGCGCGCACAAACTGGCGCGACGCCCGGCGTCGAGGCGGCGGACGTTTGGGTGGCACCGCGCGGAGGTTCTGGCGGCGCTCTTCAACGGCGCGACGCTGATCGTCATTGGCATCGGGATCATTCGCGAGGCGATTGAGCGCTTCCAGGATCCACCTGACATCGACACGGGACCGATGCTGATCGTCGCCATGGCCGGGCTGATCGTGAACGCCTTCGTATTGATGAGACTCGGCGGCCACGGGCACGGCGATCTGAATCTGCGCAGCGCGTATCTGCACGTGCTCGGAGACATGTTGGCGTCGGTCGGAGTTGTGGTTGCGGGCGTGGTGATGTGGTTCACTGGCTGGTACCTCGTGGACCCGATCCTGAGCGTGCTGATCGCGCTGGCGATCATGTACAGCAGCGTCAGACTGCTCAAGGAGGCCATCCACATCCTGCTGGAGGGCGTGCCGAAGGGGATGGACCTCGACGACATCGTCGACACGCTTCGGGATCTGCCCGACGTGACGGACGTGCATCACGTACACGTCTGGAGCATCTGCTCCAACGTTCATGCCATCAGCGCGCATCTGATCGCGTGCGAGATGAGCGATGAGGCGCGCGAGAAGCTGATGGAGGAGGCGGGCCGCGTAGTGGGCGAGAAGTTCGGCATCGCTGAGACGACCTTCCAGGTCGAGACGACGGCGTGCGACCCAGGCGACTTGCTGCATGTGGCGGGTCATGGGATGAGTAGCAACCACGACCATGGGCATCATCATCACTAGGCCGGGCCGGGTACTTCGATCTTCGATCTCGTATTCGGCCCCTCCGGACGGATGACGGCGGTCGGGGTTGAAACCCCTCCTACAGTGGGATTTGAAGTGGGGTGAGACGCTAAGTGCTAGCTGAGAAGATCATCTACTCGGCGTGGGGCTCCTTCACGCAGGTTACCGTTTTCGTTGGCGCGTTGCTGCTTCTGTTTGGATGGATCAACCACAAGACGGGCGGCGGGTTCGTACGGGCGATCGAGCGGAACGTGACGTGGCAGCCGCTGATTGGCGCCGTGCTTGGCGTGTCGCCCGGGTGTGGCGGGGCGATCTTCGTCATGCCGCTGTTTGTGCGAGGCGTCTGCTCGTACGGGACGCTCATCGCCACGCTGATCTCAACGATGGGCGACTCGGCGTTCGTCGTGATCTCGAAGAGCCCGATGGCCGCGCTCAAGATCAATGCCATCTCCTTTGTGACAGGGGTGGTCACGGGCTACGTGGTCGACTGGCTCGGGCTTGGGAAGGAACTGGTCGGGCACAGGACGGACGGCGAGGGCGAGGAGGAAGTCTCTGACGAGACGTTCGAGGCCGCGCTACACCCGCCCGATCATGAAGACCCGGAGAGTTGGGGCTACAAGATCACGCATGGCTTGCACTGGGCATTCTGGGCGTTGATAGGCGTGGGGTTTGTCATCGGCGTCGTGCTACTGTTTCAGGTCAAGCATACGAACATGGGCATGATCGCGGGCCTGAGCATCCCGCAGATCATCGGGATCGCGGGGACGCTGCTCTGCGCGATCTGGATGTTCATGGCGAAGCATTTTCTCAGCGATGATACGTACGGAGAGAGCGAAGAGAAGCTCGAGTCGATGAAGGAGACGTTCATCCACAACGCCCACGAGACGGCGTTCGTGGGCTTCTGGGTTTTCATCGCGTACATGGCCTACGAGCTAGGCATCTGGGCGCTCCCTGGCGGCGAGGGCAGGCTGGAACAGATCATCGCGGCGGCGGGAGTTGTGCCCGTCATCCTCGCCGCGCTGGTGGGGCTGATCCCTGGGTGCGGCCCGCAGATCGTCTTGGTCACCCTTTATTGCCAGGGGATCGTGCCGTTCCCGGCGGCGGTGGCAAACGCGATCAGCCAAGACGGCGACGCGCTGATTCCGCTGATCGCCATGCACCCGAAGAGTTCGCTCTACGCGACGGTCATAACGACGATCCCGGCGTTGGTGATTGGGGTGGCGCTGTATTACATCATGTGAGCCGGGGGCGCGCGAGGGTCAGCATGCACCGGCGAGGGCGCCGGTGCCACGCGGGGGTGGGATCAAGGCGAGGGGCGACTGTGAGAACAGGCGGTCTCGAAGGGTTGTTCTTAGGAGGACGGAGCAGTAGATTACGCCCGGCAGTTGGCGCCGGTTTTGATACTGGCTTTTTCGAGGAGTGTGAGATATAATGTGGGATTATACGGACAAAGTGTGGGATCACATCCGGAATCCAAGAAACGCCGGCCAGATGGATGACCCCGACGCGGTAGGCGAAGCGGGGAGTCTGGCGTGTGGCGATGCGCTGCGCCTGATGCTTAAGGTCAGCGAAGACGATCGCGTTACGGACGCGAAGTACCAGACCTTCGGCTGCGGCAGCGCCGTGGCATCCGGGTCCGCGCTGACGGAGATGCTGATGGGCAAGTCGGTGGACGAGATCGCCGGCATTACGAACCAGGATATCGTGGACTTCCTGGGCGGTCTGCCGGATGAGAAGATGCACTGCTCGGTCATGGGCGCTGAGGCGCTCGAGGCGGCGGTGGCCAACTATCGAGGCGACCCGCCTCCGACGGTCGATGAGGAAGAGATCGTCTGCAAGTGCTTCGGCATCACGGAGGACAAAGTCCGGGAGGCCGTGCGCATCAACGCGCTGCTGACGGTGGAGGACGTAACCCATTTCACCAAGGCGGGCGGGGGCTGCGGCAAGTGCCACGACGACATCCTCGCGATCATCGACGACGAGCGAAAGCAGGAGCGGACCGCGCCGGCGCCGGAGCCAAGGAAGAAGCGGCTAAGCAACATCCAGCTCATGAAGATGATTGAGGAAGCCATCGAGAAACACATTCGGCCCGCGCTGCGGATGGACGGCGGGGACGTCGATCTGATCGACATCGAGGGCGAGAACGTGTTTGTCGCGCTTCGCGGACGGTGCGCGTCGTGCGTCGCCTCGGGAGCCACGCTGAAGCAGTTCATCCAGCAGAAGCTGCGCGAGCTTGTTGATGAGAGCATTGTCGTTGAGGAGGCCGAGGAATGAGTTTGGTTTACCTGGATAACAACGCCACCACCCGCGTCGCCGACGACGTGCTCGAGGAGATGCTCCCGTATTACGGGGACCTCTATGGCAATCCATCCAGCATGCACTTCTTCGGCGGCCAGGTCTCGGGGAAGCTGACCGAGGCGCGCGAGCGCGTCGCATCACTGATCGGCGCCGACGCGAGCGAGATTACGTTTACGGGCTGCGGGAGCGAGAGCAACAACTCATCGATTCGCTCGGCGGTCGAGTGTCTGCCGGACCGCAAGAAGATCGTCACGACCCGCGTGGAACACCCGGCGATCCTTGGACCGTATAAGTACCTTGAGGATCGGGGCTGGGAAGTCAGCTACCTCAGCGTCAATACGAACGGCGAGCTGGATCTGAACGAGGTCGCGGAGAAGATCGACGACAACACCGCGCTCGTCTCGTGCATGTGGGCAAACAACGAGACGGGGATCATCTTCCCCATCGAGGAGATCGGGAGGCTCGCGAAGTCGCACGGCGCGATTTTCCACTGCGACGCGGTTCAGGCAGCGGGAAAGGTCCCGATCGATCTCTCGGATTCGACCATCGACTATCTCTCGATGAGCGGGCACAAGTTCCATGGCCCGAAGGGTGTGGGCGTGCTGTACATCAGGCGGGGGACGCCGTTCGCGCCGTACCTGATCGGCGGACACCAGGAACAGAATCGTCGCGCCGGCACCGAGAACACAGCTTCGATCATCGGCATCGGCAAGGCCGCCGACTTGGCGAAGGGCTTTGTGGATGTGGAGACGACGCAGGTCGCGCCGCTACGCGACAGACTCGAGCAGGGCCTGCTCGACACCTGCATGGACGCGCATCGCAACGGGATCGGCGAGCCGCGCTTGCCGAACACCTCAAGCATTGCCTTCGATTACATTGAGGGCGAGTCGATCTTGCTGGCGCTGAGCGATGCCGAGATATGCGGATCATCCGGCTCGGCCTGCACGTCGGGCTCGCTCGAACCGTCGCACGTGCTTCGCGCGCTGGGCGTCCCCTTCACGCGAGTGCATGGTTCGCTGCGTCTGAGCCTGAGCGTTTACACGAAGGACGAGGAGATCGACCACGTGCTGGCGGAGCTTCCGCCGATCGTGGAGAGGCTGAGGGCGCTGTCGCCGTTTGGGCATTAGGCGAGGGACGGCGTTCGACGGGCTGGAAGCCCGTCGCTACGCGGCTTGGCATACAGACGGGATGAGGATTGATCGCGTGCCTGAAGGCGCGCTGATTGGGGTGAACTACCGTGACTGACACAAAGGGCGCGTCGGCGAATCTATCGACACTCCGTGTGGGCACGCCGTGCCCGAACCACGATGACTGCCGCTGCGTCGGCATCGCGCGGCTGATGTGCGAAGTGATGGACGAGCTGGAGAACCTGCACCCGCAGACGGGCGTGGACGCGCCGGACGATTCGTCGACCATGCTGCCATCGCGGCAGAAGGTCGTCGAGGTCTTGCACTGCATCCAGGACGTGATCTTCCCAGGACGGATGATCACCGAGCTTCCGGTTGGGAGCATGGTTGACGCGTTCATGGAGGAGCGGCTGGCGCGGGCCGGGCGGCTGTTGGTTGCCGAGATCGAGTGCGCGCTGCCGTATCGGTGGAAGGGCGCGTACGCGCAAGCCCAGGGAATCGAGCCCTCGCCGACTGAGAATCTGACTGACGAGGCGCTATGCATCGTCGGAGAGTTGCTGCACAAGATACCGACGATCCGGCAGATGCTGACCAAGGACGTGCAGGCAGCGTATGAGGGCGACCCCGCCGCGCACAGCTACGCCGAGATCACGCTGAGCTATCCGTGCATCGCGGCGATCACCACGCACCGACTCGCGCATGAACTATACAAGCTCGACGTGCCGCTGATCCCGCGGATCATGAGCGAACACGCGCATTCGCATGTCGGCATAGACATCCACCCCGGCGCGCAGATCGGCGAGAGCTTCTTCGTCGATCACGGCACGGGCGTCGTCATCGGCGAGACGACCGAGATTGGGAACCACGTGAAGCTGTACCAAGGCGTGACGCTGGGGGCCCGGAGCTTCCCGCTTGACGAGCACGGCCGGCCGGTCAAGGGCATCAAGCGCCACCCGACGCTTGAGGACAACGTGGTCGTGTACCCCGGCGCGTCGATCCTGGGAGGCAGGACGGTGATCGGCGAGGGATCGGAGATCGGCAGCAACGTCTGGCTGGACAAGTCGGTCCCGCCGCGGAGCAAGGTCGTCCCCAAAGGAGTCGAGGTGGACATCAAGAACGGCGAGTGAGGGCGGCGCAACTCGTCGCCTGCCTGGATGTCAGAACGTTCGAGTTGCTCGACTACCCGCGGGTGATCCGTAGGAGTGCTTGTCTTGACCGCAGCAGAAGCCCAGAGCCGGAATAACCACCCCGCGATCCGGCGGATATCCATCGTCGCCCCCGTGTATAACGAAGAGGAAAGCCTCGGTCATCTGCACGAGCAGATTGCCGAGGCCCTCGACCCGCTGGACCTCGAGGCGGAGATTATCCTCGTCAACGATGGAAGCCGCGATGGCACGGAGGACGTCCTCGACGCGCTGGCAGCGAAGGACGACCGAGTTGTTGCGGTTCACCTGCGCCGGAACTTCGGGCAATCGCCGGCGATGGCGGCGGGGTTTGATCAGGCGACGGGCGACGCGGTCATCGCGATGGATGCGGACCTGCAGAACGACCCGGCCGACATCCCGATGCTGCTCGACAAGCTGCGCGAGGGCTACGACGTGGTCAGCGGCTGGCGCGTGGACCGTAAGGACAAGTGGCTGACGCGGCGGTTGCCGTCGAGCGTCGCGAACTGGCTGATCTCCACCATTACCGGCGTCCACCTGCATGACTATGGTTGCTCGCTGAAGGCGTACCGCCGCGAAGTGCTGGCGGATGTGAAGCTGTATGGCGACATGCATCGGTTCATCCCCGCGCTGGCGCACTGGGCGGGTGGGAGGATAACCGAGGTGCCTGTCAACCACCACGCGCGGCAGTACGGGGTGAGCAAGTACGGTTTGGGGCGCGCGTTTCGGGTGATCCTGGACCTGATCACGGTGAAGTTCCTGCTGTCGTACTCGACGAAGCCGATCCAGGTATTCGGTCCGTGGGGACTGGGCTCGGGTTTCGTGGGATGCATGATTTGCCTCTACCTGGCAGTGGTGAAGTTTGGCTTTGGCCAGGACATCGGGACGCGACCGCTGCTGCTCGTGGGGATCTTGCTGATCTTCATGGGCGGCCAGTTCATCACGCTGGGGCTGCTGGCCGAACTGCAGGCGAGGACGTACTACGAGTCGGTGGGCCGCCCGGTATATGCTCTGCGCCGCGTGGTTGACAGCCGCAACAAGGAGAGCTGACGCTTGGAGATTCGACACTTCCAGGAAGCCGACCGGGACGCGATCCGCAAGATCACCATCGACTGCTTTGGCGATGTGAGCATCTACTCGCTGGCCGAGCGCAAGTACGGTCAGTTCCGGGATACGACGTGGCAGGAGCTGAAGACCAAGCACGTCGAGGACGACCTGGACCTATGCGAGGACGGGGCGTTCGTGGCGGTCGAGGGCGAGGGCATCATCGGCTTCATCACCGCGATCCCGGATGAGAAGACGGGCATCGGCTGGATCCACAACCTCGCGGTCGCGCCCGGCAACCAGGGCAAGGGCGTCGGCAAGGCGCTGATCCAGCACGCGCTCGACTTTTCTTGCGAAAAGGGCATGACCCACGCCAAGATCGAGACGCTCGTCGGCAACGACGCGGGCGGGCACCTCTACCCGAAGATGGGCTTTGAGGAGCTGTGCCGGCAGATCTTCTACGTGCAAGAGCTGCCGAAGAAGAGCTGAATTCCTCTACCAAGTGCCATAGTCAGTTCCGTCGACGGCCCCGCCCGCCTTGGATATGAGACGGCCTGTCTCTGGCGTATAGACCCAGTCGATCCCATCGACATTGTGTCTCGTGATGGGGTTGTTTGGGAGTCGCATGTCCGGCTGGGTGATATATGGGCCGCGGAAGTCGGCGGGGTCGATGGCCACGCCGTTGCCTCCGGCCGGCGGAGCCGCGGTGGCCATTATGTCGGTGAGCCGGGCTGGGTAGTCGCCGCATTGGGCCTGGTACAGGCCGATCACATTGCGCAACTCCTGGAGGTGCGCGCGCAATGAGGCCTCCCTGGCGAGTCGTCCGTCCTCGACGCCGACACCGACGGCGACGGCAGCATCGAGCGCCATCTCGAACCCCTCAGGTCGCATCTCGGCTTGGCTCAACTCCTCGAGCGTTTCGGCGTCGAACCTAAAGAGCGTGGCGGCGTAGACGACGTATACGCTGTCGCCGCCGTAGGTGATGGCGGGCTCCCCAGCCTGATCCAGTAGGACGCGCTGAAGGCGTCGGCCCTGAAACCCCCTCGGCTGGCCTTGAGCAGTGACGGCAACGGCAACGATCAGACCGACGGCCACGATTACGCAGACAGTAACCACAGCAACCTTAGCGCGCATCCTCATTCGCCTCCGGTAGACCTGAGTAGTGCCAACTCCTCTCACCTTCGGCGCGCGGCACACGGGGCCTGCCCATGCCCCCCCGCCCTCCCAAGCCGGGCCGCCTCTGATATACTGAATCAATGAGCGGGGCGAAGAGCAAGCCGACCAAGCGCGACTGGGCGCCACGCGTTCGACCGGACAAGATCCGGATGCTGTATCGATCCGAGGCGGTCGGACGGGTCGATGATGAGCTGCTGCTCGACATTGGGTGGGAGCTGTGGGCGAGGGCGAAGGACGTCGTGTACGTCTCTCTCGCGACCAAGACCGGGAGGGTGGAGTGCCCGGGCTGCGGGCGGGAAGCTCGACGCCGGAGGCGGGACGGTGATGGTGGGTACTCTCGGGTGCCGACGACGGTGACGTGCGAGGCTTGTGAGAGCGCCTACACGTGGGATGATGTGAAGAACTCGCTACGCCATGCGAGGCCGCTGTGTCTGAGTTGCGGGAGCGATCTGGAGTGGACGTACGCGACGAACATGCTGAGGTGCGTGGAGTGTGAGGTCGACAAGGACGCGCGGGCCTACCGGCAGTCGATCAAGGGGCGCGTCAGGCTTCCGTGTCCGCACTGCACGACGCCCGTCCGGCAACCGGAGAAGAGCGCCACGGGCTCATGGGCGGGATCGCCGGAAGAGGCGCGGTGCGAGACCTGCGGCGTGACGCACTCGTGGCGTGATGTGAGGGCGCACTGGCGAGCAGAGGCGAGGTGTCGGTGCGGCGCTCGGCTTGGCGAGTCCGAGGGTGGGCTGAGTTGCGCGGCGTGCGAGAGAACGTACACGCGGACGAAGCTCAACGAGCGCCTGCGGAGACGGCGGAGGGGCCCGTGCCCCTCATGCGGAGAGGCGATGTCGCGAGCGGCGGACATCGTGCGGTGCGAGGCGTGCGAGTGGGAGGGATCGTGGGAATCGTTTAGGGCGACATGGAAGGGGGAGACCCTCATGACGGGCGCGGGCGTCCCAACGTGCGAGCGGCTCATCGAGGCGTGGCCAACGGCGCGCGGCGCGGCGCGTCAGATGATGCTGGTCGACGGGTTCTTGCACGCTCTGCACCACGGCCCGTTGGCACCGCTGTTCGTACAGGGCTCGCGGGAATCCGTGGCGGTGCTGCTCGATGAGATCGGCGGCATCGAGCGCGGCGGACGATTGCGCTAGTGCCACGGCACAGGGGATCGCATCACTGGTACTACCGTGCCGGCGGGTCAGGAGACCCGCCGGCACGGGAATAATGCGGCGCGCAGGTCGGCTAGAACGGCCTCTTCCACGGATAGACCTCGGCGAGGCGGACGGCGCGACCGCCTTGCTTGGCGGAGCGATCGGCGGCGACGAGGATCTGGACAGCCTCGCGCATGTGAGCCTCGGGAATCGGTTCCTCGCCGGTGTCGATCATCTTCAGGTAGGGCACCATCTGGCGGACGTAGTAGTCGTAGCGAGTAATGCGGACATCGGCCATGCCTGTTGCTCCGAAGAGCGTGGCGCCGAACCGGACGCTGGGTCCGCGGATGAGCTGGAGTTGCGCCGAACGTCCATCACCGTAAGTGACTGAGACCAGGTCCATCGTCTCCTCGCGCAGGTTGCTGACGGCCTCGACCCCCGGCCCCATCAAGCTCATGAGAATGTCGGTTTGGTGGATCCCGTAGAAGAACAGCTCCCCTGGACCGAACAGGCTCACGTGCTTGATCTCGCCGACTGCGTCGTGATCGACCTCGGCGAACTCGGAGGCATGGCGGATGGCCGATGATGTGGTGATCGCCACGCCATGCTCGCGCGCGGTGGAGATCATGAGGTCGGCGTCTTCCATGGTGTGAGCGAAGGGCTTGTCGACAAAGCACGGGATGCCCGCCCGAAGGAAGGGCAGCGTCTGGCCGCAATGCTGAGCGCCGTCGCGACCGAGCATCATCGCCGAATCGACGACGCCGATCATTTCCTCGGGAGTGGCGACGACTGTCTCGATGCCGTAGGTCCCCGCGAGTTCGTCGACGCGCTCTTGCGTGTTCTCGTCCTGGGGGCATATGGCGGTGATGCGCGCGTCGGGGAGGCGGTGCTCGAAGTCAGGCTGGTTGAAGATGCGGCAGTATTGGTCGACGTGAGAGCTTTCGAGCGCGACGATGCCGAGTCTCTTCATGGTGGATCACTCCGGGTGAACGGCGTCGCGGCTGAAGCCGCTCCTACAAGGGTCTGGCGTCAGTCCTTGTTTGGTGGTTGCCAGTTCTCGACGGCGCGTTGCTTGCCGCGTTCGACGGCGAGGGACTTGGCCGGGACGTCTTTGGTGATGACCGAGCCCGCGCCGATGTAGGCGCCCTCGCCGATGGTGACCGGTGCCACGAGACTCGCGTTGGTGCCGATGAACGCGCCCTCGCCGATGACCGTGCGGTGCTTGTTGGCGCCGTCATAGTTGCAGGTGACCGCGCCGGCGCCGATGTTGGCCTTGGCACCGACCTCGACGTCGCCGAGGTAGCTCTGGTGGCCGGCTTTCGCCTCCGCACCGAGCGTCGCGCGCTTCATCTCGATATAGCTGCCGGCGCGCGCGCCGGGGCCGATGACGCACTCGGGCCTGATGTGGGCGAAGGGCCCGACGGATGCCTCGGCGCCGACCTCGCTCTCGATGATCTGAGACCCCTGCTTGACCAAGACGCCATCGCCGATCGTGGAATCGATGATTTGCGCGTGCGGGCCGATCTCACAGCCCTCGCCGATGGTGGTACTCCCGCGGATGACTGCGCCGGGCCAGATGGTGGTGTCGCGCCCGATCCGGACGCCATCGTCGACGTAGGTGGTCGCGGGATCGACCATCGAGACGCCGTCGAGCATGAGGCGCTCGCGGATGCGGTTGCGGAGGAGGCCTTCGGCCTCGGCGAGCTGGACGCGGTTGTTGATGCCCATGATCTCGGCGGGATCGTCGGCGATGACGGCATCGACGCGCTCGCCGCGGTCGACCATTAATGAGATGACATCGGTGAGGTACATCTCGCCCTGGTCGTTGGCGGTGCCGACTTGCTTGGTTAGTTCGAACATCATCCGGCCGCGGAAGCAGTAGACTGAGGAGTTGATCTCCCGGACCGCAAGCGTGGCCTCGTCGGCGTCACGGTGTTCGACGATGGCCGTGACCGTTCCCGATTCAGCGCGGACGATCCGGCCATAGCCGGTGGGGTCGTCGTACTCGGCGGTCAGGATCGTCGCGGCGGATTGGTTCGACTCGTGGACCTCGCGGAGGGCGGTGAGGGTCTCAAGCCGGAGCAACGGGATGTCGACGCACGTAAGCAGGATCGTCCCGTCGAAATCGCCGAGGAGTTCCTCGGCCTGGAGCGCGGCGTGGCCCGTCCCGAGTCGCTCGTGCTGGTAGCACGTATCGATGCCGATCTTCCCGGCGAGGTCGACGACATCAGGCGTCTCGGGCGAGACGACCGCGACGATGCGCTCGGGCTGGAGCTTGTTGAGGGTATCGACGACATGGCACAGCAGCGGCTTGCCGCAGATCTCATGCAGCGCCTTGCTGTGGGAGGACTTCATGCGCTTGCTCTGCCCGGCTGCGAGTATGATGCAGGCGAGTTTCTGGTCAGGCATCGATAGCCTCGTTTAGGGTGTCTTCTTCACTTCGGAAATGAGTTGTCGCCAGGCGAAAGAGCGGCAGACGACTTGGCGGGCAAAGGAGCCGCCGGGCAACAGGATGCGAGCATTCTCGTCGTCAGGACCGGTGACCGTCTTCGTCTCCAGCGACCCATCTTCATCCTCATAGCCGACAACCCATCCGAGCGGATCCTCGGTGATGTTGCCGACCAGCTCCGGCGTCGCCCGGATGGCATCTTCGACGTGCTCGAAGGGATCAGTGTCAGGCGCATTGGCGGCGACGACGCGCGTCTCGGGGTAGCGCTTCTTCCAGTCGGCCCAGCTCTCGCGGCGGTAGGGGAGCGTGTTGAGCGCGCGGCCCGCCAACTCACCCGTGATGAACCGGCCCGTAGGCGCGAGAAGGAAGCAGCCCGCCGCCAGCTCAACGAAGACGGCGTTCCCCCGGTAGAAGAATTCGGTTGCCGCGATGGTCACTGGCTCGTCGTCGATGGACGACCAGCACGCGGCGGCAGCGCCGGCGATTGGGTCGTAGAGAACGGTGACACTTCGCCCGTCGACATGATCGTTGACCACCCAGTGGCCGCTCAGTAGGGCCAATGGATAGGCGCGCGGCTTGCCATCGATGACAACGCCGATGACGGGCTCATCGTCGGCGGGGGCGGCGGATGACGAGGCCGGGACGGATTCGGGGTCGTCGATAGGCGCGAGTTGGGAGGCGTCGAGGTCGGTCTTCAATATCTCGCCAATGTCAACTGAGGCGAGCGTGATCCCTTCGTCACCTGGGGCGAGGGGGGTGAACTTGGTGGGGAAGAGAGGAGGGACGGCAACGGGCGTCTTGGTCTCGGGAGAGAGATACGGCTTCTTCTCCTCGGCCGAGACGGGATCGGGCGCGTGGGTGCGGGGCGGGCGCATGGGGCCGCGGAGCGTCAGCGTTAGCAGGGCTGCCACGATAACCGAGAGCGCGAGTAGGATCAGCCCGGGTTGTCGGCCCATGTCGGACGTCCTCCGGCGCGCGCAAACAGATCCCGGGCGTGAAGCCCGGGACAGGTGTTTGCGTTCACACGCCAGCGTCAGCTTAGTAGCCGACGCCTCCGATGTCGTCAGAGGGGATCTTCTGCGCCAAGCCCACCAACACCTCGGCTCGGCAGGCCGCGACGAGGACCGTCTGTGTCGAGCCGGTGGTGCGGGAGACGACACTGAACTCCCGCGTGGCATCCACTCGGTAGGAGTCAGGCCCGAGGCTCATGCGCGGCAGATGGCTATCGTCGAATTGGCGGGCCTCGAAGTCGAATTGCGAGACGATATGCTCGCCGACGTTGTAGATTGTCTGCCGGACACGCTGGTCGCCTACCTGGGCCCATGTTTGACGCCACATGACCGACCCGGCGTCGCCTAGCCCAACCGTGCGTGGAGGCGGCCCGCTCTTGAGCGCCTGGGTGACGCCGCTGGAATGGGCGAGGGCGATGTCATCGGTGCGGGCGTGATGTCCATACTGACCCACAGTGAAGCGCCACCCGACCATCAGCCCGACGAACACGGCCGCCGCGGCGAGCCCGACATATCGGCCAGAAAGAGGTCGGCGCCAGAACGCGACGGTCGCCGTCGGCTCGGGAGTGGCTTCGACTTCGGGGAAGACCGTGAGGGATGCGGGAGCAGCGACGCCCTGGAGGCGCAACCGGCCGACCATGGCTTTCATGGCCCGCATGTCCGCCAACTCCGCCTCGCACAACTCGCATTGCGCGACGTGTGCGGCGACGGTTTCCCGCGTCTCGTCGTCCAACTCGTTATCGGCAAAAGCGCATAGTTCGTCTTGCAGCAGTTCGCAGTCCATTGGCCCCTCGTCTGGTGTCCGCTTGGTGCGGATCCGATCTTGATCGTGCGTCAGCGCCCGGTTGCCGCCGCCGGGCGTTGCTGCACATCCGGCGAGCGGCCTAGATCACTCCGCGTGCCTTGGCGTAATTAGCCAAGCGCTTGCGCAACATGCGGCGTCCCCTGAAAATCCTGGACCGAACTGTGCCCAGAGGGATGCCTAGGATGTCCGCGATCTCCTTGTATGAGAAGTCGTCGACATCCGAAAGAAGCACAGCAACCCGAAACTCGTCGGGTAATGCCTCAAGGGCTGGCTGGACCTCTTCGTCCGGAACGCGCGACATCACCGCTTCTTCGGGATTGCTTAGCCGACTACTGTCTCCTCGAGCGTAGTCGACATCACCGTCAACGGCGAACTCTTCCCAGGACTTCTCTTGCGGCGCGCGTTTCTTGCGTCTGTAATGATTGATGTACGTGTTTACGAGCACCCGGTAGATCCAGGCCTTGAAGTTCGTGCCCGGCCGGAACTGGTGGAACGCCGTATAGGCCTTGGCAAGCGTCTCTTGCGTCAGGTCCTCGGCGTCCTCGCGACCTCGGGTCATCCGCAGGGCTGCGTTGAACAGTTCGCGTTTGCGCTCTTCGGCGAGCGCCTCGAACCTCGCCCTGAGGAACCCGTCTCCATTGTCGGAGCGGGCCGCCATCCGCTTGACATCCTGCTTGGGGCTCGCCATTGGGTTCGTCACTCGCTTTCGCGAAGCTAGAGCCCCCTGCATTACTTCTGCGCAACGGGGCTCATGCAAGCGAAGTTCCCGGCTACCGAGATTCGCTTGGCATCGACCTCTGGTCGTATTGGAGGCCGCAGCGCGCCACGCTCATCGGGGCGCTCGCCAACGACTCATTATAGTATGATACCCAGAATGGGGGAAGGCACGCGCGGGTCTTGTCACGTGGATTGAGCAAGATTGAGCATTGCGGGGGAGGTGGTCGACCGCAGGCAAGAATGCCTGCGCCACGGTGCGTGAACGGTCTCGGGTGGAAT
>CAZKUN010000071.1:0-37143 GCA_964555935.1 uncultured Armatimonadia bacterium | reverse complement strand
CATGCGACGGCGAGGAGGCCGTCGAGGCCGCGCTGTCCATCAAGCCAGACCTCATTCTGATGGACATCAAGATGCCGAAGATCAACGGCCTCGAGGCTGCGCAAGCCATCCGCCGAGATCTGGAGACGACGGTGGTCGTCATCACGGCATACGTCACCGAGGAATTCGTCGACAGCGCTGCCCGGGCCGGCGTGGCCGGCTATTTGGTCAAGCCGGTCAGCCCGGATCAGTTGCGCGTCGCGGTTCACCTCGCTCAAGAAGGCACCAAGCGGCTCGTCGAAGCCCGGGAAGACGCCGTTGCCGCCCGCAAGCAACTGGACGAGCGCAAGCTCATTGAGCGGGCCAAGGGCATCCTGATGGAAAACAAAGGTCTCACCGAGCAAGATGCCTACCGCAACATGCAGCGACGCAGCCAGGATGAGCGCAGGAGGATGGCCGACCTTGCCGAGGAACTCATCCGCGCGGACGAACTCATCCACGGCGGCGACGATGAAAAGTAGGCGATAGTCGGCGCAGACGGTCCATGTCACCCACGTCGAAGCGAGAGGTCGCTGGTTGCGGGTTCCCCGAGACGAAGAACTCCTCGGCCTGTTTCGCACGGCGCTGATGCCTGTCGCATTCTGCAGCGCCGACGTCATCGAACACGCCAACCCCCACTTCGCATCCCTGCTGGGCTACTCAGACGTGGAAGATGTCATCGGTCGCCACCCCATTGACGACGTCGTCGTGCCAGCCGCCCGCGACGGCTGGCGTGATGTCTTTGACGTCCTGCTAACCGGCGAGATGCCATACGTGCCGTACCGATGCGATGCCGAGCGTCGAGATGGCTCGACGCTCCCCGTCTTCATTCGCGGCCAGGGATACGACACTCCCGACGGCCGGCGCGTCTTCCTCGCAGTGGTCGACGATACCGAAGAGAGCCAAGATCGCCACCTGCTGAACATCCTGCGTCTCGCGGTTGACAGGGTCAGTGAGGCGCTGCTCGTCGTGCGAGCCACCGGGCACTCGGTCTACGCGAACCGGGCGGCGGAGGTACTGTTCGAGGCTCAGCCCGGCGCCCTGTTCGGGCATGATACGATTGACTTCGTGGTCGACAGAGCGACAGACAACTTCGCGCGGTACCGCGCGGATCTCGCGGAAACTCGCCGGGCGACCGCGGAGATTGAACTGCGCACGCTCAGGGATCGAACCTTCCCGGCACGCGTCACGACGGCGCGCTTCGAGGACCCGGGGACCGGCGAATCGCTCACCATGGCGGTCATCCACGACGTGGCCGAGGAGCGGGCCGTCGCTGAGGAACGCGAACTCCGTGAGAAGCAACTGGCGACGATGCTCCGCGAGGCCCACCACCGCATCAAGAACACGCTCCAAGTCGCAACGGACGTCCTCGCCCTGCAGAGCGTCTCGTCCGAGTCAGACGAAGTCCGCTCCGCGCTCAAGCGCGCATCAACGCGGATCCGCGCGCTCAGCGCCGTTCACGAGGGCATTTCGACTCACGAGGACGTCACCACCGTGCCGCTGCGCCCGCTCGTTCAGACCGTCCTCAACAACCTTCGCGACTCGATCATGCTGAGCCCTCGACAGGTTGCCATCGAAGCCAGCGTCGATGATCTTCGGGGCACGTCCCGCGAGGCCTCCGCCATCGCGCTCATCACCACTGAACTCGTGACTAACGCGCTGACGCACGGCAACGCTACCACCATCGGTGTCCGATTCACCGTGACGGACCAAGACGCGTGTCTCTCGGTCACCGACGATGGGGAGGGCGAGGTCCGTCCCGACGAGGTGCTGCGCAGCAGGAAGCTCGGACTTCAGTTGGTCGCGCTCCTCGCGGAGGAGCAACTCGGCGGGAGCTTCGAGATCACTCGGACGGATGCCCAAACCTCCGCGACAGTTCGTTTCACGCTCGAGCCGGCACAAGCCGACGCGCCTACCCCAGACGCTTCCTGAAGCTGAGCGCCCCCGCCCCGATCAAGCCCACTGCGAACACAGCCAAGGCGAGGATCTCGCCCCACAGCTCTGCCACCCCGCTCCCCTTGAGCATGATCGCTCGGATGATCTCGAGGAAGTGCGTCAGCGGAATTGCCAGCGTGACCGGCTGCAGCCACTCGGGCATGTTCTCGATCGGGTACATGAACCCAGACAATATCGCGGCCGGCATGATCAGGAAGAACATGGTCATCTGTGCCTGCTGCTGCGTGCGCGAGACGGTCGACGCCAATAGCCCCGTTCCGAGGCACGTCAGCAGGAACAGCACGGCGGAGAACAGCAGTAGCGTGAAGCTGCCTCGGAGCGGCACCTTGAACCAGAAGAGCACAACGGCAAGGACGATGCACACATCCGCCGACGCCACGAGCGCGTAGGGAACGAGCTTGCCGACCATCAATTCCCACGCGCGGATCGGGGTCACCATCACCTGCTCCAGCGTCCCCGTCTCGCGCTCGCGGACGATCGAGAGCGCGGTCAGATTCGACGTGATGACGAGGATGACCAGTCCAAGCACGCCCGGCACCATGTAGTACACGCTCTCAAGCGTCGGGTTGTAGAACGTGCGCGAGCGGGTCTCGATCGTGGAGAGCTTCACGGGCGTGGCGACCGACTCCATTCTCCTCTCCAGCACGCGCGCGCCATGCCTGACGATGATCCCGCCCAGGTAACCCGTACCGATACCAGCCGAGTTCGAGTCCGTCCCGTCGACGATGACCTGAACCGCGGCGCCATTCTCCCTGAGGTCCTCGCCGAAGCCTCGCGGGATATGCACGGCGATCTGCGCGTCGCCTCGGTCCAGCGCCGGCATCAGGTCGTCGGACCGCACGGTCTGGGCCTTCGTCAGGAAGTAGCCCGAGTTCTCAATCTCCGCCACTAGCCGCCTCGACTCCGCGGTCAGGTCCTGGTCGCAGATGATGATCGGCAAGTCCTCGACGTCGAGGTTCGCCGCGTACCCGAGCAGCGTGAGTTGAAGGATGGGCGCGACGATCGTCATGGCAAGCATGCGCTTGTCGCGGCGGTACTGTCGGAACTCCTTCAGGATCAGAGAGCGCAGGCGCATGTTCGCGAGTCCCCTACAACTGCTTGCGGAAGCGTTTGACGCTGATGACGAATAAGGCGCTGGCGATGACCACCAGGATCAGCACCTGTGGCCAGATGACCTCCAACCCGACCCCCTTCAAGTAGATGCCGCGAATGACCGTCAGGAAGTGGGTGGCGGGAATGAACTTCGATATCCCCTGCAACAGGAGTGGCATGTTGCGGACGGGGTAGACGAACCCCGATAGCAGAAGTGCCGGCAGCAGCGTCACGAGGATTGCGGCGAGCATCGCGACCTGCTCGCGCGGGGCGATGGTCGATATCAGCAGTCCAACGGCAAGTGCCGCCAACAAGAACACGAGGCTGGTCGCCAGGAACAGCGTCACGCTACCTGCGATGTAGACATGGAAGACCGCCGCCCCCGTCCCGATCGCGAGAACAACGTCGGCCATTCCGATGACGATGAATGGCAGCAGCTTGCCCAGGAGCACCTCTGCCGGGCGGACGGGCGAGGCGGCAAGGGTTTCGAACGTCCCGCGTTCTTTCTCGCGGACGACGGTGCCGGCGGTCAGGAGCGCCCCGAGGATGACGAGGATGATTACGATCAGTCCCGGGATGATCGACTGCCGACTCTCCAGCGCGGGGTTGTGGAGCACTTTCCGCGAGATCGAGATTGGCGCGACCGTCTCGGGCATGCCCGATTCCCTCAGCCGGTCGCTACGCACGCTCGCCGAGAACCTCGTCAACGCGGCCTCCAGGTAGCCTCTCGCTACCGAAGCCGTGTTCGAGTCGGATCCGTCGAGCAGCATCTGGAGCGCGATGTGCTCGCCAGCCGCAAGATCCTCGCTGAAGCCCGAAGGCGCCACGAGCAGCAGAAGACACTCGCCCTCACGGATCATCTCCTCGCCGCGCGCCGCGCTCGGGACCGACGCCACAAGCCGGAACCGGTCGCTCTGCGCCAGCGACTCGCGCAACCGGCGACTGGTGGCGGATGTATCCAGATCACAGAACGCGAACGGCAGCTCCTTCAGGTCGAAATCGATAGCATGGCCCATGATCGCAAGCAGCACGACAGGCAGGAGGGCGGCCACCGCGAGACTCCGCGGGTCGCGCTTGATCTGAATCCATTCTTTCCGCGCAATCGCCAGCATCCGCCGCGCGCTCACTCCGACCCCTCCTCATCGTCGTCGGCTAGCGCCAAGAACGCATGCTCCAGCGTGGGCCTCACCGAACGCAGCGACTGAAGCTCGACATCGGTGCCCGCCAAGCACGCCCGCGCCAGGCCTTCGGGGTCGGCGACGTCATCCGCCAGCGCAACGTGAAGCGCCGTCCCAAACAGCGACACCTCAAGCACGCCCGACGCATTCTCGAGCGCGTCCGCCGCTTGCATCGGCGGCCTCGCCCGCAACTCAAAGAGCTGCCCCGGCACCATTCGTTTCAGCTCGCCAGGCGTCCCAAGCGCCACGCGGCGCCCGCGCTGGATCAACAGCAGTCGATTGCAGTGCTCCGCCTCGTTCATCACGTGGGTCGTGATCAGCGTCGTCGTTCCCTGCGCCGACAGCTCGCCGATGAGTTCGAAGAACCCGCGCCGCGCCAGCGGGTCCACGCCACTCGTGGGCTCGTCGAGGAACAGCACGGGCGGCTCGTGGAGCAGCGCGCATGCGAGCGCGAGTCGCTGCCGAACTCCAGTCGACAGATTCGCTGTCAGACGACCGCGCGCGTCGCCCAGATCAAGCTTGTCAACCAGCGCGCCGGCGCGGCTTCGGAGATCGCCCTTGCTCACTCCGTAGACCCCGCCGTAGAACTCCATGTTCTCCTCAACGGTCAGGTCGGGGTACAGCGAGAACTGCTGCGACATGTACCCGATGTTCTGGCGGATTATCTCGGGCTCCTCGCGGATGCTCAGCCCGCTCACGAAGGCGTCGCCGTCTGTTGGCAAGAGCAGCCCGCACAACATGCGGATCGTCGTCGATTTCCCCGATCCGTTCGGCCCCAGGAAGCCGAAGATCTCGCCCGGTCGGATCTCGAACGAGAGATCGTCAACGGCCGTGAAGCTGCCGAATCGGCGCACCAAGCCATCCGCCACGACTGCCGCGTCAGGCATGGGCGGCCGCCTCCCGCACCGCCGTCGTGAAGACATCCTCAAGCGTCGGTTCGATGCGTTCAGCGAACTCGACGCTGACGCCCTTGAGAGCGTCGCCGATCAACGTCTCTCCATGGTCTTCGCCGACCGCGACGTGCAACCGATCGCCAAACACGGCCACGCTCAGGACTCCGGCCACGCCTGTCAACGCTCGGCGCGCATCCTCCTGCGGAGTCGCGGCGACGCTGAACATCTCGCCGGGTACGCCCGCCTTCAGTTCGGCCGGCGTCGCGCAGGCGAGCATGTTGCCGTCATGCAGCAACGCGACGCGATCACACCTCTCGGCCTCATCCATGTATGGAGTGCTGACCAGCGTAGTCACGCCCTGATTCGGCAGGTCATAGAGCAGCCGCCAGAAGTCGCGCCGCGAGGCTGGGTCGACGCCTGTCGTGGGCTCGTCCAGCAGCAGCACGGTCGGTCGGTGGATGAGGGTGCAGATCAGCCCCAGTTTCTGCTTCATGCCGCCACTTAGGAACTGGGCGAGCCGATCGGTGAAGGGCGCTAGCCGCGTGATCGCCAGTAGGTGCTCCCGCCGCTCGGCGAAGTCGGCCATCGGCACTCCGAACAGATCTGCGCAGAAGCGGAGATTCTCATCAATCGACATGTCGCCCCAGAGCCCGAATCGCTGCGCCAGGTACCCGAGGTGTGGCTTCGCCTCCTCGGGATGGGCGAGCACGTCCACGCCCGCGACACTGACCTCGCCTGCGTCGGCGGCCATCAGCCCGCAGAGGATCCGAATCAGCGTGGTCTTCCCCGCGCCATCGGGCCCGACGAGACCGAACACCTCGCCCCTCTCAACGCTGAGGTCGAGAGAGTCGAGCGCGGTCACGTCAGCGAATTGCTTCCGCAACCCGCGCGCATGGATGACTGGTGGCTGTTGGTTCATGTCCGTTCGGTGCCGTCAATCCGCCGGCAACAGGTCCGCCGGCATCCCTGGCTTCAGCAGTCCCATCCCATCGCCGACGCCGACTTTCACCCAATACACTTGCGTCATCCGCTGGTCGGGCGTCTGGACATCCTTCGGGGTGAACTCCGCCTCGTCCGACACGCGGATCACCGTCCCCGCGAAGGCCCGCTCCGGCACTGCTTCCGTGGCAATGCTGAAGGTCTCTCCGAGCGTGACTTGGCCGAGGTTCGCGAACCCCACGTAGGCTCGCAGCCACATGTTCTCGAGGTCGGAGACCACCACGACGGTCGTGCCAGTGGCGGCGGTCTCGCCGAGATCGGTGACCACGTCGGTCACCGTACCCGCGCATGGGGCCTCGATCTCGCAGTAAGACCGCCGCACCTCGGCCGCGCCAAGCGCGGCCTCCGCCTCCGCGAGTCGCCCGCGAGCCGCGTCGATGGCCTCTTCGGTCGCGCCTGCGAGCAACAGGCCCAACTCAGCGCGCGCCATGCGCTGCCTCGCGGTGGCCGAGTCCAGCGCCGTCTCCGCGGCGTCGCGCCCTTGCCTCGCGGCGAGTCGATCCTCGTGCAGTTCCTCGGCATTGCGCAGTCCGTCCCCGGCCGCCGCAGCTTCCGCTCGAGCCGCTTCCAGAGCCGCCTCGGCCAGACGCACTCTCTCCTCGCGTGTTCCCGCGAGCAACACGTTCAGTTTGGCCTGCGCGGAATCGCGAGCTTTGACAGCCTCCGCCAACGCGGTCTGCGCCGAGTCGCGTATCTGCTTCGCTTGCGCGCGCGTCAGCGCGACCTGCGTCCGCGCGTCTTCCACCACGCGAGAGGCGCCATCCAACTGCGCGCCTGTTGCTGCGTGTCTAGTGGATGCCTGATCGAGCGCTTGCACGGTGCCGGCGTCCGCCTCCGACATCGTGGTCGCGCGCCCGAGTTCTTTCTCTGTCAGCCCGATATTGGCGCGCAACACGCTCTCTTCAGTCGAGGCCAGGATTACAGGTGTCTGGAGCGCGATCTGCTGCGCGTAGATTTCCTCCGTGTTCTCGACTGCCGTTCGGGCTGAGGCAACCCGCGCGTCCCCCTGCGCGACGACCGCCCGGAGCGTCGCGATATCCCCGTCGGTCGGGCCGCGGCGCGCTTCGTCGAGTTGGGCCGTGGCTTGCGCGATCCGGGCGTCAGTCACGTCGACCTTCCCGCGCGCGACGTCTACTTGGGCGCGCAACTCAGTCACCTTCCCATACGATTCGCGCGCGGTGGCAAGCTGGCGCTGGGCGCCTTCACGTGCCGATGTGGCCTCGGCCACGCGGGCCCGCGCGGCCTCTATCAGCTCCGGCCTTGAGCCCCGTTCGATATCCCGTAACATCGCGCCCGTCGTCTCAACCGCCGCCTCGGCGCGCGCGATCTCAGCGTCGATGTCCTCGTGCTCGAGGCGCGCGATCACCTGGCCCCGCTCCACGACATCGCCCTCGCGCACCAGCATCTCGGCGAGCCGACCGGGAGTCTTCGTGCTGACGCGAATCTCGGTGGCCTCAATGATCCCACTGCCGAGCATCGGGGTATCGGTCTTCTTGCTCGCGATGGTCTTGAAGACGATGATCGCCGCCACGGCGAGGACAATCACGATGATGATCGGTGCTATGCGTTTCATCCTTGGTTTGCCTCCCCGGCGGGGATGAGTACCAGCGTCCGCATGAGTCCCAGGGCGCGGGCGCGCGATAGGTGTGCGGCGCTCGCCGCGTGGCCGGCCTGAGAGGCGCGCGCCCGAGCGGCGTCTCGGCTCGTCTCGGCGACCACCAACTGCTGCCGCGTGGCGGCGCCGGCATCGTAGACTGACCGCGCGCGCGCCGCCGCGTCCATGGCCGCGTTGACATGCTGGGTTAGCGCGCCGACTAGCTCCTCGGCGTCAGCGACCCGCCGTGCCGACTCAGAGACTTGGTATTCCACGGCGTCCGCCAGGCCCCGACGCGTTTCGGCAATCTCCTGGACGGTCGCCTTCGCCTGCTTCTCCTGAGCGCGAGCGCCCGGGTGATGCAGGATTGGCCATGAGAACTCCAGCCCGAAGAACTCTTGATGGTTCTCGCCTACGTCCGTAGGTGTCTGCCATCCGACTTGCCCGATGGCCGCCAGCGTCGGACGCCGCTCCGCGCGCGCCATGGCGATCGCATGTCCCGCCGCATCCCTTCGCCTATCCACGGCCAGAAGCTCGGGCCTCGCCGCCAAGGCGACGGGCAGATCGTCCCTCGCGTTGTCGGGACCTGGGAATCGGAACGACTCGTCCATCAAGAGAACAGGCGTCGCCAGAGGACGGGCGATCAGCGTGTTAAGGCTTTGCTCGGCATCCGTCACCGCGTTTATCGCCGCGGACACAACCTGCAAGGCCTGTCGCTCCATCGCCTCCGCTGCCGAGACATCTGCCTCCGTGGCCAGCCCGGCGTCCTGGCGCGCCAGCGAGGTCCGAACGTTCTCCGTGGCCGACGTCGACCGGGTCTCCGCCTCGCTGCTCGCGGCCTGCGCGCGCAACACGCCGTAGTACGACATCGCGACCTCGTAAAGGAGCTGCTCGGTCGCCTGCTGCAGATCCGCCTCGGCCGCCGACGTCTGCGCCCTCGCCATCCCCGTCGCGGCACGAACGCGCCCGCCGGTCCAGAGCGGCCACACGACGCCCAGGTCCACGGCCGCGTTGTCGGTGCGGGTGATGTTGATCGTCTGGCCGGGCGGGATTGGGATGTCAATGGTCTGCTGTGGCCCCTGCAGACGTCCGGTCGCGGTCAGGTTGATAGCGGGCTCGGCGCGTGATTTGGCCAGAGCGACACCAGCTTCCACCTGGCCGACCCGCGCCGTCGCCGCCGCGATTCGCGGGTTACTGTTCAGCGCCTCGCTCATGGCATCCGGAAGCGTCATCGCTGTGGTAGCCTGGGCCGAAAGGGTCGCGCACAGCGCCCCAAGGGCACAGGCCGCTATGACAGCGGACCCGAGTGAACGCTCACTCAGTATCATGGGCAGCATCCTCCCCGTCTCGCGCGCGCATTCCGCTGACGAGCACGTCCACCATCGAGGCCGCATAGTCATCCGGCGACAGGAGTTTCAGCGGAGGCGACAGGCGGTGTTGCTGGATCGTGAAAGCAATCATCGATCCGGCGATCATCCTCGCGGTTGCGGCCGTGTTGATGTCACGCAACTCACCCCGCGCCACCTTCCGGTCGAGGTATCCCGAGATCCGATCGGTCATCTCTCGGATGGCCCTCCCCAGGACCTGCGCAAGCTTGGGGTTCGTGGCAACCTGAGACCAGATAACGGCCACTAGGTCGATGTTATCGGTCATTCTGGTCAGCCCCTCGGTGACCAACGCATGCAGCGCGACGTCGATTGGCGCGTCATCCGGAAGCGCTTCGGGCCGGCGCAGCCAGGCGAGCATTGACCGGTCCTGGATCACGGCGTAGAGCAGCGCTTCCTTATTCTCGAAATAATGGTAGATCAGCCCCTCGGCAACGCCGGCCTCGCGAGCGATCTGCCGGATGGTGCCCGCGTCGAAGCCATGCGCCGCAAAGACCTTCACAGCGGCGTCCATGATCGCGGTCCGCCGATCCACGGTCGTCTCTGTTTCAGCCATCGCCGATCCTCACCGATTGATTGAACGCTCACTCAATATAGTGAAGGAGGCGGACAGTGTCAAGTCATTAATCGGTGGGTCATCCGGGCGCGGCGCGGCGCCGGGCGGGCGCAGGTTTGCGGCGCTGGCGCGGCCAAATGCCATCGGGAGTGCTATGCGATCCCACCGACGGTCCGTGGCCTGACGACGATCCGAGCCATCCCGGCTAACGCCGCACCAGAGAGGCAGACCCACCCATGCGCGCGAGACCAACGATCATGTGGAGCTTTGTATTGGCGGCATGCGGACAGATCACGGCAGCAGCGGAGACCAAGATGCGATCTCTCTCTGACATGCCCGACCGCCACGTCACTATCGCCCGCGCCGAGGGCGACTACATCAGCTTCCCCGACGTTTGCGTCACGGGGAGCGGCCGTCTGATCTGCGTCTACCGGGTGGCCGACAAGCACGTCGCCACGCGCTCTCGCACGGAGATCAGGACCAGCGAGGACGACGGCAAGACATGGTCGGAGCCCACCGTGCTTGGATCGCCCGGCCACTGTCCGCGGCTGTCAGTGACGGACACTGGCGAGGTTCTACTCATCACCGACAGCAGCCCGGTAGGCGGCGCGCTGTACCGGTCTAGCGACGAGGGAGAGACGTGGTCTGAACCGGTGAAGACCGGACTCCGGCACGGCATACCGGATCGGCCCATGCGCGTCGGCGAGAAGAGCTTGCTCACGACGGGACATCGCCACGTCGGCCGCGCCAAGAGCCCCTTGCTAGGCCAGGCGCCCAGCGCCCAGATCATGTACCGGTCCGACGACATGGGCGCAACCTGGTTCGAGTGGGCGCCGCTGGCCTTCGATCCGCGTCTCGTGCTCTGCGAAGCCTCGATGTTCAAGATGCCCGACGGATCGCTCCGGGCGTACCTGCGGGAAAACAGCGGCGTCCAAGAGCCCACGTATGTCAGCGCGAGCTTCAACGAGGGGGCCTCGTGGACGCCTCCGGAGGACTCCCCGACCATCGGCCACCGGCCGTGCGCCGGCTTGCTGCGCAGCGGCAAAGTGCTGGTTACGTACCGACATGTGGGTCCAAACGGAGGCAACCGGGCGTGGCTGGGCGACGTTGACCGCGACCGCAGCTTCGCTCCTTCGGCCTTCGACCTGGGCCAGGGCGCAAAACTGACGGAGCGTGAGCTGACGATCGAGAACGGCTCGGGCGATGAGGACGCCGTGTTCTACAGTCTCCGCCCCATCACCGACCCTCGCGTCGCCTCGGCGACGCTGGAGGTCGACCTCATGGTTGAGCGCAACGAGGGGCGCCACTGCGGGGTACACTTGGGTTGTCAGTGGCACATCTTCCCCGATCAGGTACGCGCGGACGTGCCGGGCATCGAGCCCATCAGCGTCGATGCAACGCAGCCCCACCAGTATGTCTTCACCTACGCCGCCGGCGTGGCGGCGCTGGCCATTGACGGCGAGACTCGCCTCACGATCGACCTCGCCGAGCAAGGACTTGCGATCGACCGTCGCCGCCGACCGGTGTCCGTCGGCAACGTGCCCAACACCTACCCCTCGCTGGGTCCGTTCCACTTCGCTGAGAACGAGGGCAACAGCACTTGGCGCTCTATCCGCCTGCGGATCGACGAGCCGCGCAACAGGCAATACGATTGGTCGTGGCGTCCGGCGGACGGTCTACCCAATCAACACGAGGTCGACCACATCCTTGAGTTGCAGAACGACCGGCACTCCCCGCCCGGCGACTTCGGCTACTCGGGCTGGGTGCAGTTGGCCGACGGGAGAGCGTTCTGCGTGGCCCACTATCGGGGCGACGCCGACCTGTCGTACGTGGCGGGGACTTGGATCGAGGAGAGCGATTTCGCTTCCGAGCCCCAATGAGAATCATGACGGTCGGCCGCCCGTCGCGCGCGGGGCCCGTTTCCGGAGAGGAACGATGCGACCGGGTGTTAATTGTATTGAGATGCGACATTAGCGCGCGAGCGCCGTGTCACATTGTATTTGCTAAGGGGGCTGACACCTATGCCGAAGCGAACCGTCAGGGAACACGCGTTGTTCAAAGAGCACAAGGGGCACTCCAACCATCTCTGCGAGTTGGTATCCAAGCGGAAGATGGACCAGGTAGCCGACTTGGCGAAGAACGCCAAGCACGTGTGTCACATCTGTGGAAGAGCGGCCGCCAAGCCCGGCAACCTGTGCGAGCCCGTCGAGATCTGAGTCATCCCGCCCTGATCGAGCAGACGTCTCGTTCCTGTGATTGGGGGCCGCTTCGGCGGCCCCGTTTTTTTCGCGGAGCGGCCACGCCCATCCGCCATAGAACCGGCCCAGGAGTTTGCATGATGCGTTTCCTCGCGGCTTGGGTGCTTGCCACGAGTGCCATCGGTCCAGCGACGGCCGACGAGCCGGTCTCCGGACCGGGCCTGGTCGTATGGCTGGATGGCCAAGACCTGTCTGGCCGTGGCGATCCGTCACTCAGCCTCGCACGCGAAACTCCCGTCGATCGTTGGGCCGACAAGAGCGGTCATGGCAACCACGCAGTCCAGGCGGCGCCCGACCGGCAGCCCACGCGCGCGCCGATGGATGCGGTCGCCGGCCTCTCGTGCGTGGGCTTCTCGGCGGCGAACCAGCAGTACCTCGCCATCGAGCGGCACCCAGGGCTCGACCTTCCCCAGCTTACCGCCTTCGTGGTTGCCAGCGCGAAGGTCTCCCCCGCCAACATGTGGCTCTTTGGCAAGAACAGCTTCGCCGGCGACTGGACCGGCTATGGCATTGCTGTCGAGGGGCCCTCGTCCTTCCCGTGGCCCCACCTGGGCTTGGGACGGCCCGGAACGCAGGGCAACGGGTACGTCAAGTACACGATGGGCCTGCAAGACGGCTTCGCGCTGGTTGAGCTCAGCTATGACGGACAGCAACTGCGCGGCGCGCTAGACGGCCACGAACTCAGCGTGGAAGTGCCCGGTCAGATACGGGCGAGCGGCCATGACCTGCTGATCGGGGCTTCGCCGCAGACGCAGCCGGCCGGGGAGTTCCTGGAGGGAGCGATCGCCGAACTACTGATCTACAACCGCGCCCTGACTCCCGCCGAGATTCAACAGACACGCGCGTACCTCGCAGGCAAGTACGGACTGAGCCCGGCGGCGGGCGCAAAGATGCCGACCGCAGTCATCGATGGCGGCTACTTCCCCGTGAGGACAGCCAATCTCGCTACTCCCGAGACGCGGCAGCTCACCCCAGATGAAGCGGAGCAAGTCCTCACCCGCGACTGGTTGTACCAGGCCGATGGCCATCCCACGATCGAGCGGGTCGCCGACGAAATTGGTTGGGCGCGCGAGTTGGCGGCCCGGCTCCGGCAGGGCGCGCGGGCGCCCGATCTGTCAGTGGAGCTGGAGGAACTGAGCGACCTAGCCGAGCGATTGGCCGCATCCCCCGACCAACCCGCCTCCGACGTGCTGGAACTCTACCTGCAGGTGCGGCGGACCAAGCGCCGCATCGCATTCCGGAACCCGGTGGTGGACTTCGATCAGCTCCTGTTCATCGATCAACCCTATCCAGCGGGGCCGGAGTGGCCACACCAGGCCGTCCACCGTCTGGGCCATCGAGCCGTCCCCGGAGGTCGCTTGTTGGCGCTTAAGGGCCTCTCCCCCGGCGGCCGACTCCGCCGGCTGTTCCCTGCTGAGCCAGGGAGCTTCTGGCGGCCCGATCTGTCCTTCGACGCCGGGCGGGTCTTGTTCTGCTACAAGGCACATGACGAGCAGAGCTTTCATCTCTACGAGATCGCCCTTGACGGATCGGGCCTGCGCCAGCTCACGGAGGGCCCGTACGACGACATCGACCCGATCTACCTGCCCGACGGGCATATCGCATTCACCTCCACACGCGGGAACACCTACGTTCGCTGCGGTCCGTACATCTACTCATATGTCCTGGCCCGCTGCGACGCTGACGGCGGAAACGTCTACCTCACCAGCAGGAACAGCGAGCCCGATTTCGTCCCCGCCCTGCTGCCTGATGGACGCGTGATCTACTCGAGGTGGGAGTACTCCGACAAGGACCAGTGGCGAATCCAGAGCCTCTGGACGACCGGCCAGGACGGCACTCACACGGCCGCGCTATGGGGGAACCAGAGCATCTGGCCAGACCACCTGGCCGAGCCCCGACCCATCCCCGGTAGCCATCGCGTGATGTTCACGGGCGTCGGTCACCACGACTGGTTCTCGGGCTCGCTCGGGATCATCGACCCCTCCGCGGGCACGAACTTCCCCGACGGCCTCACTAAAGTCACCTACGACCTGCCGTGGGCAGAGGTCTCTCGTCCTCCGGTGGACGTGCCGGAGTCGGCAGACTACCACTCGTCAGGTCGCTTCACGGGCTATCTGGGCGCATACCCGCTCTCTGAGCGGGACTTCATCGTCTCCGCGCGTGGCGAGGCCAACAAGTTCCGCATCTACCTCATGGACGTGTCCGGCAACCGCGAACTGATCTTCGAGGGGACGCATAACGCCTGGTACGCCATGCCCATCAGACCACGACCCATTCCCCCCACGCTGCCGAGTCAGGTCGTCTGGCCTGGCACGGGAGGGAACCGGCGCCCGGCGCGACCGGGCTTCTTCTACAACCCCGACGTCTACGAGGGCGTGCCGGAACTGGCGCGAGGCAGCGTGAAGTACCTGCGAGTGATACACCAGGAAGCGAAAACGTACTCCACCTGGCGGAAAACATTCCGCATGTCGGGCCCGCCGGTATCAGTCATCCAGGAGGAAGCCGTGAAGCGGGTCGTCTCCACCGTGCCGGTCGAGGTCGACGGGTCGGTTTACTTCGAGGTCCCGGCAGGGCGCTCGCTCTACTTCCAGCTCCTGGACGGGAATCGACGCGCGTTGCACACGATGCGCTCATTCACCGGCGTGATGCCCGGCGAGACCCGCGGGTGCGTCGGATGCCACGAGACCCACGGCACGGCTCCACCGCAGACGCTCGCTCTGGCGCAGCGCCGCGGGCCCACGCCGGTGACGCCGCCGCCATGGGGCACGGAGAGCATCGGCTACGAGCGGTTCGTGCAACCGGTCCTCGACCGTTACTGCGGCGACTGCCACCAAGGAGAGGGCGGCGCCCGCGATGTCCTCGACCTGACGCTGCGCCCGGGGTGGGATGTCTTCAAGGAGCCCTATCTGACACTGGTCGGGCCTGCGCTCTGGGTGCCCGGCGGACAGGCCAATGGCCCCGCAGGCCTCCCCAGTCCGGACGCACCCGGCTACGGGATAGCCACGCCGCTCCCGGTGTACATGCTCGCCGCCCAGTTCGATGACCACGACGACCCGGCGACCGTGGCTACGGTGGGGCCCATGCGACACCTATCCCCCGGGAGCCGGTTGATCGAGCACGCAGGCGCGGGGCGGCACTACGGCGTGAGGGTCGACCCGCTAAGTCTGCTGCGTCTGACCGTCTGGGTCGACGCCAACAGCCCCTACCTCGGTGCGGAAGAGATCCACGAGATGGAGGACCCGGAATTCCCCGGCATCGAGCTGCTGCCGATCCGCCCCCGCCTGAGAACCGCCCCCGTGGTGGAAAGGCCCTGACCTGGGCCATCGCGAAGGAATTGCCCGCCATGAGAACCGTATTGCTCGACGGATCCCACGCTGGCGACGACGCGTCGACACTCGTTGCCGAGGCCGCCCTCAGGGCCATCGCATCCGCAGGCGGCGAGGTCGATACGGTGGTCCTGCGCGACATGGATGTCGGTGCCTGCGTCGGGTGTTTCGGGTGCTGGCTGAAGACCCCGGGCATCTGCGTGATTGACGACGATGCGAGAGACGTCGCAAAGTCCGTAATCGCAGCCGATATCCTCGCGCTGCTCACGCCCGTGACCTTCGGCGGTTACTCATCCCACCTCAAGCGAATGCTCGATCGCCTCATCCCGAACATCCTCCCGTTCTTCGACAAGATCGACGGCAGGATCCACCACAAGGCACGCTACGAGCGCTACCCAAGCATGGCGGTCGCCGGCGTCCTCCCGGAACCGGACGCCGAGGCCGAGGCGATCTTCCGCAAGCTGGTCAGCCGGAACGCGAAGAACCACCACGCCCCGGTTCATGCGGTGGAGATCATCACGCGTGACGAGCCGCCCGAGGCGATCCAGCAGCACATTGATGACCTGCTCACGAACACGGGGGCGACGGCATGACTGACCAGACTCGAGTGCTGGCCATCATCGGCAGCCCTCGCTCGGCGGGCTCGAGCAACTCCGAATCGCTGGCGAGTTATCTGCTCGAGCGTCTCGGCGAACGAGGTTGCGAGACCAACATCCTGCGCGTCCGCAAGGCGCTCGGCTCCGAGGATGCCTTCGAAGGGCTTTGCTCCGAGATCTCGGCCGCCGACTTGGTGGTCTTCGCCAGCCCACTGTACAACGACAGCCTGCCCGGTCAAGCAGTTGAGTTGCTCGAACGAATCGCGTCGCGGCGCCCGGCCGACGCATCCGGGCCCCGCATGAGCGCGATCGTCAACTCCGGATTCCCCGAGCCTGAACATGTGGAACCGGCACTGGCAATCTACGAGCGTTTCGCGAAGGAGACGGGCTTTGGGTGGGTCGGGGGGCTGGGCATCGGCGCCGGCGAGGCGCTCGGCGGGAAGCCGCTTGCCGAGGTCGGCGGACAGGCACGCAACATGAGAGCCGCCCTCGATATCGCCGCGCGGGCGTTCGCCGCCGGTCAGCCCGTGCCCGCCGAGGCAACCGCGATACTCTCCAAGCCCCCAATGCCCACGTGGCTCTACACGCTCATGGGCAACTGGGGCTGGAGGGTGCAGGCCAAACGCAATCGGGTAAGGACGTCGCTCACCCACCGCCCGCACAGACAGTAGCCAGACCGACCGCCACGCGAACCGTCTCTCATCAGGTCTCCACGCGCAGAGGATGTGCTGCCGTCGCGGTGAATTGTAGCGCATCGACGCCACCGGAACGGGCGTCGGTTGAGAGAGGGCCGCCCGATGACACTGAGGGACCTGCTGCTCCACGAGACCGAGCGCGCCTACGACTGGGACGAGATGTGCATGAAGGCGGCCACGCGCGGTCTCACCACCGAGGCCGCCAGGCGATCCACGGACGGCGTGTGGCACTGCCCTATCTGGAGCATCATCGACCACGTCGCGCGGTGTGACCTCATGTACATGATCCAGGCCTTCGGCGATCCGCCCAAGCCGGTCGCCGAGCCCGGCGACACCATCGAATCGCTGCTCGAGTATCTCGAAGCCTGCCACGCCTACCGCGTTCATTGCCTCGAGCAGATCGCCGAAGACGACCTCGCAAAGCCCGTTCCCACTGCCTGGCACGGTGAAAGCGCCGCCAATCTGTTCTGGACGATGATCCAGCACGACGTCAGTCACGCAGGCCAGATCACGGTGATCCGGGAGGCCTTGGGCGTATGAGCAACCTGAACCGCAGGCGATTCCTCACGGGTGCCGGCGTCGCCGCTGGGGGATTGGCCTTGGGCTCCGGCGCGCAGGGGCAGGTCAGTCGCGTGCCGATGCAAGTCGAGCCGACCCAAGGCTGGCTGTCGTGGATCAACGCAACGACGAGCTGCCTGCAGGCGCTGGGATGCGTGTGCGACGCCATCGATGTCGCGGGGGCGACGGGGTACGCGTTCGTCCTGCACATCCCTGAGACCGTCGGCGTGTGGGGCCCGACCGCGTTCCAGTGGGACATTCTCCACGAAGGGATCCCGTGGCTCGGGCGGGCGACGATGGCATACTACGCGCCGCAGCAGAACGCCGACACCTACCGCGACGCCTTCGAGTTCGTCACCCGAGAGGTTGGGGCCGGCCGACCGTGCGTGATCAACGGCGCGTTTGTCCCAGAGTTCGCAGCGGTGGTCGCAGTCGACGAAGCCCAGTACCACTTCGTCGGCGCGGTGCGCGAAGGGCCGCTGGCCCATGACGCGCTGGATGCACCCGGCGGGGTCTACGCCCTCGCCTTCCCGACGGCCCTGACCGTGGAGCCAGGCAAGGGCGACCGCCAGACGATCAACCACGGCGTTCAGCTGATGCGCCAGGATCGGCATCCGTTCAGCCCCAATCCGGGGTGGGGCCTGAGCGCGTGGAGGTTCTGGATGTCTGAGCTGCTGGGTCACAGGGCGAACGCGTTTGGGAATTCGTACTGCGCGGCCTGCTATGCCGACCGTGTCGCGCACGCGCAGGCCTTCGTTGAGCGCGTCGCCGGGCGGCAGGCTGATGTCGAGCTGCTCCAAGCGGCGGCGGCGGCCTACCTGCCCGCCGTCGATGCCATGAGGCGCTTCGCGGCAGTCTTCCCGTTCCCCGGCGAGGCCGACCAGACCGTCGAGGACGAGATCAGCATCGATGAAGGCGCCGGCCTCCTCCGGGACGCACAGGTCGCGGAGACCGAAGCCGTCGAGGCACTCGAGGGCGCGCTCAACACCGACTGGGGATAGCCGATGACCAACAGGGACCGACTGGAGACCCTCCTCGATGGAGGCACGCCCGACGCTCCGCCGCACTGGGAGCTGGTGTTTCAGATTCCTCAGGCCATGTTCGGAATGGACCCATCGGATGTCGCCGAGGAAGACCGATGGGCGTTCCACGCCGACGTCCATCGCCGGCTGATCGACGAGTTCGACTGGGCGGCTGTGCCTGCCGCGGAGGGCTACAACCCCGACGCGATTGCGCACGTGAAGACCGCGCTCGGCGACGACGCGCTCGTCCCCGGTTACGAAGGCGGCGGCGTGTTCTGGTTGTTGCCCGGCTCCGCGTACATGGACTTCTCGGTCAAGCTCTTCGAGCGGCCGGAGGAACTCCATGCCGAGGCCCGGACGAAGTGCGATGCGGCCAAGGAATCGCTGCGGCGGATGGCGGACGCGGGCGCGGACTTCTTCGTGCTGACGTATGACTTCGGCTTCAACGACGCGCCTTTCATCTCGCCCGCGCATTTCCAGGATCTCGTCACGCCCTACCTCGCGGAGATCGTCGATGTCTCCCACGGCCTGGGGAAGGTTGCGATCCTGCACTCGGATGGTTGCCTGACGGAGATCCTCGACCAGCTCCACGGCACGGGGCTCGACGGCTACCAGTCCGTCGACCCTCAGGGGCACATGGACATCAAGCGGGTGCGCGAGCAGTTTCCGGACTGGCTCCTCATGGGCAACGTGAACTGCGCGATGCTGCAAGATGGCACCGAGGAGGAGATCCGTGGCTCCGTCTCCTACTGCATGGAGCACGGGGGTATCGGCAAGCGCTACATCCTCTCGACGTCCAACTGCATCTACGCCGGCATGCCGCCGGAGAACTACCGCCTCATGGTCGACGAACACCGCCAGTGCGTCCTGAGGAGCGAGGGCTGACATGGACGACCTACGAGAAGCGCTTCTCACCCGCGGCGCGTGTATCGTTGAGTGCGCGGACCTATCACCCGTGCCCGAGGACGCTCGCCACGGTCTGCCGCGCGGCATCGCCATCGCCGTTCCGCTCGTGACCGGCATCGTTTCGCGCATCCCGGGCGGCCCGTCGAAGGAGTATCAGGACGAGTACGATCGCGCCAACGCCCTGCTGGACGAACTAAGCGGTCACGCCGCCGATCTCCTGGTCCGCCGTGGCGCGCTGGCAGTGCCTCAGGCCGCCTCACATGTCGGGATCGATCCGGCGACGCTATCGACCCAACTGCCTCACAAGACCGTCGCGCGTCTGGCCGGCGTCGGCTGGATCGGCAAGTGCGCGGTCTTGGTCACGCCATCACATGGCGCGGCGATCCGACTCGCGAGCGTGCTGACCGATGCCGACCTGCCCGTGGGCAACCCGGCGACGGAATCGCGCTGCGGTGACTGCACCGTCTGCGTGGATGTCTGTCCGGGCGAGGCAGTGACGGGGACGCTGTGGGAGCCCGGTATGGTACGCGAGAAGTTGTTCGATCCGTTTGCTTGCCGCGAAGGGATGAAGAAACGCGCAGCGGCGGCCGGGAGCGAACACACCTTGTGCGGCATGTGCATCGCCAGCTGCCCGCGCACGAGGGGCTATCTCAAGCGGGTCGGCGCGATCTAGCCGGACGGCTCCTCCGTCAGCTCGCTCTCCTCCACGTGGACTTCTTCGCCCGATTCCTTCCAGATGTTGTAGCCCTCCAGCTCCTCCGGCTCGACCGTCGTCTCCATCACGAGTTCCGGCTCCCAGGCATCGAACCCCTTCCGCTCCACCGGCACGTGTCCCACACCGAAGCTCCCGCTCGCCTCATCGCCACCGTAGTCCAACTCGGCCGGGTCCACCTCGGTCGGCCGCGTGGCGTAGCTTTCTCGGTAGAGGCGCACGTGTACGGCCTCATCGTCCAGCACCAGGATCTTCACCAGGCTGAACCCACCATCGCCATCAGACACGGAGTAGATGCCTCCCGCCACAAGCCCGGTCGCGGGGGGGTGGCGGTTGCTCTGACACGCCTTCGACTTCGCGCGCCGGCTGACACGCTCCCATGATGACCGCGAGCACGAGCAGTGCCATTCCTACGCAGCTCCGTCGTTTCATCCGATTCCCCTGATCGTTGAGTGGCAACACGGCCCTCGACTCGTTGCCTATCCCTGCCGGCGACATCCACTTCGGCAACCCACTCAGCCCACCTCCCAAGCGCCGGGTGAGTATTTTCTATGGACACATTATGTATTTTTATGTATACTCGCCGCCATTCGCATTTGAGCGTCCGCCGCCGTTACGGCCAGAGGGTGGCCCATGAATCTCGATCCGGACCTCGCATTCGCGTTCGTCCAGGCGTTCCCGCACCCGATCCTGCTCTTCGATGGCGACCACCGACTCATCGGCGCCAACAAGGCGGCTCGCGATCACCCATCTCTGCGCCCCGAGCCCGGGGCCGCGTGCCACAGGGTCCTCCACGGCCGCGACGAGCGATGCACCAACTGCCCCGGCACGGTTAACGAACTCCCGTATTGCGTCACCCGAGTCGAGCGTCTCGCCACACCAACCGGGTCGGGGAGCGAGGCTCCGCTCATCATGGTGATGGGCGAGGCGGTCGACGATTCCGGCGAACTGGTCTACAAGCTCTTCGCCCAGCCGCCGCAGGCATTCCTCGACTGGCGACAGCTTCACGATTTTGCCCTCGGTCTGGAGAGGCGCGACGCGCTCGACCGTCGAGCCCTCGTGGAGTGGGCGCTGACGTTCCTGGTGGATGAACTCGGTTACGCATCCGCGCGCTTTTGGCGCAGTGGCTCGACGAACGGGCGCGCGTTGCTCCAGTGCGTCACGCAGCGCGATTGCGATGACACCTACACGTCTCTCGTTGACGCCCGCATCACTGAGGGCACGCCTGACTCGCACTTCTCGCTTTGGGCCACGCGCCACGGGCAGCCGGTTTACGCATCAAGCGAGGAGGCCGTCGCGCGCCAGACGCTTGGGTGCTCCCCCAGCGAACTCCCACAGGCGCCCAAAGTGCCGGGCACTGACTTCGCGTTCATCCACTTCGACCCCGAGCATCTTCAACACTCGATCCTCCCCGGCGGGAAGCCACATTCATGGATCGATCTTCCTCTCATCGAGCATGGGCAGACGTTCGGCAAGATCAGCGCCAACCACGCCAACCCCGAGCGCGCGTTTACCCGCGATGAACTCGAGAGCGCGAGTCTGTTCATGCATATCCTCAACAACCACCTCTCCCGCCGCCGGCGCCGCGATGCCGAGCGGCTACGGGCGATGGCCTCGATCTCTCACGAACTGCGCCACCCGACCGAACTCGCGATGCACTCGGTCGAGTTCCTTCGGACCCGACTCGTCAGCGAAGCCAACATGGACGATATCAAGCAGTTCACGTTGCGCAATCTCGGCTACGCCCTCAACCTCATCCACAACCTCAACGACACGCAGAACCTCGCTCTCAGCGAGGACAGCTACAGCCCCGATCCGACCGATCTCGTCAAAGACGTGCTGCATCCGATCGTCGACATGATTCGGCATCAGGTCTACATGAGCCTGATCGCCAAGAAACGTCTCGCTCCCAAACGGCCGGACATGGGCACTCTTCGTGGGCGAGACAACCGGTACGCGTGGCGGTTCAGCGGCGAGGAGTACGTCGTCGAATTCGAGGACCCCCTGCGCGGGCTGGCCTACCACCTCCGCGCCACGCGATTGCAGGAGATCTTCTTCAACCTGCTGGTCAACGCAGTCAAGTACCGCGTCCCCGATCGGCCGCTGCGCGTGAAAGTCCAACTCGCCGAGAAAGCCGACGACTCATTCCCCCAGGACCGTGGGTTCACCGAGTTCGATACGATCCAGTTCGTCGACTACGGCCTCGGCGTCGACGAGTCCGAGCGGGATGATATCTTCAAGCAAGGTTGGACCGGCCATGCGGCGGAGAGCACCGGCCAGGTCGGCAACGGCATCGGCCTGTTTATCGCTCGCCAGATCGCCCTTGGATTCGGCGGCGAGTTGATCCTGGGTCATCCGCGCGAGCCGACGCGATTCGATCTGTTGATCCCCAAGACATCCAGGAGCTTTGGAGGGTGGAAGAATGCCAGACCACGCAAGTAGCTTACTCATCATCGCAGACGACAGCACGGCTCCCGTCACCACGCTCGGCAGCTATCTCGACACGCTGCCCATCGCGGACCTCACGTGGCGCTGGTGCGACCGGCTCACTGAAGTTTGGGACGCTCTCTCGGACGGCGCCTACACGCGCCACGTGGTTCTTCTCGACGCGCAGATGACGCTTCTCGGCCTGGAGGACGAGGTCGAGGCGATGCTGCGCGAACGCGATGACGGCCTTTTGCGGTTTGTCGAGGAGCCCGTGCTCAGCGGGCTGCTCTTTGCCGGGCTCGCGCGCAAGCTCCGAGCCGACGCTCGGGTCATACTTCACAGCGCGTACAACGAGCCAATCAACGCCTTCGTTGAGGCCAACGCTGACCTCCAGGCATACGCCAAGACCGTCATCGACCGGTGGCTCTGGAAGCCGGCCGTATGGGGTGAAGTGCTGGACGAAATCCGTCTGGGATTGCCAACAGCGTGTGGGTGCGCTGATGATTGTCCCGGTCGCGCCGAAGGCGAGTGCCTGTGCTCGGGGCCATCGGAGGCGCGAGCATGAACATCGACCTGAAGAACATCCACCCGCGAGCGTTCTCGGTTGTGGGAGTCCTGATCGTCATCCTCGTCATCGCCGCGTCTGCCGTGACAGCGCTCGCCAAGTTCGTCGGCCCCGAGACGTGGCAGGCCCATCCGGCTTGGCTACTCGTTCCATTCGCGACGCTGGCTGTGCTTGTCGGGGGAGTGCTGTGGTTCACGTATCGCTTCGTCGCGAAGTTCGGCGCCGAGGAGTTGGTTCACACGGCTCGCGCGGAAGTGGCTGTCAACGAGCTTCAGAAGACGGTCAGGTCGGTCCGAGAGTCTGACACGGTCTCGGACGAGGACGGCGAGGCGCTTGACAGTTACCTCGCCGAACTCCGCGACGCCCTTGGCATCGACGCAACTTCGGACGAATAGGCTTCGCTGTCGACGCGCTACGGCCGCCGACGGATCACCGGGCGGACGGGCGCAAACACGAGCCCCGGCCGGTAGAACGGGTGGTCGGTGACGTTGTCCCTCGCATCGCGCGTGTGGACCATAGATAGGAACTTCACGTTGTTGTTGCCAGACGGCTCGACCCATCCCGTGTACCAAGCGGTCAGCGGCGCGGTGTCCAACTCCCACGTCTCGCCGCCATCGGTCGAGTGATAGGCGTGACCGTGCCCCTGTCGGTCGTTGCCGATGGCGATGCCATCGCTCTGCGAGCGGAACGCGACCTTCATCCGTTCGATCGCCGGGTTGACCTCGAAGACCTCCCAGTCGCCGTCGCCCGTCCGCTTGATGACGCTTCCGTCTTCGCGCGCCATCCAGACCGTGTTCTGGCGACCATCCCAGCCCGTGATCTCAAGCGTCTCAAAGCCCGGGTACTTGGTCCGCGACCAGCCGGGCGCGCTGCTGTCGGGGTTCTTCTCGGCCAGGAAATAGTCGGGGCCGACGGCGTAACTCACCCGCTGGCAGATGACGCCGTTGAGGTGTGGCCAGTCGAGGCCCGTGTCGGCCGGCGTCCATGCCCCCCCGTGGTCACTTGTCTCCAGAATCAACGCCTCCAAGCCGCCGTCTTCGGTCTCGTCATATCCCACGGCGAGCATCTCGTTGTCGTTTGGGCCCTTGCGGATGTCGACCGCGCGGATGCCCCATGTCGACGTACCGGCCTGGGTGATGACGAACCCCCCTCCGGGTGGGGTCGATTCGCCGGTCATCCGCTCGACGGTCATATCTCCCGTGTCCGTGTTGTAGACAGCCACGAAGCCTTTCCCGCCGAGCAACACCCGGTCGCCGCGACGCGCGCACGAAAGGGGGTCCATCATCCCCATCGCCGGCAGGTGCCAGGGCTGCCCAAGTGGGCCAACTAGCGGCGCCCAGGACGCTCCGCCGTCGTTGCTCAGCATGAACTCATTGCCATCACAGATCATGATGCCCTTGGTTCCGTGTACGTCGAGCTGGGTAACCGTTTCGTCTACTTCGGGGGGGAAACCAGAGTACTCTTGCCACGTCCATGCAAGCGCCAATGCGGGTACGGCTACGACGACAGTCAGGACGGCCAGTATTACCAGCAGCAGAGCCTTGCGTCCCACGAAAGACCACCTCCGGAGCGAACCCCGTCGAGTGACGTGCTTGCACAAGCATACTACCCACGACTCACGCCGCGCAACACCTCGCGTGCGACACATATCACTACGAGGCCCACTCCCGCAGGATGGATCCGTTCTTCCCATTCCCCGAGAGATCCATCGCGATGGTGTCGTCGTTCCGTGAAAGGTACTCTTGGACCACAATTCGCATGTACGTCTCTGCTAGTGGCCTCCGCCGAACCGGTTGCCGCCGTTGGGAGATTCCTCGATGATGCGCCCCGTTAGCTCCATCGCCGTGTCAATGGGAACGATCTCCACCGGCAGATCCCCGAGGCACTCGACGATCCGCGGCACATCATCAGGCCCCGAGGCGGGGGGAAGCATGTGCACCAGCACCACGCACGGCATCCCGCGAGACTGAATGATGTCACGAACCTCCGCCGCGACGGCCTCGTAGTACTCCTTCGTCTTCTCGCCGTCCGGCGGCTCCGGCATGAGCGCGTAGTAGGCGTGCGGCCTGCCCTCCACCGCGCGAGGAAGCATCTCGGGCTGTCCGCCCCATCCGTAGATGAAGCCCTTCGAGTCCGGGAAGTTAGCGGCCCAATCCTGGGCCACGTCGGGGGTGAATGCCGCGTGCACTCCCACGATGTCCAGGTCGCACTCCGCGCACGCCGCAGCCGTGTCCGCCATGAAGGCCCCGAGGTTCGGCAGCAGCAGCAGTTGGGCGTAGCCGGCCCCCGACGGCCCGCAGATGAAGCGATCGAGCGGCGAAGCCGAATCATAGTAGGACTCAAGCACGACCGGCGCCACGCGCGTCAGTACCGGTTGCACCTCCCACGCGAACGGCACGTCCCCACGCGCTGCATCGTCCCATTGGCCCCACTGCCTCGTCAGCATCGCCGGCGCCGTGTCGCCTCCCGCCAGGACGAAAGACAGGTACGCCTTCTCGCCGATCTCTCCGAGCGGCTCGCTGTGCGGCTGCGTCCATGACGCTCGCTTCGGCCTGATCTGTGACAGGAGCGACAGGTTGGGCGAGTTCGTCGAGCAGATCACCCGCAATCCCCGTCGCGAGGAGTGCTCAACATACTCAGCGGGGTCGGCCATCAACCAACCCCAAACGATGGACAGCGGCGTCATGCGCGCAAAGTACTCGTCCTTCAGCGCCCGTTCGCTCTCCACCCGACTCGACAGATCGACCATGGGCGCCGCCCGCATCATCAGCCAGTCGCGGCAGAGCCGCGCCTCCGGCTCCCGCGTTCCAATGCAGCCAATCTCCTCCGTGCTCAGCTTCGGCGCTACATGCTCAAGCGCCCACCGCTGAGCCTCGATCGGGTCGCTCCACCGTTCCCGCAGGTCGAACACCACCTCCAGGCCGGTGGCCTGTCTCACCGCCGCCAGATCGTCCAAAGCGCACGGAAGCCACGAAAACACGGACCCCAACATGCCCGCGATGTTCTGGCTGGACGGTAGCTGCGCATCCCACATAATCAGCCCGCCAAGCTCCGGCCCGAACTGTCGCATGGCGCGCTTCCAGGCAAGCGAGCGACGCGCGACCCCGTACTCATCTTCCAGGTGACGTGCCCACCACCGGTCGGCCGCGACGCTGGGCGTATCCAGACCTGAGAGGAACAGACGCGGGCCCCGTCGATTGGCGAGGCCCTGCAGGAACATCATTGTGACTTTCTGGGCCTGCGTCAGAGGTTGACAGTCAACCGTCACCATCGTCGCGGACCGCGTCCGCTCAGTCGGCCCAAGTTCCACGGGGTCAGTCTGCGCCAGCTCCGCCTCGAGGGCGTCCAAATCCGCGATGGGATCGCCGGCCTCGGCCAGGCCGTAGGAGAGGAGTAGAACCGCGCCGACAACGAGCAAATCAACGAACGCAGAACCAGGACGTATCCTCATCTCTCACCCTCCATACCAGCTACCATCCCCGCCACGCAGCGGACCATCCGTACTTCGGTCCGACGCCCGTCGAATCCTACATTGCGAGGCTATCGTGCCACCCACTCTCGCAGGATCGACCCGTTCTTCCCATTCCCCGAGAGATCCGTCGCGAAGGTGTCGATTGAGGTCGGCGTTACCCACCGTCCCTCGAGACCCGCGTCGGTCAAGAGCGCCAGATCCGCGAGCGGGCGCGAGTAGATTCTCGTCTCATGAATCGTGCCCTTAAACACTATCCCGTCTGAGTAGTAACTGCCGATGTGAATCGTGCCGGCGACGTAATCGATCGGCCCCGGCGCGGCGACCTCGCCCGCCAACTCGCCATCGACGTAGACTCGCGCTTGGGCGCCATCGTAAACCAACGCCGCCGTGATCGTCTCGCCCTCAGTGACGCGCGTCTCCGTGGTCACGCTGCACTCAACGCCTTGCGCGAACACGCCCGCCGTGATCTGCCCCGCCTCGTTGACGTAGGCGAAGTACTGGTACGGCGCGCCCCGCATGAATAGCGCCTGTCGCTCGCCCACCGGCCCCATCGTGAACCGGCTGACCACCGTGAAGCCCTCCGGGTCGCCGAGCGGCTCGTAGCCGGGCATCTCGACCAGCTCCCGGATGAGAACCGGCTCCGCTCCGACCAGCGCCGCGTTTGAGAATTGCGCGACCGTCCCCATGTTTCCCACCCCGCCCAGATCGGCCACGCGGAAGGTGAGGGTCGCGGTCTCCTTGCCCGCCAGCCGCTCAGTCAGGTCAACGCACTGGAGGGCCTGAAGCCTAATCGGCTCATTGCCCTCGACGTCGTCTTGCCAGATGACCTCACCGTCCACCAGCACCTGCTTGAAGAGGAACCCCGGCCACGCATTCGGCGGCGTCCCGGAGGTGGTATAGTCATCCGACGCCGAGAAGATGAGCCACATCTTCCCCGTCGGCGATTCTGGCACGTGGATCTCGCGTGAGACGGCGCCATGGGAGCCCACTTCACCCCGAGTTCTGAACGGAAAGCTGATCGTCACCGCATCGCCATCCGTCTCGGTCGTCCACTCGCCCTGGTTCTCGGCAACCCACAGGTCAGCGAACTGCAGGTCAAGAACCATGCTCTCGCGCAGCTTCGCCAGCTCGGCGAGGGTGGTCGCGCTCGCGGATGCCCGCGCGTTGGCCCAGCCAACCTCGCGGCTGAGTTCGTCTACGAGGCGGGTATTCGCGCACGACGCCTCAACCTCGCGTAACGCCTCAAACGCCCGATCGGCCGCAGCCGTGAGTTCCTCGTTCTCGCTCAGCCGCACGCCTTTCTGCGCGTGGAAGCCGTCGAAGACATCGTAGTAAGCGTCGCGCAGATCCAGAAGACTGTCGACGAGTTCGGGTCCCCCTACGTTTGCGAGAGCGTTTCGCAGCGATGCCTCCGGGTCGTACGCGTCCGGGTTCCAGAAGTAGTCAGCCGTGTTGATCCGGGCCACGCGATACGTTTCGGCGATCCCGCCGTTGAAGGCGATGCCCGGCGTGTCGCGCCAGAACCGCTTGGGATAGATGGTCTGGAACGCGTCGAACAAGTAGTGCGGATGGCGACTATCATACCCATGCCGCGAGCGGTGCGCGTAGAGCGTATTGTCCCAGAGGTACGGGCTCCGGCCGAGCACCCGCGCGAAGCCATCCGTCTCGCGGCGAGTGATCTCCAGCGATCGCGTGACCGCTCCCGTCCACATGATGTGGACCTCCTGCGGCACCAACCCTCCGAGCTTCCGCAGGTACGTCTCGCGCTCGGGTCTGCCGTTGCCCAGGCCCGTTCCATTCCCCTGGTAATACGGCGGACAGAAGACGAATGGCGCGTTCGGGTAGCGGGGACGAATGCGCGCGAGCAGCTCGTTGATGAGGTGCGCGTGCGCCTCCGCCTGGTCCGCGAAAGCGGCCTTGTCGGCCTCGGCAAACGGGAAGATGTCATCCGACCGCAGCATCAACGAACCGGCGCCCTCATCGAGCGCAAAGAGCCCGATCTCCGCCAGGCGCGCGACATCCGCGTCATCTGAGATGGCGATATTCGCCTCCGTCCGCCGGTGCGGGTGGAGGTGGAACATGACGTTGACCGTGCCCATGTCGCGGGCCAGGTTGCAGACCCGGCGGATCGTGTCTTGCTGCTCGGGCGTCCAGACGCGCCAGTCAGCCGGGAAGAAGTAGTTCTGCCCGAACGCCAGGTAGTTCAGCTTGTACCGGGGCATCCAGCTCAGCGCCCGCTCGTAGGACTCGAAGTCCTTCAGACCTTCCGACTGCACGATCCGCATCGGGAAGCGGGGGAAGTCGCGGATGGTAGCCAGGCGGAGCTGGTCGCCGTCGATGAGTTGCAGGAGCGACTGCACGCCCCAATACGCGCCGATCTCATCGCGACCCATGCATCGGATGTGCGCGCGCCCATCCCGCGCGGTCCAGTCGATCGCGTACCCCTCCGGCTGATCGGGAGCATCGCCGACGCCAATGGTGATCACCGTCTCAGCGCCATCGGGAGCCGCAATGGTGGGCCCGTTCAGCGCCAGCTCACCAGCCGCCAGGCGCAAGAGGGGCGTGTCGGCCTCGACCACGACCAAAGCCCCGTCCAGTGACACGTAGGCATCCTCATACGTGACCTGCTGAGGCGTGGGGATGATCGTCTTGGTGTAGTGCCCGTCGTACGGAACGGGCTCGGCGGCATGGGCCATCGATGAGACGGCGATGAGGGCCGCGAAGATGCGCATTGGGGTGCCTCCGGACGGCGGCTGATTCCATGCCAGCCCTTCCGCCGCGAGTTTGCCCGAACCTCCCCCCAAAAGGCGGGTTGACGAACCGCGACGAATGGCACAGACTCCATGGCCACTGAAGCCGCGAGAGGGACCCAGCATGAGTGATGCGAGAATCATCGCCTACCACCCCAATATGCGGGCGGAGCTGGTGGTCCACCTGAACCGCGCCTACGCCGATCTCAGGGCGCTCAGGCCGGTCGGCATCGAGCCGCCGGCCCAGGATTACCCGGACTTCACCGACGACTGGGTCCGCGCGCGCGAGGAGCAAGGCGCACCCATTGCCCTCATCTGCGAGGGCGACGAGATCGCGGCAGCCGCCTCGTGGCACCGGGCTGACCACGAGGGCCGTTGCGAGTTGGCGTTCATCGCGACCAGCCCCGAGCGCCGCCGCCAGGGACACGCAGCGATGCTACTGGCACGATGCGCTGAGTGGGCGCGCGGGGAGGGCCTGAGCCACGTGCGGACATGGCGGTTCGTCGACAGCCGCTACGCGCCGGCGCGCACGTTGCTCGAAGGCTGCGGCTACGAGGTTGCCGACCCCGACCAACACAGCATCACCATGGAGGTCGACATCAACTCGTGGCACCCGCGCGAGCCCGAGCTGCCCGACGGCTACCGGCTCGTGCGCTACGATGCGAGTGATGAGCAGGATTGGATGGACCTGCAAGGCGCCGTCTTCGGCAACGAGCTTCCGCCCGGCTGGTTCACAAAGCGCTTCGCCGGCCAGCCCAACTTCGATCCGAACGGCTGGTTCTTCATCGAGAGAGCCGGGCGCAAGGTGGGCATCACCGGCGCGATCATCTGGTTCTGGGACGAGGCCATGACGAGGCCGAGCGGCGCGCTGATTGAGTGGGTCGGCGTGCTCCCCGATGAGCGCGGCAGGAACCTCGGCGAGGCGCTGGTCGTCGCGGCGCTCAACTACCTCAAGGGCCGCAACGTCTACCCAAACTGCCTCGTGACTCAGCCCTTCCGCAAGGCAGCGATCGGGCTGTACGAGAAGCTCGGGTACCAAACCGTCCGCGAGATGGCCTTCTACGTGAAGCAGCTGTAGGGTCCTCGCCTCGCGACGGCGAACGAGGTATTGCAGGCGCACCAACCACCAGTTGGCGAGCGACCCGCGTCCATGGCCGGGCGTACGTGAAGTCATTGATTGACGCAAGTCCACCCGCAGGAGGGGCAGGCAAATGATCGAGGCGATATACCTCGCCGTGGGAGGCGCCGTTGGGATCGTGGTCGGCATTGTCATCGGGCGCCTGATGGCGAACGCTCCGCGGATTGCTGCTGAGGCGCGCCTGCAGGAAGCGAACCAACAGTCCGACGAGCAAAAGGCGCGGCTCGATGAACTCGGAGGCCAACTGACCGAAGCCCATGCGGACGTCGCTCGCCTGGAAGAGGCGAACCGACAGTCCGAGGAGCAGAAGGTGCGGCTCGATGAACTCAGAGACCAACTGACCAAAGCCCATGCGGACGTCGCTCGCCTGGAAGAGGCGAACCGGCAACTCGAAGAGCAGCGCAAGCTATTGGACGATGCCAAGACACAACTCGGGGATGCCTTCCGAGCGCTCTCATCGGAGGCACTGACCGCGAGCAACAAGGAATTCCTGGTTCTCGCCAAGCAGACGCTCGGGGCTGTCGTCTCGGAGACGAAGGGCGATATCGGCAAACGCCAAGAGGCCATCGACGGTCTGATCAAACCGCTGCAGGAGTCCCTCAAGCGCTACCAGGAGCAGGTGACGGGCCTGGAGCAGAAGCGAGAGAAAGCGTACGGAAGTCTCGAGCAGCAACTAAGCACGGTCGCAACGACCCAGCAACAGCTTCAGAGCGAGACGAGGAACCTCGTCACCGCGCTGCGTCGCCCCGAGGTCCGCGGACGATGGGGTGAGATCACGCTGAAGCGCGTCGTTGAGATCTCGGGCATGGCGGAGCACTGCGACTTCGACCTGCAGGTATCGGTGGACACCGAGGAGGGTCGGCTGCGACCCGACCTCACAGTGAACCTGCCAAACAACCGGACCATTGTCGTGGATGCCAAGGCCACGTTTGACGCCTATATGGACGCAATCGAGGCGCCGGACGAGGAGTCGCGCAAGCAGGCCCTCCTCCGCCACGCACAGCACGTGCGATCCCAGATTCGGGAGTTGAGCGTAAAGGCCTATTGGGACCAGTTTGAGCGGACCCCGGACTTCGTCGTTCTGTTTCTGCCCGGGGAGTCACTCTTCAGCGCCGCGGTCGAGCAGGACCGCGATCTGACGGAGAGGGCCATCCAAAGCAAGGTCCTGCTGGCGACTCCTACCACGCTGATCGCCCTGCTCAAGACAGTCGCCCTGAGCTGGCGGGAAGAACAAATAATCGAAAACGCCGAGGAGATCGCAAGGGTGAGTCGCGAATTCTGCGACCGGGTGACCACCTTCGCTGAACACCTGGGCAAGGTCCGCCAGGGGCTTAACAGCACAACCAAGGCGTTCAATGCAGCCGTGAGTTCCTGGGAGAGCCGCGTGCTGCCCTCCGGCCGGAGGGTGGAAGAACTCGGCGGGACCACACCCGGTAAGGAAGTGCCGGACCTCGGGCCGGTGGAGACGACGCTTCGCGAACTGCCCTCGGGCGATGCGGACGGCCCTGAGCCGGAGGCCGAGGTCCCGGACACCCAAGCCTAAATCAGACCGGGCCGCTGACCTTTGCCCGGAGGAGACGAACGATGGCAACACTGCAGTTAGCGCTCGATTTCGTCAACCTGAGCCAGGCCATCCGCGCGGCGAAAGAGGCCGTCCAGGCCGGCGAGATCTGGCTGGAAGCCGGCACTCCGCTCATCAAGAGCGAAGGCGTCGAGGCCGTACGCGCGCTTCGCGCGGAATTCCCAAACCACACCATCATCGCGGACATGAAAGTCATGGACGCGGGCCGCACCGAGACGGAAATCGCCACCAAGGCGGGCGCGGATATCGTGGCCGTGCTTGGCGCGTCCGCCGACTCCACCATCGCCGACTGCGTCGAGGCTGCGGGGCACTACAACGCCAGGATCATGGTCGATCTCGCGGAGGTCGCCGACCCGGCCGCTCGGGCCGTCCGCGCGCAGGAACTCGGCGCAGCAATCGTCGGCGTCCACTGCCCGATCGACGTTCAGATGCAGGGCGGATCGCCCATGGAGACGCTGCGCGAGGTCGCGGCGGCGGTCGACATACCCATCGCGGTCGCGGGCGGCATCAACTCCGAAACCGCGCCCGAGGCCATCGCCAGCGGCGCCTCAATCGTCATCGTCGGTGGCGCCATCAACAAAGCGCCGAACGCAACCGAGGCCACCGCCACGATCCTCGGCGCGATGGAATCCGGCGAGGCCGCGGAGACCGCTCTCTACAAGCGCGTCGGCGCGGAGGGCATCCGCGAGGCGCTCGAAGGCGCGGCGTCAGCCGACATCGCGACCGCCATGCACCACGAGGGGCACCTGGTCAACATCACCGCCGTGCAGCCGGGGCTGAAGTGCATCGGGCCGGCTTTCACAGTCTGGGCCTACCCGGGTGATTGGCACTGGCCCGTGCGCGCCATCGACATGGCCAATCCGGGCGACGTGCTCGTGATTGACGTCCGCGGCGAGCCGCCGGCGGTGTGGGGCGAGCAGGCCACGAAGAGCTGCGTCCAGCGCGGGATTGCCGGAGTCGTGATTCACGGCGCGCTGCGCGATGTCGGCGAGATCCGCTCGATGGGGTTCCCGGCGTTCTGCACCTGCACGTGCCCCTCGGCGGGCCAGCCCAAGGGCGTCGGCATGACCGGCGTGCCGCTCAAGATCGGCGACACGCGCATCGAGCCGGGGGATTGGATCATCGGCGACGACGATGGACTCGTCGTCGTGCCTCAGGCGCGAGCGGTCGAGATCGCCAACCGCGCGATGGCAACCGTCGAGCGTGAGGAGCGCGAGATCGCCGAGATTGAGAAGGGCAGCACGCTCGGTGAAGTTGGCGAGCTTGCCAAGTGGCAGCAGAAGTTCGGCAAGCCTGCAGACGACAGCGAATAGACAGCTCACGACACGCAGAACGGCCCGCGCCTCCTGAAGAGACGCGGGCCGTTTTCGTTGCTGGTGGTCGGGGCGGTCAGTCCGCCGAGATGTACGCCTCAAAGGTACCTGCGAGCCAGCAAGTCGAGCCACTATAGGTCGACGAGCCGATACCGATCTTGCCCTTGGCCGTGCCCGCGATGTCTGCGTTATCCGCGGACGGCGTCTCGTCCCACTCGGTGAATTCCAGGTAGACGCTTATGTCGCCCGGATTCACGCTGATGCCGTCTGGCGAGTCCTCGCGCGGCGTCTGATACCAGAACCACGCGTTGTTGATATCCCATTCATCGGATCCAACGGGGATCTCGACGACCACGCCCTCGCCGGCGTCCGGCACCGTGAGCTCGATGAACCGATCGCCAACGTACTTGTCGGTTTCATCACCTGGCTCCGGCGCCGTATCCAGGAAGCGGATTTCCCACGTCGTCTTGTCGGTCTCGTCGTCGACGTCCTTCCCGATGATGGCGTTCTCAACGATGAACGCCTTGCCTTCAACGTTGGCCTCTGCCGGGGCGTCCGGGATCGCTGCCCCGTCGATGGGGGTCTCCGCGTCCCAGGACCATTCGACCGACAGCTCCGACGCGTCCGCAAGCAGCGCCAGGACCTCGCGGCCACGCGCCAACTCCTCTTCCTCCGTCTCTTCGCCATCGTCCGCCGGATCGTCGTCAGCGGTTGCGTCCGCTGACGGCGCGGCCGGCTCCTCATCGATCGTTACCGGCGTCTCCGGATCTGACACCGGCTTCGGCGCGCATCCAACGCACGTCAATACGCCGAATGCGAACGCCACTATGACTACGAACACGACTCCCAAATTGCGCATCGCGATCACCCTCCCAGAATTCTGTATCTGCCTGTAATACTCAAACACCCAACTGCCACGCGATCCCTCACCGCATCGCAGATAAGGACACATGGCGCCGCGCGGCGAACCATCACAGCCTGATGATAGGCCATGGAGGAACATGATGCGCGTTGACGGTCTCACCTCAGTACTTCTGCTAATCCTGCTCGTATCCTCCGCCCGCGGCGAGAATGTGAGAATCGCGCGGGATGAGTGGGGCGTGCCCCACGTCTTCGGCGACACGCCCGCGGCCGGGTGCTACGGGTTGGGCTGGGCGCAGGCTGAGGACCGCCTTGAGCAGTTGCTCTGGAACTATAGATGGGCCACGGGCACGATGGCCGAGGCCTTTGGCGAGGGCTGGGTCGAGCACGATTGGCAAGCCCGTCTCGTAGGACATCAGGAGGTCTCGCAGGCGAAGTACGCCGACGAGCCGGCCGATGTCCGCGCCGCGATCGAGGCATTCCAGCGCGGCGTCAAGGACTACATGGCGGCGAATCCCGATGAAGTGCCGGATTGGGCGCCCGATATCGAGCCGTGGATGGTCGTGGCGCTCGGGCGGGCGATCATCTTCGGCTGGCCGCTCGGCGCCGCCCAAGCCAAGCTCGAACGGCGCGATGAGGTCGACCTTCCCTTCTCCAGCAACCAGTGGGCCGTGCGGCCAAATCGCACCGCGGACGGCCACACGATCATGTGCATCGACCCTCACATCCCGTGGGGCCAGGCCTTCCGGTTCTACGAGTTCAGGATGCGCGCCGGCGATCTCAACGTCTCCGGCTTCGGGACGCTGGGCGGGCCTACGCTGGGGCTCGGGCATAACGACCACGTGGCGTGGGCGTGCACGACGGGCGGTCCGGATACGACCGACGTCTATGTCGAGCAGTGCGATCCCGACAACCCGCGCCGCTACCGTTACGACGACGAGTGGCGCGAGATGACCATCCGCAAGGTGACGATTGCCGTCAAGGATGGCGAGAGCGTCGAGCGCGAGGTCGAGTCGACCCACCATGGCCCCGTCTTCATCCGCGAGGGCAATCGCGCCTACACGGTGGCATGCCCGTACTTCGACCAGATCGGCCTCGTCACCCAGCTCTACCGGATGGGAAAGGCGAAGAGCATGCGCGAGTTCAAGGACGCTGTTTTCATGCTCCAACTCATGGAGCAGAACACGATGGCGGCGGACGTTGAGGGCAACATTTACTACTTCCGGAACGGCCGCGTGCCAATCCGGCCCGAGGGCTACGACTTCACCAAGCCCGTCCCCGGCAACACGAGCAAGACCGAGTGGCTCGGGCTGTACGGGCCTGAGGATCTCGTCCAGCTTGAGAACCCACCCCAGGGCTACATGCAGAACAACAATTGCGGGCCCGAGTTCATGATGGTCGATTCGCCGCTGAAGCCGGAGGACTATCCGCCCCTTGTCTGGGGCTCGGGCAGCGACCACTCGCGCAGCATCCGCGGCCGCGAGCTTCTCCACGCCGCCGACAAGCTCACCCTCGAGCAAGCCATCGATATCACCCTCGACACCCACGCCCAAGGCGTCGACCACTGGCAAGAAGCCTTGCGCCAGGCCCGTGAGGGCGTCCCTGACGACGTGATCGCCAACGTGCCCGGTCTCGCCGAGGCGCTGGAGGCTTTCATGGCGTGGGACGGGTACCTCACAGCAGACGCGACCGGCGGGCCGTTCTACAAAGCGCTGCTGCCCATGGCTCGTCAGCAAGGCCTCGACTTCGGCCCCATCTACCGCGAGGAGCAGTTGAGCGGCGTGCAGATCGATGCCGTCAGGCAGGCTGTGCTCGACGCCATCGGCGAGCTGCGCGATACGTATGGCAGGACGGCCATCCCCTGGGGCGACATCCACCGCGTCCGCCGTGGTGACGCGTCATACCCAGCCCCGGGCGGCGACGCCGGCAGCGGCAGCACATTGCGCGCCATCGGCACCACCCTCGACGAGGAGACGGGCATCTACTACGGCAATAGCGGGCAGTCGTGGACCCAAGTCGTCGTCCTTGAGCCAGGGAACGTGCGATCATTCTCGGCCACCCCGTACGGCCAGAGCGACCATCCCGAGTCGCCCCACTACTTCGACCAGGGCCAGAAACTGTTCAGCCAGCTCAAGCTCAAGGACACCTACTTCCAGCCCGGCAGCGTCGACGGGCACGTGGAATCCGAGGTCGAGCTGACATTTGAGCCGTAAGAGTAAGTACCAACGCCGACGGGCCGTGCCGTCCGTGCCTGCGGGTCTCCCGACCCGCACGTCAGTCCCCGGGAGTCTGCATCGCGGGTCGGGAGACCCGCAGGCACGGGCGGGCAAGCCCAAGGGGTGCGCCCATGCCCAACGACCCAATCGTGTTGCTCGACGAGACCTTCGCCGATCTGCCAATCGGCCCCGTGCCGAATGGCTACTCTCCATGGGGCGAGTACCACTGCCACCCGGACGAGGGGCGACTGGGGTGCTGGCGCGAGGCGACGACGCACTACAGCTGGCGCGATTCCGGTGGCATCTGGGGCATCGTCGAGGACGGTGACCGCCACGTGGTGGAGGCGAGTTGGGTCGCCGAGAGCAGCTACCCATTGCTCGTCACCGGCGACGGATCGTGGCAGACCTACTCGGTCGAAGCGCGCGTCAAGCGTCTCTCCACGGACGGTCCGTGCGGCATCGTCGTCGGCTACCGTCACTCGCGCGATTTCATGGTCCTGCTATTCGACGGGGAGCAGATCACCCTCTCGCACCGGCGTCACGCGGCGGACACGGAACTCGCCTCGGCGCCCGATCCCTCGCCCTCGGAGGGCTGGCGCGCGATCGCCATCGAGTGCCGCGCCGATTCCATCTCAGTCGCGCTCGACGGTCAGCCACTGTTTGAGGCCACCGGGCTCGACTTCCCTGGCGGGCCCGTCGGCCTTCTGGCCAACGCGCCCACGCGCTTCGCTGACGTGCGCGTTACGACCACTGAGGCTCCCAAAGCCGTGCCGTCGCTCGCCAGCCTCCGCGCTGAGTACCCTCAGCCGAAGCTGTGGAAGAGGATCTCCACCCGCGGCTTCGGCACGGACCGCAATCTGCGCGTCGGCGACATCGATGGCGACGGCGAGAACGAGATCGTCATTGCTCAGCACGCGCGCCACCTCGGCAGCGGCGATTACTGCGAGATCACCGCGATGACCGCGCTGAAGCTGAGCGGCGAGACTGATGGCGACGCAGCTGATGTGGGCGCTGAAGCTGGGCGCGATCAAAGTGGCACCAAAGATGCACCCCCTGGCGCGATCAAAGTGGCACC
>CAZKUN010000070.1:0-37994 GCA_964555935.1 uncultured Armatimonadia bacterium | reverse complement strand
GGACGCGAGCGCCTCCGCGGGCGCTCGCGTCAATTGCATCGCACATGGCTTGCGTGGTCAGACCGCTAGACGCGCGGCGTCGAGCGGCTCCTCTACGAACCGGACAATCTCACACTCCGGCTCGATCTCCTCGGTCTTCTCGTAGTGGCCCCTTAGGATGGCGGTGGTCGGGAACCGGCGAACGCTGACCGTGCCGACATCGATCGGCAGGTCGTGGGTCTCGTCCAGTGGGATGCTCACCGCCAGGGCCTGGATGTTGTCGTTGTCAGCCGCGACGATGCTCTTGAGGACCCTCGGAACGATCGTCAGCGAGTCGGGACACCAGAACCCGAAGATGATCGCGATCGTCACCTTCTCGTCGATGGCCCGCAGCGCCTCGACTACGTCGTCTTCGGGCTCGAAAGCCTCGTACCGGGCGCGCAAGTCCGGATGCCGGACCATCTTGTCGATATCACAGCAAATCTCCATAGGGTCGAGCCTCCGATGTTGTACCTGCCCGTATCGGGCGGACAATGAGCGTGGGCTTCGCTACCTCGCCGCGCGAGACCTGCCTGTCGGGCGTTCACGGTAGGCGACAGGTGGCGCCCGCCGCGGCAAAGAAATCAGCGTGCATGAGCGATTAACCCGCCGGGAAGGACCCCGAACGTGAAACATGTCGCGCCTGCGCTGTTGATGCTTGCGGCCGGATGCTGTGTGGCTCAGAACGCTCCGAGAGTGGCGCTCATCCACAGCAACCACATGGACTACCGCCACCGCGATGACTATGACTCGCGCCTGGAGCACATGGGCTGGCCGATGGACAAGTTCGAGAACATCCGTTTCGGCGAGTTGGCGGAGCAGCTTGATGCCTACGACATTCTTCTGGGCACCGCGCTCTTCAACTTCACCACGCCACAGGATTTCTCCGAACACCGTGACGCGTTGCTCGCGTTCGTCCGAGGCGGTGGCGGAGTGGTGCTGACGGACTGCAGCTACGCTGAGCATGTCAATTGGCTCGGCGGCATGGCAGATGGGTGGGACGCGCGCCACGAGCGCACCAGCACGACGGCCACCCCGCGCGGCGAATGGAACGAATCCCACCCGCTGTTTACGACCCCGCACGTGGCGCCTCCGCCGGGCACGAGTTGGGCGCACATGCTGCTGGGAGACCGTTGGACGCCGCTGTCTGGTTCTGAGGAAGGCGGCGCAACGACGGCGCTCGTGGGCGAGGGGAAGGGGTTCGTCTACCTTACCACTGCCTGGCCCCTCTCTGAAGCGTCGCTGGAGAACCTGTGGACATACCTCGGCTTCCGGAGGGCTGGCGTTGTGGTTGAGTTGCCCGACCTCGCCCATCTGCGCCTCGGGCGCAACACCTTCGACGTCGGACTGGAGAATGTCTCGGGCAGCGCGCATGAGTTCCGCGTGGACATAGCCGACGCGACATCCGCGCCGATTCGTCTAGCGCCCGGCGAGCGGGCCGAAGTCGAGCTCGAATTGCCCGTCAGCGAACGTGGCTCCCACAGCCTGGCGCCGGTTGTATTCATCGATGACCGTGTCGCCCTGGAGTTCGACCCGGTAACGGTAACGATTCCGCCGCTGCTGGTCGTCGAATTGGTCGCTCCAGGCTACAGGGGCGCCATCTTCGCCGCCCATCCACCGGATGAGATCGTCGTCCGGGCAACCGTGACGCCCGATCCCGGGATGCCCCTCGATGGCCTGCGCGTCGTCGCGCGACTTGGCGGGAAGCGCGTAGAGAGCCGTCTCAGCGATGTTGGCGTGGCGGAGCTGCGCCTCTCGACTCCGAAGAAACTCGGAAAGCCCCTGAAAATCTCGGTTGAGTTGCGTGGCGCCCGCAAGCTGGCCAAGGCAGAGCTGCCGGTGCTCGTGATTCCGAGCGTTCGCGGGCAGGCCTCGCTCGACGCCAACGGGACGCTGCGCCTTGAGGGGAAGCCGTTCTTCCCGATCGGCATTTACCACGCCCCGCCGGGTGACTACCCGACGCTCGCGAAGATGGGGTTCAACTCGGTTACCGCGTGGGGCACCACCCTCGAAGGCGCTCGCGAAGGCCTTGACGCGGCGCATGAGAATGGCCTGAAGGTCGTGCTTGAGATGTCAGCATTTCTGCGTGGCGAATACAACCCGGATGGCCTGGTGGCGATGGTCGAGGAGTTGAGGGACCACCCCGCGCTACTGTCGTGGTACACGGTCGACGAGCCCGCGGGGAGCCGACAGCTCGAGTGGTGTGTCGATGCCCGTCGAAAGATCGCGAAACTCGATCCACACCATCCGGTCTACCTTGTCTCATGCAACCCGGGCGAGTTCGCCACCTACGAGCCCGCTACCGAGATCCTCGCGGTTGACCCGTATCCGATTCCACATGCGAGCGTGAAGATGGTGTCGAGTTGGATGCGGGCCGCCACTGGCGCGATGCCCCCCGATAAGCCAGTCTGGATCATCCCCCAGTTGCAGAACCTCGCGGCCTATCGCGACCCTACACAGGGCCGTGGCCCGACGGCCGAGGAAGAGCGCTGCATGGTGTACCTGGGCCTGATCCACGGAGCGAAGGGCGTCGTCTACTACCCTTACGACGACGGCCCAAACGGACTTGTGCATGAGCCGCAGCTGATGGATGAGGTGCCCAGGATCAACGCGGAACTCGCCCAACTCGGGCCGGAGTTGCTGGCGTGCGAGTGGATGGGCGTGCGTGAGACAGAGGGCGTGGTCTGGAGCGCATTCATCGATCGCGAGCACGCAATTGTCCTCGCGGCTAACCAGGGCGAAGAAGCGGTCGACCTCGAGATCTCCATGGGCCTGGGCGGAAACGCGGAGGTGCTCTTCGAGGGCCGGGCTCTTGCCCTGGACGAAGGAGTGATCCGAGACCGCTTCGAGCCCCTCGACGTGCACGTCTATCGCGTGACCCGAACGCCGGGCCAGGAGTGAACTCATGCTCATCGCGCTATTGCTGGCAGCTCCACCAGGCGAGACGGTCGCGCAACCCCTCCCGGCGAACGACTTGGTCATCGCGCCCGAGGATGGACTGACGTTTCTCGAAGAACCGGGAGTGCGCATCGCAGTGGACGGCTACGCCATCCCGAACGAGGCGGACTGTCAGGTCTTCGAGCGCGACGGCGACACGCGTTACCGACTCTACTGGACCACGCGACAATACGAAGGCCAGAATGAGGTGCGCTGGACCGTCCACACGTCGGTTTCCGCAGACGGGCTGCACTTCGAGTACGAGCACGGTCCCCACTTTGGCCTCACCAACCGAACCGACCGAGATGTGCTGAAGCTGCCGGACGGCAGCTACCGGGCCTACACGCTCATCGGCGGCGGGGATCCTTGGTACTGCGTGGATAGCTACATTGGAGATGGGCTGAAGTGGGCGCACGAGCCGGGCAAGCGCATCACCTTCGGCGATGAATACGATGCCACCGCATCCCGCGCGCCGGAGGCTGTGCTGCTCGAGGATGGGACGATTCGCGTCTACTACATCGGTTGGAGCGGCCCGGAGGGGCCATACGTGGAGGGCCCCGGTCCGGATGACCGCTGGCGAATTCTATCCGCGACATCCGACGACGGTCTGGACTTCACGAAGGACGCCGGCATTCGGGTGGACGTGTCACCGGACGGCGAGCCATCCCACGGAGCCGTCGCGATGGCCAAGCCACAACTCGTCGAGCTGACCGGGGGAGGCTGGCGGATGTACTACGGCGCGGCCGCCGATAGCGGCACGCACATGTTCAGCGCCACATCGCCAGACGGCCTCGCCTGGACGCGCGAAGCCGGCATTCGCATCGTCGACGCGGACGGCCAGCCGGTCTACGCCAAGTACCCCAGCCTCGTGCGAACCGCGGATGGGCGCCTGCGAATGTACTACGACGGCGCCGGCGGCATCAGGAGTGCGGTGACGACTCCGTGAGCCGCGCCAGGCGCAGCCGCTTGCGGTGCATGTGACCGGGTCGATCGCAGACGTCAGTTGCCGTAAGTGGCCACGATCGGCAACCCGATGGCAAGGCCGCCGGCGGCACCCGTCAATCCCCCCAAAACCACCCGCCAAACGAAACCCCAAGCCCAACGGCTCGGCGGCAAGCCCTTCCCCTTCGCGATCCCTTCCTGCCAGCCGACGGACGCGCCGACGACGCCCCCAACGACCGTCAGCAGTGCCGCGATGGCCAACGCGAGCACAATCCGGCGGCCTTCCCCCACAGACATGTCTTTGCCAAGCACTAGGTCACCCCCTCAGATCACCCACTACTCCACAACCGGCAACACGATGCACGAGGCCTTCCCGCCGCCGACGTGAATCGTCTGCTCCGCGATTTCCGTCTCGTCGTCCGCGCGAAGCGGCGCTCCCGTGTTCGGGTTTGGGTCGTACCGCGGCGCGTTGCTACTGGAGATCGTCACTCGGAGCCGGTGCCCCGCGTTGATGATGATACTCGTGCTCCCGAGGTCGATGCTGTACTCGTAGGTCCTGCCACGTTCCAGCAGGACTTCCTTGGCAAAGCTCTGGCGGAATCGCGCGCGCAGAATTCCATCTGATATCAGCATCGAGCGACCGTCCGGGTACACGTCGGTCAGCTTGGCCGTCCAGTCCGTGTCTCTCGCGCTGGATGCCGCGTTCAGCTCAACACCGACCCGCCCCGTGATCTCCATCGGTTGCGTCAGTTCGTCGGTCGTGAAGACCAACACGTCGTCGCGCTCCTCGACCTTGCGCTGATCGAGCGACCCGCCGGGAATCGACAGGTTCCGACCGCCCACCGTGGGGACGGGGTCATCGGGATCGTATTCGTACCCCAGCTTGCCCGCCGCCGGTTGGGAATCGACCAGCCCGCCACGGCTCGTGAAGTATAGGCGTGTCTGCGTCGCGCTGGGCGGCCAGGCGTCCGCCGTCCGCCACTGGTTCCCAGGCGCGTCCTCGGCATCCACATCGCCCATCACGTAGTACCACACCGTCGGAAGCTCATCCATCCCAGCGCCGCCGCTGAGCAGAAACGCCGATATCCACGCCATCTCCTCGGGCGCGCCTTCGGGCCATACCGCGTTCTCGGGGTACGCCAGCTCGCCGACCTTCGTGGTCTTTATGCCATGGGGCCACGGGCCCATGATGAGGTGCTGGCGACCGCGCGCGCCCTTGCCGCCGCCGTACTGCAGCGCCATGAACGCGTCGACCGTGCCCTGCGTGAAGACGTCATGCCATCCGCCCACATGCATCATCGGCACCCTCACCCGCCGCGCGCGCGTGTTGAGATCGATGGCCTTCCAGAGCGCGTCGTACCGCGGATGGCTGAGTGAATCCTCGAGGGCATACTCGGGCCAGCCCGTAGCCTCCAGCCATGGCTCAACCAGGGCCTGGCGGAACGCGCCGCCCTCGTAGAAACCGTTGTGGTACATGCTCGCGCACGCGACGACCGGGTAGCACGCCACAAGACCTCGCGGGTTGTTGCCGGCGAGGAGGTACTGGGTCATCCCCAGCGCCGATGCACCGAAGGTCGCGATCTCCCCGTTGCACCACTGCTGCGCGACGATCCACTTGGCGGTATCGCGCCCGTCGCGGTTCTTTCCCCAGCCATCGTCGACGAACGGCCTCGCCTCGCCCTCGGATGCGAAGCGCCCGCGAACGTCCTGCACCACGAGCGCCATGCCATTGGCGTTGAACTCGCCGCCGGCAGTGGGGTTCTTGTCGTACGGCGTCCGCGCCATCACCACCGGCCACGGGCCGTCGCCCTCGGGAAGCCAAATATCCGTCGCCAGGCCGACGCCGTCCTTCATCGGCACCATCACGGTGTTCTTACCGGGCTCGAAGTCCTGAGCAAGGCCAGGCGCGCCAAGCAGAACCAGAGACAAGAGAACGAGGACAATCAGGCCGCGCAACTTAGTCATTCGGGTTGCCTTTCAGCAGTTGTAGTTACCCCCTCTCCGTCTAGGAGAGGGGGTAAGGGGGCGATGGTCTACAGAGCGGGTCTGGCGACGCCGCCGATGTCCTTCGTGAAGACAGACGTCTGCGTCGCCCTGATGTTCTTGAGACACTCGATCTCGGCGACCTCGGCGTTGCTGAATCCGAGCATCGCCAGCTTCTCGCGCTCGTAGTAGCAGTAGGCGTCATACGGCACGTACTCGGGCACGCGGTGGTCGCAGAACGGGATGAATCCGCCGTCCTCAAGGAGTGGTGACAGGCGCAGCAGCTCTTGCAGCACATCTTCCTTGCTCGCCATCTTCTGCTTATTCACGCCGCCGAAGATCAGGACGTTCCGACCGAACTCCTTGCGCACTTCGATCGGGTCGGAGTTCCCGTTCACCTCGCATGGGAACGCGCCATTGAGACCGAGTTCCAGCCACAGCGGCTGCAGCGCGAAGATGTTCCCGTCGCAGTCGGTGAGGATGATATCGACGCCGTGGTTGCGGATGCAGTCGAACACGCGCTTCTGCGGCTCGGCGACGATGTCCCTCCAGAGGTTCGGGCCGACCAGCGGGCCGGTGTTGAAGCAGATGTCCTCCCAGCCCCACGCGAGGTCCACCTCAACGTGGTGCAGCGCGGGCTCGAGCACCGCGATGAACATATCACACAGCGTGTTGACCATCTCGCTCACAAGGTTGGGATCGTCGTAGCACATCATCCCGATCTCGGCGGCGCCGACCCAGTTGCGGATCCAGCCCATGTACGAGCCCGAGTTGATGATGACCGGAACGTCAGCCTCGTTGTATTGCTTCGCCATCGCGGCGAAGTCGTGCTCATGCCGCACGGGATCGGCCGCGTCGAGTTTCGGCTTGTACTTCTCCTCCCAGTCCGCCCGGCTCTTCAGTCCCTGCTCGACCACGTGCGGAATGGTGGCCTGGCCTTCCCTGGCCTCCTCGACGATGCAGCCGTTCCCGTCGCGGTGGAGAATCGTCCGCTCCCGCTCCTCGACCACCTCGTATGGGAAGCCGGGGTGGAGGTTGATGTGGGCCGGCACGTGCATCGTGGGATCGACGCCGAAGTGGTTGCTGATCCGGACCATCCGGCCGCCGGCGTCCTCGCCGTAGACATCCTCCGGCAGGCCCTCCTGGCTCCATCGATCCATCGTTTCGCTCAGGAATCCAAAGTCCCAGTGGATCCCGCGGTCGACCGTCTGGTAATGCATCAAGCGCTGGAAACGCTTCCGGTGTGTCAGACTCATGCGTGGCAGCTCCTGTCAGCAGCGTGTGAAGGGCAGACGGGACGAGGTTCGACGAAGGCATGGGGGAGGCCTTCAGACTGTGCTTGGCGCACAGCAGCATCTCGGTTGGCATATGTGACATAGATCACACCAGCACCTGCAGGCATGCTGTTTGGGGTGGGGGAATATTGTGACATTCTAGCAGGAAGAGATGAGTGTAAGCTATGCAATATGTGTGGATCTACTTGATAGTGGCTGTATCACTGGTGCTTTTGTCGTCAGTATCGTTCGCAGCCTGTGGGGGAACGCATTGCGACTTTACTCTGACGTGGGGTGACCCAATCAACATCTCGAGCACGGCCGAGGATGCAGCGTGTGGCCATGGCTGTGGCGGGGAGAAAGACACTGGGGTCTCGGGAGGAGACAAGGATCGCGGGATGCACCCCCCGCCCTCCCAGCCCAATTGCACGCTGACGGACGAGATCGAGATCACCAGGATGACTTGCATAACATCGGAGCATGTCACCGTCGTGGATGATCACGAGGGTGGGGCGCTCTGGCGCCGCGACTGCTTCGCCTGCGAGGAAAGTGAGACGGGCAATGTCCTCGTCAAGTACAAACTGGAAGACAAAGACATCTGCGATGGAGACTGGGGAGGGTCGGGAGATGACAGCTACGTTCTCACCGACTTCCTTGAGTGCTCGTGGTGAGCCGCGACTCGGGGGGGGCTGCCCCTCCGGTTTCTCGTGTGTCTGTCTCTTGCTCTCGTGGCGCCGTGCGGCGGCGTGGCGGCGCAGCCGGACGCTGCCACGCTGACGCCGCCCGCGTTCCCTCCCCAAATCGTGGTCCATCGTGAGGGTGGGCAACCGTCAGACACGGGCGCCGCGTTCGTGCTCGGCGACGCGGGGATGGTGCTCGCGCGAGTCGCGTCGGTCGGCACGGGAATGGGCGAGGTGGAGTTGCGGACGGCCGGTGGCGCGTACGTGCCAGGAGAAGTCCACGGCTACGAGTTATGGACCGGGGTTCTGCTCGCCCGAGCCCCGGACTCGTTAGGCACAGGCCCGGCCGTAGATTGGGACTACGGACCTGAATACGGCGACCCCGTGTGGATCGTCGGATGCCCGGGCGCAGGCCCAACGGAATGGCGGTCGGCCGTGGTCTCGGACCCGGCCACATACGGGGGCACCACCGGCGCAACCATGTACTGGCCCCTGGGCGTCTTCGAGATCGACGTCCCCTTTGACGCGTCGCTGAGGGGGGCGCCCGTGGTCGACCGTCGGGGGATGGTGGTTGGCCAGTATGTCGGGGGCGTCCACTACTACCCGGAGCTCTCTCGCGTCGTCCTGATGTCGGTGTTGCGCCCCGCCATCGACGAGGTGACTGAGGTCGCCGGTGAAGTCCTGCATGGCCGGGCCGGGTTCCGCACCCGAGCGATCCGACACACCGACGCGGCGGGCACGCAGACGGGTGGGGAGTGCAGGATCCAGCGTGTGGAGACGGGCAGTCCTGCCGCCGTTGCGGGACTCCGAGACGGTGACGTTTTGCTCTCGGTGAACGGGGGCCCGCCGCCGCAGTTCCTGGATTTCATCGACTTCACGGGGCGCTGCCGCCCCGGCGATGCCATGGCGCTCGTGGTAGAGCGCGATGGTGAGCCGGTCGAGATCCGCTTCTCCCTCGCGGTGGACCCGACCCTGAAGCTGAGACGTGTGCGAGAGGAGGCCGAGCGGGATGGCACGGCGGATCCGGTCCTGTGGTAGTCTGTCGGGTGCTGTGAGGCGGCCGTGGCGGGTCGCGGCACTGGTTTGCATGGGGGCGGCGTGTGCGGCCGGCCTGGGCGACAGCCAAGTGGACTGGCGCCCCGTCGCCGACCAGGCGATCTGGTGGGTGGGCGCCACGGGCTTCGGACTGGCCGCCGACACGAAGATCAACCCCGCGTGGGACACAGCGACTGGGTTCTACCTTCCGGGCGGGCAGTATGCCGTCACAGTCGGCAGTCGAGCGGCCGGGAGACGGACGGTGAGTCTGCACGCGCCCCTGATCGACCCACTCTCCTTCGACCGTGGCGCGGACATCAGCGTCGTCGGGTGGATGTCGGGGACGGACTGGTGGCTTGACCTCGCCGTTCTGCGCCTGGCCGGCGACCCGGTCGATACGACGGTACTGCTCGACCCCGACTACAGCCCGGCAGCCGGTGAGGAGGTGTTGGTCGTAGGCCACACCGCCGACGGCGGAGCCAGGCGCGTCGTCCTGCATGGCGCCGTGAGGGCCGTCGATGTGGGCGGCGCGCTGGCCCGCGGCTACTCCTACGTTGACGAGGGCATGATCGAGCTTGACATACCCCTTTTGCCCGGACTGCAGGGCGCCCCGGTCGTCAACGCCAATGGCGACGTGTTCGCCGTTGTGTGTGGCTGTACGCCTGGTGATGCCGGCATCATCCGGGCGCGACTGATGTCGGTGCTCTGGCCCTCTATCGAGCGGGTCCTCATGGGCCCGTTGGAGGTCGAGGGAGCAGTGGCCACGCGCGATTGGGTGCCGAATGCGTCGCGCATCCTACGGCCCTACCTCGGCGTCAGCCTGCGACTCGGGCCGGAGGGGGAGCAGCCCTGTCTGGTTGCCGGTCTGGGGGTGGATAGCCCCGCGGAACTCGCTAACCTGGCCGTCGGCGATGTCATCGAGTCCATTGAAGGGGCGGCTCTGCGGGAGGTCGGGATGAGGGCCGCGCTGGAATCTCACATGCCGGGGGAAACGGTCGAGGTGGCGATCCGGCGCGGGGACGAGCGGCTCGTGGGGGAGGTGACACTCGGCGAACTCGTGCTGCCTGGCATCGATGACCCCGACAGCCGACGGAAGTGGGAGCCCGACCCAGAGCAGGTGTGGGACTCGACGGGCTTCAGCATTCTGAGGTAGCCGGAGTCGTCACATGCCCCACAGCGCGTCGATCTTCTCGACATCGGCGCCATACACATCCTCCGGCAGGCCCTCCTGGCCCCACCGATCCATCGTCTCGCTCAGGAATCCGAAGTCCCAATGGATCCCGCGGTCGACCGTCTGGTAATGCATCAAGCGCTGGATACGCTTCCGATGTGTCAGACTCATGCCCAATGGCTCCTAACGCATGCTTGCGGAGATGACGCGGGGCAATTCCCCCGCCAAACACCGTGACTCGACGGGGGAGAGGAGACGGCCTTCATGGGGAGGAGGTGATGCTCAGCCGCCGATCACTTCCGCCTCACCCTCCGCAACAGTCGGCACGCGGACAGAGAACGTGTCTACGTCATCGGGGATGATGAAGGCGGCCTTGATGGTGATGGGGCCGGGGTCGCGGAGGAACGCGGTCGACTGGATGTTGCCCTGATCCGGCTTGAGGAGCCAACGGTCCTTCCAGCCGGTGATGCCGCTCGAGCGGCGGAGTCCGACGCTCAGCATGTCGTCGTCCGGCAGGTCCAGGAATTCGTAGATCGCGGTGAAGCTGTCGGTCGCGAGGGTCAAGCGCCACGGCTGCTCGACGAGGCCCTCCAGCGTCACAACCACCAGCACGTTGTCTCCCGTCGGCGCGATGACCGTCTCGCCGCCCATGTCGACCGTGCGGAGTTCCTCGACCATCTCCGCCTTCACTACATGCAGATTCAGCTTCGCGAGATCGGCGAGGAGTGGGGGACTGTCTTCCTGTGCGACGGCCGCGCTGAAGGCAATCAGAAGTGAGGCAATGGGGATAAGTCGGCGCATGGCGAGCCCTCCCTCGGGTGGCGTCTGCTGATACAGACGCTCCGAGGGAGTGTTGAGTTACCTTACGCGTCGCGGGCGGCGAGTTCAGACCTGAACCACTCCACCGTCGGCGCGAGCCCTTCCTCGAGGCTGATCCGGGGCTCCCATCCGAGCAGTTCCTTGGCCCGCGTGATGTTCGGGCGGCGCCGCTTCGGATCGTCGACGTGGAGCAGAGGGACCTTGACGGTCTCAACCGGCGTACCCATCACCGACGAGATCTTCTCGACCAACTCCGCAATCGTGTACTCGCTCGGATTGCCCAGGTTGATCGGCCCCGTCTCGTCAGACAGCATCAGCGCGTGGAGCCCGCGAACGAGGTCCTCAGCGTAGCAGAAACTCCGCGTCTGCTGGCCATCGCCATAGATCGTCAGCGGCTCCCCCGTCAGGGCCTGAACGCAGAAGTTCGAGACGACGCGACCGTCGTCGGGACGCATGCGCGGGCCGTACGTGTTGAAGATCCGCGCCACGCCGACCGGGACGCGGTACTTGCGATGGTACGCGAAGATGAGCGCTTCCGCATACCGCTTGCCCTCGTCGTAGACGGACCGCGGGCCCGTGATGTTGACGTTGCCCGTGTAGTCCTCCGACTGCGGATGGACCTCGGGATCGCCGTAAATCTCAGACGTCGACGCCTAGACGTACCGCGCGCCCTTGTGGAGCGCGAGTTCGAGCAGCGCCTGCGATCCCTGCGAGCATACGTTCATGATCTCAATCGGAATCCGCTCGAAGTCAACGGGACTCGCCGGGCAAGCGAGGTTGACAACGTAATCGACCGGTCCGGCGATCTCGATGCCATGGGATACGTCGGCGTGGACGAACTCGCAGTGATCCAGAACCACGAGGTCACTGACGTTACGCCGCGTGCCGGTGGCGAGGTTATCGACGATGACGATGTCGTACCCCTCCGACTTCAGCAGATTCACGAAATGATGGCCGATGAAGCCGGCTCCGCCCGCCACGACTGCTCGTGGATTCATGTGTAGACAGCCTCCTGCGTGGTTGGTTCTCTGGGCAATAACGCCGTGGTGGCGCGCGCCGCTCCCCTGGCGTTGCGGATCAGGCGACCGGCGGCGACTCAGGCGCTTCGGCATCGACGACCACGGCCGTGCCGTAAGCGAGGATCTCTGACATCTGTTGCGAGACCATGCTGGTCACGAACCGCACGTTGACCACGCCGTGCGCCCCTAGCTGCTGGGCGTGCTCGACCATCCGAGTAAGGGCCTGCTCTCGGGCATCTGACAGCAACTCAGTGTACTCGGATATCTCGCCGCCGACGATGCTCTTCAGCCCCGCGACAATGTCCTTGCCAACATGCTTCGCGCGAACCGTGTTGCCTCGCACGATGCCGAGCACTTGCGTGATCTTGTAGCCGGGAATGGTGTCTGTGTTCACCGCGAACATGGTAATCCTCCGATGGTGACCTGCCTACATGTCTTTCAGCGCATCGATCTTCGCCGCGTCCGCGCCGACGTCGGCGAGCCAATTCAGGAAGGCCGCGTGCAATGACTTGGCCACCTCGGGATGGTCCGCGATGACGTTGGTGAGCTGACTGGGGTCGGCCTCCACATCATACAGTTCCGGGCCGGTGCCCTCTTTGCCGCCAATGATCAGCGTCCACTTCTCGTCGCGGATGGTCGTCTTCGGCGCGCCGGCGCGATGTGGCGCCAGTCCCTGACTTGAGAACGCGACCTTACGCGGCCACTCCGCCTCGCCCTTCATCAGCGGCACCATCGAGTGTCCATGCACGCCCTCGGGAGCCGGCACGCCCGCGAGATCGAGCACGGTGGGGAGGATGTCCACCGGCTGAACCAGTGCCTTTGGCACGCGGCGCGGCTCAAACCCCGGCGCCTTCACAACCAGTGGGATGTGGCTGACCTCTTCGTATAGCGGCCATGGTCCGCGGTCGTCGTCGTCGCTGAGATTGCTCTTGCCCGCGCGGTCGTGCTCGCCGATGTACATGCCGTGATCGGCCGTGAAGACCACCGCCGAGTTCTCCAGCAATCCCAGGTCTTCGATCTTGCGGAGGACGCGACCGATGTACTTGCTGACGAGCGTGCACTCGGCCTTGTAGTGGGCGTTCATGTTCCGCAGCTCGGCGTCCGTGTATGTCGTCGCGTGGCCGTAGTTCGGGTGGAGCATCGGGTCGCCATCGTAGTCGGGGTCGTACATGTCGACCAGGTATTCCGGCGGGTCCCACGGCTCGTGAACATCGAAGAAATCCACCCACAGGAAGAAGTTCTCGGCCTGGTAGTTCTCCTCGAGCCACTTCTCCGTGCAGAGCGCCGTCTGCGCGGGGAATCGGTCGCCCTCCCACGTCCACTCGCGGTTGGTCCATCCCGATAGATTCACGAGCGGCTCGCCCCATGTCATCGGCTTCAGGCGGGTCTTCTCATGCGCCATCCGCTGGGGAATCGGGTAGTTCGCGCGCGTGAACGAAATATCGCCCTCCTGCCCGCGCACCCAGTGGAACCCATGGAAGTTGCGGCTGAAATTGTACTCGTTCTTCATCAGGTGCGGGCAGTCGGCGATGAGCTGGTTGATATACCCGTGCCCCGCCAAGTGATCCGCAAGCGTGACCTGGCCCGGCTCCAGCGGACGCCAGCCGTAGAACGGGAAGCCATACGTTCCGGTGACCATGTCTGTCCGATGCGGGATGGTCGGGAAGCTCGAGACATGCGCCTCGTCGAAGACCACCGAACTCGCGGCCAACGCGTCGAGCTCCGGCGTCTTCAGCGTCTTCTTCCCGTGGAACGTCACGTGGTCGTAGCGGAACGTGTCGCTGACGATGATGATGATATTCATTGCTCATTCACTCCAGTATGTCTTGACGTTTGGCAGCTCGCGCTCCATACGCTCCCAGATGTCTCCGGACGCCCCTGGATCGGCCATCGGCAGGTCGATCCGCGCTGTGAACTCATTGATCACCCCACGCACCTCCCACTGCCGTTGACCGTGACGGTCGCGCGCTACTTCGGCAGCTCAAACCAGTGGATGTAGCCACATTCGGCGCAGATGCGGCAGGCCGCCTTCGACTCGTAGAAGTCACGGCGATTCATCATGCCGAGAACATCCTGCACGTCGCCGCGCCGCTCGAAGAACAACGCGTGCCCGCACACGAGGCACTCCAGCGGCTGGCCATTGATCTCTACGTGTGTCTTCTCGACGGGCTTCTTGGGTGGCATCGTATCACTCACTCCAATATGTCTTGACGTTTGGCAGCTCGCGCTCCATACGCTCCCAGATGTCTCCGGACGCCCCTGGATCGGCCATCGGCAGATCGATCCGCGTGTTGTCGAGCGCTGAGAGGCAGAGCGCCTCCATCACTTCGTAGCCGTGGTAGCTGATGTCGAGATTGTTCGGATGCACCCGCGCGTCGTCGTCCAGCCAATCAGCGAAGTCGGTGAAGTAGGGGATCTGCATGGCGGAGTGCTCCTCCATGAAGCCCGGTCCCTCCTGGCCGATCACCCCACCGTCGGTGGCCTTGGTGAAGGCGCCCCAGCGCCCCGCCGCGTCAGCCCACGCGTATCCATGCGTGCCGCGGACCTCGAGCCGGTCCTCCAGCCAAAACCGCGCCCCGGGACCGCCATCGACCCACGAATCGGGCAGATGCAGCGGGCTGAGGTACCCGAATTGCACCACGCCGCGCACGCCGTTCTCAAACTCCAGGTTGCCCATCACGTAATCTGGAGACGGGTGCGAGTCGGTGAGTTTGCCCTTGCCGTGGCAGTGTCCGGCAACCCACTTGGCCTTGCTCTGACCGTTGATCCAGAGCATGTAGTCGACGTAGTGAGTCCCGAGCTGCGCCAGCCACGCCAGGCACGATGTCTCGACCGTTTCGATCTCGCCGAGATCACCGCTCTGGGTGATCTCCTGAAGCTTGCGCATGGTTGTGAGGTACTTGTGCTGATGGCTGACGATCGCCTTGATGCCGTTCGCGTCGCAGGCATCGACGATTCTGTTCGCCTCGCGCAGCGACGTAGCCATCGGCTTCTCAAACGCCAGGCCCTTCACTCCATGTGTCGCGGCCAGCTCGACGAGTTCCATGCGGACGCTTGGCGGCGTCACGAAGACGAAGACGTCCGGCTTCGTCTCGGCGAGCATCGTCTCCGCGTCGGGGAAGATCGTGCAGGACACGCCTTTGGCCTCCGCGAGCGCAGTCGCCTTTGCCTGATCGAGGTCACAGAGCCCGACTATCTCAAACCGATCCGGGTTGCCTACAATACCGTCCACGTGGATGGTGCCGCGCGCGCCCGCGCCAGCTTGCGCAATCGTGTATTTCGTCATTCGGTTGCTCCTGTCAGCGGTCGTTGGTATTCGGTGGGAACTCGCTGAGTTTCCCCGCCCCGATCAGGCTGATTCGTCCGTCGTTCGTAGGTCGGATCTCCAGGGAAACTCGACGAGTTTCCGCGACGCCGTAACCAGCATGGTGACGCACGCCTGTCGGATCTGGAGATCCGACCTACGACGGCCCGAAGCCGCTGTCTAATACACCCCATGCTTCTTGCCCTCGTCGATCATGGCTAGAAAATTCTCGACGGGGATGTAGTTGGCGACGGAGTTGCCACTGCCGAGCGTCCAGCCGCCGCCGGGAGCGCACTCTTCGATGCGCTTGCGGGTATACTCGCGGACCTCGGCCTCGGTGGATCCGGCGAGGATGTGCACGTCGATCCCGCCTAGCACACCGACGCGTTCGCCGTACTGTGCTTTGAAGTCCGACACGGGCTGGATGATATCCTCGAAGGAGTGTTTCGCATCGATGCCCACGTCCGCAATGAGATCCTCCATCACCTCGGACAGGTTCCCGCAGGCATGGAGCATGACGGGCTTGTCCCGAGCGTGGGCGATCTCGATGAGCGCCTTCTGGTGGGGGAAGATGTACCGGCGCATCATCGGCGGCGAGAGCATGGTCTGCGTCTTGAAGCCCATGTCATCGTTCAGCCAGAGCGCGCTGATGAAGTCCATGTCGCAGATCTGCTCCCACAAGCCCGAGATGCAGCGACCGACATTGTCGGCGATGGCCTGAGGCAGTTCCGGATCATCGACCACCCACAGGCACAGATTCTCAAAGCCCATCAGACTGATGAGGTTCTCGAGGATCCCGCCGGGGCAGCACGTGACGATTCCCATCCCATCCGGCACGACCTTGCTGTACTCCTCGAGTTCGGAGAAGTCCACCGCGTATGGATCCGGCCACGGGTAGTTCTCGAACTCCTCCCAACTCATGATCGGGCCGGAGTGCTCGTCCTGCCATCCGCGTTGGGGCCGCTTGTAGATGGCCGTGTCATCAGTCACCAGCGCCTCGCGGCCAGGGAACCCGTACGGGTAGCGCGCGACGACGTAGTCGTAGCCGAAATCGCTCATGAACCTGATCTGATATTCGCGCGACTCCATTGGATCCTGCGGGTATGGTTCGCCCATGCTTCTCTGTATGATCTCAGCGTCGTGGAACAGCTCGAGGAACGGCACGCGATCCGGCACCCCGTCAAGACGCAGCACCTTCATGACGCGCTCGAAGTTCGGTTCCCAAAGACTCATGCGGACATCCTCCTTGTGCCGGTGGAAGTGAAACGCCGGCCGTCGCGGCGCCGTGCCTCAGCACGGGCCAACCGCACCGATTTCCGTGTCGAGGCCTCTCCCACCTTGCTGAGCCATGTCCCAATTAGGGTTACGCGTGGCGCTATGCGCTGCGGCGTTTCGGCGGCGGCGCGAGTCTGCGCGCGGAGCCCGCTGCATCGAGGCTCTCGGGGCTGTCGGGCCACACCTCGACGACGCGAGCGTAGGACTCGCGAGCACGGTCGGCTTGCCCCATCGCTTCAAGAACGCCGGCCAAACGCATTCCGGCCGTTGGGCCAACGCTTCCGGTTCTGGGGTGCCTCGACGCCGCATCATAGGCCTCAGCGGCGCCTTCGTAGTCGCCCAGAACCTCAAGCATCACGCCCATGTCGCAGAGGAGGTCCGGCGCAAACTCCCGGAGGCTGTACCGCCGCTTAGCCCGGACCCATTCGTCCGCCGCCAGGCCCCGAGGGCCGTGAGCCATCCAGAGACGCAACGCCTGACTCCAGTGATGCACCGCGCGCGACCGCATCCGGTCATCCAGGCCGAAGTACACGGCCGCTTCCTTGTGCAGCCCCGCGTCACCGGGACGCCTCTTAAGGGCGGCCTCAAGAGCTGCGGCGGCTGGGCCGAACGCGCCGGCGACGCGCATCCTGGCCGCGTCGTCCCTCGCGCTCGCAATCGCGACCTCGCCTGGCAATCGCAGGGCGTAGGCCCATCCAATCCCCGCTGCAAATCCTCCGAGGTGCGCGAAGTGGCCGACGCCATCATGTACGCCGAAGAACCCCAAAGCGCCGAATACCAAATCCATCCCCACGTACAGGACGGCCACGTAGATGGCCGCGACCGGCCACGTGCCTATGCGATAGTAGATCCAGTAGAAGAAGTTCACTCGGACCTTGCGGTAGCGAGTGGCGAAGATGGCCACCACTCCCATGATGCACCCGGAGGCGCCGAGGCCGCCGCGCATCTCGCCAAGCATAGCCAGGTCCCCGCCGATCTGCAGCACGTCGGCAGCGATGCCGGCTGAGAAGTAGAGCAGCAGATACTTCGGAATACCTATCGTGTCCTCAACATGGGACCCGAAGACCCACAGCACGAGCATGTTGCCGACGAGGTGCCGAACTCCCGCATGGATGAACATCGCCGTCAGTGGTTGCCATATGTGGAAGTCATCGGGGTTGAGCGCCAGGAGCATCGTCGCGTCCAGGCTCGTGAAAGTGATGGCGGCGACGACCACGTTGGCCGCGATAAGCGATATCGTCGCCCACGGCACGCGTTCCAATTCCCGTTCGGTTGAGTAGGGGATAAGCATTGGCGCAGGCCCTCCGGATAGAGGGCGATCTGCAAGAAACCTGCCAATGCGCGCGGGCTACTGGTCAAGCGCGATTGTGTCGATGACATAATCGGCGTTGTGCCGCTGGGCAACGCTCGGGTCGAAGGTCACAATGTCCTCGCCAACCCGGACAGTGAACTCATCGAGTCGGGCGATCTCTGGCTCTTCGCCCTCGTACGGATAGATGACCGCCAGGAAATGCATGTCCTCGCGGGGCTCGGTATTCGTCACCCACAGATTGTGTGCGGCGACAGGGCCCTTCTGTTGGTACTTGCGGTAGTCCTCACCGGTGAAGGGGTTGATCATCGCATCGAGATCGCGCCGATCGTCTAACTCCAGCACGCCGCGATTGGCTATGTGAGAGACCACGACGTTGACGTCATCGACCGCGTAGCGCGCGGTGAAGGTCTCCGGATCGAAGCTGAACGGATCGGCTGGAAGAATGTGATAGAGCCACGTGAACCTCGTTGGCCGGGATGCCTTCAGGTCATCAAAGACGACGACGTAACGACTGTCAACGAACAGCACGTGACGGACGAACCGCTCCAGGTGGCGGCAGTCGCGCTCCTCGTAGATCGGATGGAGCGGCAAGCTCCAGCGGCTGAACCGGCCCGGCGCGTGTGGGTACGCGGCCGTCGAATCACCGGCGAAGTACACGTACCCGTCGCCCTCTTCGAAGCCGATCACGCGCGAGTACCACGGGACTGCTTGGCCGCCTGGCGGTTGGGCCTGCCCGAGGCCATCGACCAGAATCGTGGTGTGGCTCATCGTGTGATACGCGAAGGCATCGCGGTTCGTGCTGCTACCCGCGCCGTGGTTGATCTGCTGGCCGTAGGCATGAATCTGAAACGAGTTGTCGCTGTTGAACGAGTGGCTGTAGCCACCTCGTGGCCGCGACTGGAAGATGACACCCACGCCGTCCTCGAAGGTCTGCTTCACGCTCGGCGGGCCGGAATTCGCCGTGACCCATCCTGCGGTAGAGAAGAGCTTGACCGGGTCCTCCTGGACGGAGCCCTCGGGCTCGTCGGCGTAGTAAGGCAAGACGTACTCGATCCACGGGCGGAACTTGGCAAACTCGCCACCACCGGACTCGCGCCAGTTGGTCATAAACCGGCCCTCGCCGGTGAGGTGCGCGAGTTTCCTGAAATTGGCCACTCGTCCGCCGCGCTGGTAGCCCTGGTTGGCCGCGCCGTTACCCCACGGGCTGTGCGGAAGGCCCACCGGCGTCACGCGGCTGAAGAAGTCGCCGATTGCCCGGTAGTAGGGATTGCGGCCGAGGTTGGCGCCGGGGATTGCGGTCTCGAAGTACCACGAGGCATTCATGAGCCATTTCATCTTCGAGTTACCGTAGCCCGGTCCCTCATTCCACGCCTCGTCCGGCCCGAAGTTGTTAGTCACGCCGATCAGGTAGTTGGTGATCAGATCGTACCACTCGCGCCCGACGTCGCTGTGCTCGTAGAGCGCCACTGCAATCGGCGCGGTGTCCATCGTGCCCTCGAACTGATGGCTCGCCGCCATGCCCGAGAGCGATGTCGGGCGTACCATCAGCGCCCTGGCCACGCCGTCCGTGCGATACCAGGCGCTGAGCTGGAGATCATCGCCACCCGTGAGGTCGATCCTCTGCCCCCACGCCCCGCGCTTGGCGCCGGAGTCGCAGGCAATGCCGAGCGCTCCCGTCCCGTCGCGCCCCTCACCCAGGGGACCGTCCGCCTCCGTCTTGTAGTGACTGTATCGCCAGCGGCTTTCGTCGCCCATGTCCCCAAAGCTGGGGTCTGTTACCAGCTCGCCCGCGCCCGCGTCAAGCGAGAGAGAGTCCCACCAGACCGTGCCGCGCTGGTAGTAGTTGAACAGCTCCGCGTAGACCCATGTCGCCCCCTCAGCGGGCGTGACCGCCCGAGTGAATTCAGTCCAGTCGGCGACGGGAGGCAGGGGATAGCGCGTGTCGCCAAGCTGCTCATCGTCGTCGTGCCACGTCAGCCGGATCATCGCCCCGCCGCGACCCTTCGAGCGCCAGGCGTATGAGTTCATCCAATACTCGGCGCGCCACGCGAGCGAGTCGATCATCACCTCGCGTTGCGCATCGCTGAGGTCCTGATAGAGCCAATCAAACAGGAGCGCCAAGTGCTCGTTGCACTGGGTGGCGTCCTCGCTCCCGTCGCCGCCGAGGCCCTCTGGTGACGCCCGACCGCCCTTGGGATAGCTCGCGAGCGTCACCGCGCGGTCGAGGACACCCGCGTACTTGTCATCCCCGCTCATCCGCCAGACGAATCCGACCAGGGCGAGGTCGTGCGCGATCGTGTAGAACTGGTCCTCGGGCTCTGTTCCGGTATCCGTATCGGGGAAGTCGTGCCACCAGTCGGTCTCAAGCGTGCGATCCGCCCCGGCGACCATATACTCCCAAGCGGCGCGCGACGATGTGTTCGTTTCGCGTAGTCGGCGGATCTCATCGATGGACTCAGCGCTGAACAGTACCCGCGGGTGATCGGGAAACGCAGGGGCTGCGAGCGCCGAACGGTCCCACTCTACGGCGTCGGCGGCGATGGTGAACGACCGCGTGTCGCTCCAGGCTTCCTCGCCCGTGCCGACGTCATACCCCACGCGCCAGAAGTGCCGTTCGCCCCGCTCCAGCGCCGGAAGCGTATTGTAGAAGTTGACTTGCGTCGTGACATCCACGAGAGGACTGTCGAACGCATCGTCGGTGGCAATCTGCAGCGTAAACTCATGAAGCGCGTTCGCCGGCTCGGTGAGCCACGTGGGCTCATACAGCCAGCTCATCCTGGGCGGGTTGAGCGAGACGGTCTCCCCGTCGGCCGGACGGAAGTTCACGTACCGGCTGAAGTGCGCCCGCTCGCTGTCGGGGACGCGAGCGTCAGCGCCGATCGTGACGGCTGACCAAGCCGGCATGCACCCGTTGAGGACAATCGTCAGCCAGAGCGCCCATCTCATGTCGCGCCTCCCGCCCATGTAGGGTCGAGTACCGTTTCTCCCTTGGATTCCTGGTGTCCTTGCCTGCCGAGCAGGCTTCAGGCGGACGCGCGATGTGAATCGGTCAAGCCTGAAGGGATTCGGGCCGTCGCCCCTGAAATAGCCCACCCCCTCGGGCGCCTCGTCCGGGCGGGCCAACCGTCATCACGCGAAGGATCTCTTGTGTCCGGATTCCACCACCACGGCGACCGTCCTCGCTGGCAGATGCTCGTGCCCATTGTAGGCTACGGGGTGCTGCTACTGCTTTCGTGGATCTACCGCGAATGGCTCGCCGGCATCTCAACGTCATACATGTACGGCGTCCACCCCGTGGCGCTGCTCGTTCTCGTCAGCGGCTTCCCGATATTCCGCGAGGCGATCAAGGGCCTGCTGCAGTTCCGCGTCTCGGCCGACCTCGCCGTGGCCATCGCGGCAATCGCGGCGCTCGTCATCGGCGAGAACTTCGCGGCCGCTGAAGTCATCCTCATCATGCTGGTGGGTGGCGCCCTCGAGGAGTTGGCCGTCGATCGCACGGAACGCTCGATCAAGCGTATCATCGAGCTAGCTCCAGAGGTCGCGCGCGTCCGACGAGCCGATACCGAGGCGGAGATTCCCGTCGGCCAGGTCGAGATCGGCGACACGGTCATCATCAGGCCCGGCGAGCGCGTTGGCGTTGACGGGGAGGTCATCAGCGGGCGATCGGCGGTCAACGAAGCCACGATAACCGGCGAGCCGCTTCCCACTACGAAGGCCCCCGGTGATGAGGTCCACGCCGGCACGCTAAACGACTCCGGCGCGCTCGAGGTCAGGGCGACGCGAGTCGGCGAGAACACGACAATCGCCCGGATCGCTCAGCTCGTCCAGGACGCGCGCGAGCAAAAGGGGGCCGTCCAGCACCGCGCGGACCGGTGGGCCACGTGGTTTGTGCCGATCGTATTTATCGCGGCGGCGGCGACCTACATCATCACCAAGGAACCCATCCGCGCGGTAGCGGTTCTCGTGGTCGCGTGTCCCTGCGCTCTCGTGCTGGCGACCCCCACGGCCATCGTGGCAGCCATCGGCCGTCTCGCCCGCGATGGCGTGCTCGTCAGAGGCGGCGCGCATGTCGAAGCCCTCGCATCGGCCGACGTTGTCGCGTTTGACAAGACCGGCACGATCACGCGGGGCAGACCGCGCGTCGTCGCGGTCGAGGCCGTGGGAGAGGCAACAGTCGCGGACGTAATCCGTCACGCTGCGTCGATCGAGGAGCAGTCCGAGCATGCCCTCGGCCGGCTAATCGTCGCACGCGCCGAAGCAGAGAATGTGGAGACAACGCCCGCCGCCGAGTTCACCGTTCACCCCGGCGCCGGTGTCTCGGGGACGGTCAGTGGGAAGCGCGTTGCCGTTGGGAAGTTGGCGCTCCTTGATGAGTTGGGATTTGAGGGCATTGCGGAAGCTCGCGAGGCGGCCGAGGAGTATCTCCATCGCGGTGCCATGCTTGCGTTCTGCGCCGTGGCTGAGCGGGTCACCGGGTTCGTGGCCGCTGAAGACCCGCCCCGCGACGAGGCCCGCGAGGCCATTCACGATCTAGACCAGGCGGGCATCGAGGGCACGCTGCTCATCACCGGCGACCACGATCGCGCGGCCCGAACGATTCGTGAGGCGACGGGCATCGCGGCTCATCGCGCGGACCTGCTCCCCCAAGACAAGGCCGACATCGTGGCCGCCGCACAGGCCGAAGGCAAGACGGTGGTCGCCGTCGGCGATGGCGTCAACGACGCGCCGGCTCTGGCTACTGCGTCGGTCGGCATAGCGATGGGCGACGTCGCCACGGATATCACCGCCGACGCGGCCGATGTCATCCTGACGACCGCGGACCTGCGCCGAATTCCGGCCCTCATCCAGTTCAGCCGCCGGACCATGTCGACGATCACGACGAACGTCATCTGGTTCGCCTTGCTGTTCAATGGCATCGGCGTCTTCCTAAGCGCGCGCGGCACCCTCGGGCCGATGGGGGCGGCCGTCTACCACCAGATCGCGTCGCTCCTCGTGGTGCTCAACTCTCTGCGGCTGCTGGCGGCGGGGAAGCTGGAGGAGCGAGGACGAGTTGCGCGAGTGACCGAGCGTCTCGGAGGCATTACGCATGGCTTCCAACACTGGCTCGATGACATCCAGTGGGGCCGCATCTGGGAGATCGCTCGCAAACGGCGCGCGTGGTTGCTGTCTCGCGGGTCAATCGCGCTGATTGCGTGCTACGTGCTATCGGGCGTGTACACCGTCGGGCCTGATGAGATCGCAATCGTCCGGAGGCTGGGCGCGACCCTTGGCGAGAGCCGCCAGCCCGGTCTCCATTACCGCATCCCGTGGCCTGTCGATAGAGTTACCAAGCTCAAGCCCGCCCTCACGCGCGTCGTGACCGTTGGGTTCCGGCCTCTGCCAGGGGGCGAGGTAGCCGGCGGCTATGAGTGGGAGAACGCCCACGAATCCGGCGCGTATGAGCGCATCGCGGATGGATCGCTCAGGATCACCGGTGATGAGAACCTGCTCGACGTGAACGTGTCGCTTCAGTATCGCGTCTCAGACGCGCGCGCATACCTGTTCCATATCCGCGACGAGGCTCTCCTGGCTCAGGCGGTGGCTGAGCAGGCCGCACGCCGCGTGATCGCCACCAAGACGGCCGACGAGTTGCTGACGGTTCAGCGCCGGCTGATCGAGGACGAGATCGCGTCCGAAGCGCAGGCGCTGTTTACCGAATACGAGAGCGGACTGGCCGTGCAGGAAGCTCGACTGCTTGACGTCCATCCTCCGATCCAGGTCGTGCCCGCCTTCCGCGAAGTCGCCAGCGCGATGGAAGAGAAGCGGACCTCCATCAACCAGGCGGAAGCTTACCAGAAAGAGCAGTTGCCGCGCGCCCGCGGACGAGCGTCGGCGATGAAGCTCAGGGCGGATGCCACTGCCCGGACCCGCAAGGACAGAGCGGCGGGTGACGCAGCGCGTTTCAGCCTGGTTGAGCGAGCCCATCGCGCCTCGCCTCAAGCGACCGAGATCCGCATGCACCTCGACGCCGTGGAGAAGGCGCTGACCGGCAAGCGCAAACTCATCATCGGCGGCGGACAGGGCCGCCGCCAAATGTGGCTCATCGATTCCGACGGACTGCGCATGAAGGGCGGAGCGCCGCCCATCCCCGAGCCCACGTACCCCGTCTTCTCAGATGACGAGATTGAGCAAGAGCCGCCACCGACGGCTCCGCCGGCCGGACAAGAAGATAGCAACCAACCTTCGACGGAGACCGCGGAGGATGCTGCGCAATGAGCAGAAGCAAATGGATAAGACTCGGCCTCGCAGTGGTGGTCGCCGTGGCGATCGCCAGGCTGTTCTTCGTTGTCGACGAGACCGAATACGCCGTCATCACTCGGTTCGGCGCGCCCGTTCACGAGATCATGACGCCTGGGCTGTACCTCAAGGCGCCTTGGGACAACACGGTGCGCATCGATGCTCGCCTGCGCGCGTACGATCCCGGACCGGCGCCCGCCAACACGCGCGACAAGAAGGTGCTCCAAGTCGACAACTACGTCTGCTGGCGGGTCGCCGAGCCCAAGCGCTTCATCCAGACCGTCCAGGCCGATGAGACGATGGCCAAGCAGCGACTGCTCGACTTGGTCCGGTCTGAGATGAACGCCGAACTGGGCAAGCTGGATCTCTCCAATGTCATCGCCATCGATCCGGATGAGCTGATGCTTGAGGAGGTCACCCAGAACGTCACGCAACGTTGCGCGAAGGCCGCCCTGGCGAACTTCGGCATCGAGATCCTCGACGTTGGCATCAAGCGTCTCGTCTTCCCGGAGCAGAACCTCGAAAGCGTGTACGCCCGCATGCGCGCCGAACGGCAGCGGATGGCAAAGAAGTACCGCGCCGAGGGGCAGGAAGAGGCGGAGCGGATCAGGGCCGAGGCTGACAAGGAGCGCGACCGCATCCTGTCGGAAGCCTACCGACTTGCTGAGACGACCAAGGGTGAGGGCGAGGCCGAAGCGACTCGCACCTATGCCGCGGCCCACTCCGCCGACCCCGGTTTCTACAAGATGGTGCGGACGCTTCAGGCATACGAGACGATGTTCGGCAAAGACACGACGGTCGTGCTCTCCGCGGATTCCGAGTTGTTGAGACTCTTGACCGAAGGCCGCGCGGGCGTCGGGAGCAACTGATGGCAGAGGTACCCGAAACAACTCAAAGACGCCGACGCCACTTGCGGACCGGCGTCATCATAGGCGGGGTCGCCTGGTTGCTGACCGGCATCTACGCGGTCCGCACGAACGAGCACGTCGTGATCCGGCGGCTGGGGCGCGCGCTCAAAGCGCCAGTGGCCTCCGGTCTGCACTGCTGCTTCCCGTGGCCCATCGACCGCCGCACCCGCGTCCGGATGGACGAGCCGCGTCGCGTCATCGTAGGGGCGACGGCCGCGGACCAGACAGTCGGCACGACTCCCTCGCCCTCGCTCTCGAGATTCCTCTCGGGCGACGAAAACGTCGTCCAGGTCCAGATGGTCGTGCAGTACTCCGTGTCAGCCGCCGAGCCGGTGCGCTTTCTCTTCCACAGCCAGGACCCGCGCAAGCTCGTGCAGGTCGCTGCTCAGCGCGCGCTGACGAACGTCCTGGCAGGCGTTGAGGTCGATGACGTCCTGGCCCACGAGAAAGCCGCGATAGCCATCAAGGTCACCGAGCAGACCCAGGTAGTGCTGGACCGACTGGAGTCCGGGGTCACCGTGATATCAGTGACGATCCCGAGCGTCGAACCGCCGATGGAAGTCGCGCGCGATTTCCAGGATGTCGCCAGCGCCCGCGAAGACTACCACCGCTTCATGAACGAAGCCGACGCCTATGCGGCCGAGGTCATCCCGCAAGCGAACGGGGAAGCTGCCCGGCTGATCTCAGGCGCCGAAGGCTACAAGCTCAAGGTGGTGAACGAGGCGCAGGGCGACGCCAGCTACTTCAACGATCTCCGCCACGAGTATGCGCGCGCGAAGGAAGTCACATCAGCTCGAATCTACATCGAGACCATGGAGCGCCTGCTCCCGAAGATGCGCGTGGTGCTTGCCGACGAGGGCGAGAGCGGCGCGATTGACCTCAGCATCGTCCGGAACGAACCATGAAGCGCGAACATATTGCCGCCCTCGTAACCGTCGTCGCCATCATCGCCGTCGTCGTCTTCCTCGCCGCGCGCGATGGGGGAGGCGGCCGCCACGCGTCCATTGATTCAACCGGCGGCGAACTCAAACCGGGCGGCGTCGTGCGCGACCTCTTCCAGTTGGCAAAGAAGGGCGACACGGAGGGCTACTTGGCGTGCTTCGACACGAAGCTTCGCGAGTCGGTGGAGGCCTCCGCGCGCGACATGGGTGAGGCGGCATTCGCCGCGCAGATTGAGGATCTTGGCAATGATGTCAAGGGTGTTGCCGTCTCGCAACTCCGCGCCGATTCGCGTGACGCGGAGTTGCGGGTCGAACTGGTCTACGCGGATCGTGGCGCGAATGACGTTCAGACATTCACCGTCCGCCGGAAGGGCGACCGTTGGCTGATCGCATCCATGAGCCGAGCCGAAACGGTCGTCATGCCGATCCCCTACGGAACGCCGGCGTACCCGCTGGAGCTGGACGCGGAGCCGGCGCCGGAATCGCAAGAGTGACCGCGTTGGAGGAACAGCATCGTGTGGGATGAGTCCGGCCTGGTGCTCTTCGACGTCGACCCCTCGATGTATGACCTCGATCGGGGCGAGTTGGCGCCGGAGTCAACCTGCAAACATGTGCGCGCCGGTGGGGGCAACGCCATCCGCCTAACGGTGCATTGCGCCCAAGGGTATACCTATTTCCAGTCGGAGATCGCCCCCCTCGCCCCGACATACGAGAGGGGCCGAGACTACGTCGCGGAGTTCGCTGCCTCGGCCCATCGACACCGGCTCCAGATCGCCTACGCCATCAACGTGGCATCCAACCCAACCGTGGCTGAGGCCCGCCCGGAGTGGCGACAGATCGGTCCGGATGGCCAACCGCACTCATGGGGTGGCGCGGCGGCGCTGTGCGTCAACACGGACTACCTTCTCTATCTGACCGAACTCGTCCGCGAGTTCACCGCGAAGTATGGCCCGGACTGTCTGTGCTTCGACAACTTTGCTCTGCTGAACGGGTGCGCTTGCCCGGGATGTCGCGGAACGCTACTCGGCGACACGGGCATCGACATCGCGGAGATCGTCCCCGGATCGCCCGAACAGGCTCGGTATGCCAAGTGGCGGCTCGAGAGAACTGAGCGCCTCGCCTGGCAGCTTGGCATGGCGGCCAAGCAATACCGTGGCGACTGCCAGGTCGTCTTCAGCGGGTGCCACTGGAGCGATGAGCGGGCCCACGCCATCGGCTGGCGACCGGAGGCGACCGCTGACTGGATGGACGGGGTGCAGAGCGAAGTGGCCGCGCGCTGGTACGGTCACTCTCTCAGCGAAACAGACATGATCGGCGCGCACCACCGGGCGATGGGACACCAAGGCTGGTGTTGGGTTGAGCACGCTCGGCTTCCGTTTGGACGCCTGGCTTGTCCTCCGCATGAACTACTGACCAATGCTGCATCTGTTCTCGCCGCGGGTTGCCGCCCCTGCGTTTGGCCGATCACTACCACCGCGCTGGAGGATCAGTCAGCTCTGCCGGCTCTCGGCGAGCTACTGGCTCAGTTTGACGGCGAACGTGATCGTCTGACGATCGAGGGCTCCTTCGCGCGGGTCGGCGTGCTCAGTTCCCACGTCGGCGGCGGCTGCACCGACACGCTCCGCGCTTGGTGCGATACGCTCACCCGAGAGCACGTGTTGTGGGACCTCGTGCTGGATCGTCAGCTATCGAGTGGCGATCTCTCCCAGTACCGCCTGCTCATCGTGCCCGGAACGCCTCACATCGGGTCCATGAGCCTGTCCGCGATCGACGCCTTCGTCCGACGGGGCGGCTCGGTTCTGTTCATCGGTCGTGCCGGGACTTGCGGGGAAGCCGGCGAGCCGCTCGACGATTTCGTCGCATCCTCGATGCTAGGCGTCAACCGAATAGGCGACCCGAGTGAATCAGGCTATCTTCGCGTGGCGTCGACGCCGCTGACTGACCTCGGTGGCCTCGTTATCGCCGCCGGGGCGCACGAACGCGTGCGGGCCACTGGCGCGCAGGTCATCGCCGAGGCCCTCCCCGCGCTGCATCCATTCGGGGAACTCACAGACGCTGAGCCATGCCCCGGAATCACCTGGCGACTGCACGGTGGCGGCAAGGCCGCGTACATGGGAACGACGCTCGCCGACGTGTTGACAGCTTCCCCCGATGGCGCGTTCCCGGAGGCGGAGCAACTCATCGGTCACCTCGTGCGCTGGCTTGGCGGCGAGAGGGTTCGCATCCGGGCGCCGAGAAATGGACTTGTTCAGCTCCACCGGACGCCCGGCGGAGCGACGGCGCACATCGTCAACCGCCCCGTTTCGGGAGTGCACGAGCCGCCCGTCTGCGAGCGCGTCGAGATCGCCATTCCCCAGACGCTGTACGCGGCCAATGTTCGCGCGCTCGATGGCACGGACGTATCGTGGGAACTGCGCCGGGACGAGCTGCATATCGCGGTCCACGACATCGCCGATTACCTTTGTCTGCACATCGATGGAGCCGTCGGATCGTAGCGACCCGGGCACGAGATTCTCGCACGCCAATGATCGGAGCAACAGCAATGACGTTACCACGCATCACCATAGCACTGCTCGCACTCGTGATCGCCGCATCCGCCGGACTCGCGGCGCCGGGATTCGTCGCGGCATCGTCAGTGCCGGACGGCTGGGAGATCGCCGCGGAGCCGAAGACCTTCGATGGCGAGACCCTCTACGAGCACATCAACGGGGCCGCGCCCGGCTACACGCGCTTCGACTTCCGCCTCCTCACGGTTGAGCCCGTCCGGCTGGTTGAGGACCCAAAGGTCGAGATTCTCGTCGAGGTCTACGAGTTCGGCAACCATCTCGATGCCTTCGGGATCTACAGCAATGAGCGCATGCCGACGCTGGACTTCGAGAAGCTGGGGGCCGAGGGCTACTTCGCCGGGCCGGCGTGTCGGTTCTACCGCGGCAACTACTACGTGAAGCTCAACGGCTCGCGCGCGAACGACGAAGTGGCCGCTGCCGAGCGACAGATCGCAACCGCGCTTGCGAAATCACTCAAGGGCAGCGCGAGGCGCCCAGCCATACTCGCCGCGGTCCCGCAGTCCAACATCGTCGTGAACTCCGAACGCTACGAGGGGTCTGATCTCCTGGCCCACGACTTCCTTGGCGCTGGTTTCACAGCGGATTACGACATCGGCGGCGAGAAGACGAGCAAGCTCTGGTTTGCTGCAAAAGACTCGCCCCAAGAAGCGCGCGAGGCCTACTACCAGTTGCTGCGCTTCATGCGCAAACGCGGCGAAGTGGGGGAGAGCCTCAGCCTCGCGACGGGGAGAGGGCGCCTCACCGAGCACCCCTTCTACGGCCCAAGCCTCGTCTGCCGCAAGGACAACGTGGTCTGCGGCGTGCTCCGAGTGCCTGGCGCCGATTCCGGTGTCGAGTTGGTCGACGCGTTGATGGCAGGTCTAGCCGACACTGACTAGAAGTGGTCCCAATACTCCCGTAGGTCGGATCTCCAGATCCGACAAATCCAGTCGTTGGGGTCTTGGAACCAGCGCTAGCCTCACGCAGGCTCGCCCGGACACTCCGGGCAGGCCCACGCCATTCAGCAGAGAATAGTCTCCCTGATATGAGTTCAGATTTGGCCACGGCCCCGCAACGAGTGCCGTCTAGCGGAGGCCGTTCATTGATTCTCGGGCTTGTCATTGTCGCGGCGTTCACCATCGCGGGATGCTTCTCAGTTCTGCTGCGGTATGAGATCATCGGTACCGGTTACCTCCCGCGCGGCGCCGTGACAGTGCTGCTGTTGCTCATCCTCATCACGGCCGTGCTGCGCCGCTTCCTGAAGCGCCGCGGCATCCCACGCAAGAGCGCCCTGCTCATATTCGGAATGCTCCTGGCGATGGCGGCCATCCCTGGACAGGAGTTCTCCCAGCACGTCTACCTGAACCAACTCGGGATGGTCTACTACACCACTCCCGACATCGCGCCACCCGATCTGTATCTCGATGATCTGAACCCCAGTCTCGTGCCATCCACGGAGCGCGCTGATCCGATCATCCGCTGGGCCTTTGAGGGCGTCCCGCCGGGCGCCTCGGTGCCCTACGGCAAATGGGTCGTGCCGCTTCTCATGTGGACGCCGTTCTGGTTCGCGCTGTACTGGGTCGTGCTATGTTTCTCCGCTCTGATGGCCCACCGCTGGGAAGATCAAGAGAAGGTCCTCTACCCGCTCACCACGGTTCCGGCCGAATTGGTGAGCGCGGACAGTAAGACCATCGCGCCGGCGCTGAAGAACCGGTTGCTCTGGACTTGCTTCGCCCTCACGACGCTCCTGTATGTGATGAAGGGCATCTCCACTTACGTGCCCAGCGTCCCCAACATCGACATGCAGCAGCGAGGTGGCGTGATCTTCGCCGAGGGCCCCATGCGAGTCTTCAACAACCTCCCGCTGCACATCTACCCCGAGATGATCGGCATCGCCTACCTCCTCAGCGCCGAGGTCGGATTCAGCCTCTGGTTCAGCTATTGGCTGAGGCTAGTCGAGACGTTCTCCCGCGAAGCCGTCGGGCTGCAGATGAACCACTACGACTTCTTCGCATTCCAGACCGTCGGCGGCTACGCGATGCTGGCGGGGGCGTTGCTGTGGTCAGCGCGCAAGTATTTGGCGCGCGTCCTGAAGCTGGGCATCGCCGCCGCGCTGGGCAGGGGGGAGGCGGAGGACCCGGTCCATCGGGTCGCGGCGCCCGGATTCGTGCTGGGCATGATCTTCATCGTCTACTGGTGCTCGCGGCTCGGCATGTCGGCCACGTGGGGGCTGGTCATGTACGTCTCGTTCATCATGGTCAGCCTGGTCGTATCGCGGGTGATCTGCGAGGCGGGGATGTTCCTCTACTCCAGCCCGTTCCGGCTGAACGATGTCATCTTCGATATCGTGGGCATCAAGACCCTCGGCGCGCAAAACGTCACGGTGATGACCATGACGAGCTGGTCCGAGATCCGCGCGACCGCCACGATGAACATGCCATACGCCTTCATGGGGTTCAAGCTGGGGAGCATCGCCGGCATCGACCGTAAGAAGATGTTCTGGGCGATGTATGGCGCGATCGTGGTGGCGATCCTGTGCAGCCACGTCTCGTCGATCTGGACGATCTATCACTACAGCGTGCCCAAGCTCGGCTGGTGGCCGAGCGGCTCATCGCTCAACACCACCAACAAGCTCGCGCGCCAGCTTCAGAGCCCGCAGGAGATGACGCTCGGGAACTGGGGCGCGATCGCGCTTGGTGGGGGCACGACGTTCTTTCTCGTCGCCATGCGCCAGCGCTTCCTCTGGTGGCCGTGGCATCCGCTGGGGTTCGTCGCGTGGCTGGGCTGGCCGATCGACCGTTACTGGCTCTCAGTCCTCATCGGATGGGTGGCCAAGATCGCCGTCGTCCGCTTCCAGGGCTACAAGGCCTTCAGCGCATTCAGACCCGCCGCTGCTGATTGAGTAACGTTCGGCGACCCCACGAATACGAACGGGGCGCGAATCTCCGCGCCCCGTCGTTGTCGTCGTAGGACAGGCGTCCCGCCTGTCATCCGTGCGTAGGTCGAAGCTCTAGCTTCGACGCCGTCACCCCAGCACTTCCGCCAACGCCTCATGAATGATCCCCAGCGCCTGATCGACTTCCTCTGCCGTCACCACCAGCGGCGGCGCAAGACGAACGCCGTAGTCGCCGAGGGCGATGGTGATGAGCTTGCGCTCGAAGCAGGCCTTGGCCACATCGCTGGCCTCGCCGCCCGCGACATCGAAGGCGCGCAGAAGCCCAAGACCGCGCGAGTTGCTGACGGCATCGTACTTCGCCTCGAGCCTCGCGAAGCCGGCCGCCAGTTGCTCGCCGCGCGATCTGGTGTTCGCCAGCAAGCTCTCGTCCTTCATCACCGTCAGCGTCGCGAGACCCGCGGCGCAGGCGATGTAGTTCCCGCCGAACGTCGTCGCATGGTCTCCGGGCTCAAATGCCGCCACCTCATCCGTGCAGAGACACGCGCCAATCGGGACGCCCGAGCCCAGCGCCTTCGCCAGGCTCATGATGTCAGGCTCGATCCCGAAGTGCTGATAGCCGAACCACTCGCCCGTCCGACCGATACCCGTCTGGACCTCATCGAGAATGAGCAGCAGGTTGCGGTCGTCGCAGATCTGCCGGACCTTCGCGAAGTAGCCATCCGACGGCACGTGGACGCCTCCCTCGCCCTGGACGGGCTCCAAGAGCACCGCGCACGTCTGGTCGGTCATCGCCGCTGTCAGCGCGTCCGCGTCATCCCACGCCACGTGCTTGAAGCCCGGCACCAGCGGCATGAACGTCTGCTGCTTGTGGTCCTTGGCCGTCGCGGCGAGCGTCCCTAGCGAGCGCCCATGGAACGAGTCTTCGGCGGTGATGATCTCGGCGCGACCCTCGCCGTGGTGAACGAGCGAGTACTTGCGCGCGAGTTTGATCGACGCCTCATTGGCCTCCATCCCGCTGTTGCAGAAGAAGGCCTTGTCGGCGAACGAGATCTCGCACAACTCAGCCGCGAGTTGTGACTGCGGCGCGATGTGATACAGGTTCGATGTGTGCAGCACCGCCTGCGCCTGCTTGCAGATCGCGTCCGTCACAGTCGGGTGTGCGTGTCCGACGCTGCAGACGGCGATCCCCGCCAGAAAGTCGAGGTACTCGACACCCTCGGCGTCCCACAGCTTGCATCCCTGGCCCTTCACGAACGCCACAGGCGTCCGTCCATACGTCTTCATAACATGCGCGTCGGTAAGAGCGAAGATATCTTGGCTGTTCACGGGTGTTCCTCCCGGTGTTTGCGCGTGGCAACTGGAAGTGGTTTCAGAACCCCCGTAGGTCGGATCTCCAGATCCGACAGGCCCGGTTGTTGGGGTTCTGAAACCAGCTCTAGTCCTGAACGATCATCGTCCCAATGCCGCCGTCGGTGAACAACTCCACGAGCAGCGCGTGCGGCGCGCGCCCATCAATAAGGTGCGCCCTCTCAACGCCCATGTCGACGGCCATGACGCAGCCCTCGAGTTTGGGCAACATGCCCCCCTTGGCGGACGATCCGGTCAGCGCTTCCTTGGCCTCTGACAGCTTCAGCGAACTCACCAGCGATTCCGGCGCATCCGGATCGCGCATGAAGCCCTTCACGTCGGTCAGGTTCACCATCTTCGATGCGCCGAGCGCGGCGGCGATTTGGCCTGCCACGTGGTCGGCGTTAATATTGTAGTGATTGCCGTCCGCATCAGATGCAAGTGGTGCGATGACGGGGATGTACCCATCGCCGATGAGGCGGTTTAGCACCTCTGCCCGCACCTCAGTGACATGGCCAACGCAGCCCAGATCGCAACCGTCCTTGCACATCTTCTCTGCCGCCAGCAAGCCACCGTCGATGCCGCTAATGCCCAGGCATTCGCCCCCCGCCTGATGGATCGCCGTGACGATCCGCTTGCCCGTCAGCCCGATGAGCACCATCTGAGCCACGCACAACGTCTCTTCGTCGGTTACGCGCAGCCCGTCGACGAACTTCGGCTCGATTCCGAGCCGGTCCATGTAGCCTGAGATCTCCGGGCCGCCACCGTGGACGATGACCGGGTGGATCCCCAGACGCTGCAGCAGCACAACATCGGTGGCGAAGCTCGCGAGGCAGTCGCTCTTGCTCATCGCGCTGCCGCCGATCTTGATGACAAAGGCCTTGCCCCGATGCTGCTCGATGTAGGGGAGGACCTCAAGCAGGACTTCAGCGATCTCCATAGCGGTGGCCATGGTTGCTCTCCTTACAGTTCCTCGACCGCGTTGGCGTCGAGGTATCCGGGCGTGTAATCGCACGTCCACACGGTGCATGACTCAGAACCCATGCCGAGGTCAACGGTGACCTCGATCTCGTCCTCCGTGAGGCGCTTGCGTCCCGCGGCCTCGTCGTGCGCGACCGGCTCGCCCGCCTCAAAGCACTTGGTCCCGCAGAAGTAAATCGTAATCGTGTTCGGATCCACCGGGACGCCCGCCGCGCCCGAACTCGCCGCGATCCGCCCCCAGTTGAAGTCGCCCGTGTAATAGGCAACCTTTAGAAGCGTGTAATTTGCCATGTGCCGGCCGATGATATGCGCGTCTTCCCAAAGCTCCGCGCCCGTCACGTTGATCGTGACCTTCTTCGTTGAGCCCTCGCCGTCAAAGGCGATTTTCTTCGCAAGGTCCGTGAGGCAGTGCGTCAACGCGTCGCAGAAATCGTTGAAACGCGGATCGCATTCGTTGTCGATGATCGGCGCGCCACTCGCGCCATTGGCGAGCACGGCGCACGTGTCGTTCGTGCTCTGATCGCCATCGACCGAGATGCAGTTGAAGCTGACCTGCACGGCGTCGCGTAGCGCGTAACGCAGCAACTCCGGAGCGATCGCCACATCGGTCGTGATGAACGCGAGCATCGTCGCCATGTTGGGGTGGATCATCCCCGCGCCCTTGGCAATCCCGCCCATCCGGGCCTTCGCGTCGCCAAGGTCAAACTCTATCGACACGGCCTTCGGGTAAGTGTCCGTCGTCATGATCGAGCGGGCGATGAGTTCAGCATCGACTTCGCCGAGCTTCCCGCTCAGGTCCTTGATTCCCGCATCGATTCTCTCAATCGGTAGCTGATGACCAATGCCACCCGTCGAGCACACGATCACGTCCGCGGGGGAGACGCCAATAGCGTCTGCGGCAACCCGCCCCATGTGGATCGCGTTCTCCATGCCCTCCGCACCGGTCGCGCAGTTCGCGTTGCCCGAGTTCGCGACGATCGTCTGCGCGCGGCCATTGGCGACCGTGCGTTCCGTGACATACGTCGGCGCGGCGCGGAACTGGTTGGTCGTCAAAGTCGCGGCAGCCGATGCCAGCGTCTCTGAGTGAATCAGAACGAGGTCGGGCGTGTCGCCGTCCTTCACGCCGCAGTGCCCGCCGGACGCTGAAAAACCGTTCGGTGCGATCACGTTGCCGTCGATCTCAGTGTAACTCACGTTGAGTCCTCCCTATGGCCACACGGGCGCGCCCATGAGGCCGGTCGTCTCGTCGAATCCGCACATCAGGTTCATGCACTGCACGCCCGCGCCGGCTTGGCCCTTGATCAGGTTGTCGATGGCGCTGACGACGATCACCTTCCGCGTTCCCGGCTGGATCGTTAGGCCGATGAAGCACATGTTGGAACCGAGCGGGTACTTTGACACCGGCAACTCGCCGGCCGGCATGACTTGCACAAACGGCTCGTCCGCGTAGAACTCCTCGTAATTCGCAAGCAGCTCCTCGGCCGTCTTATCTTCCTTGAGAACCGCGTAGGCCGTCGTGAGGATACCCCGCGTCATCGGGATTCGGTGAGGCGTAAATGTCACGCTGACCGGATCCCCCAGCAGGCTGAGTTCCTGGTCCATCTCCGGCGCATGCCGATGCGCGCCCGGCGTGTAGGCCGCGACCTGCTCGTTGGCCTCGCTGAAGTGCAGGACCGTGCTTAGCTTGCTGCGTCCCGCGCCTGACAGCCCCGACTTCGAATCGACGACCACCATGTCCGTGTGGATCGCCTGGTCCTTGCAGAGCGGCGCGAGGGCCAGAATCGCGCTCGTCGGGTAGCATCCCGGTAGCGCCGCGAGCTTGGTGGCCCTGATCTCCTCACGGTGAAGCTCCGGCAAGCCGTAGACAGAGCCGGCCAGCATGTCGGGCGCCGGGTGATCGCCATAGTGCGGCTCGTATGCGCCCGCCGAATTCAGCCGGAAGTCGGCGCTGAAGTCGAAGACCTTGATGCCCGCGTCGAGCACCTCGCGGATCCACGGCACTCCGATCTTGCTCTCCAGCGAGAAGAAGACGAAGTCGCTCCGCTCGATGGCGGTCTTCGCATCCGACGGCTCGATCGTCATCTCCAACCGGCCGCGCAGTTGCGGGTAGATGTCGCTGAGTTTCTGACCAGCGGTGCTGTGTCCGCCGAGGTATGCTATCTCAACTTCGGGGTGGCTGAGCAGAAACCGACACAACTCGACGCCACCGTATCCCGATGCGCCGAAGATGCCTACTTTCATCGCACTAGTCCTTTCGCGGTTAGCGAATTGGCAGACCCAGTAAAACGGAAAAATGCCCCCCGTAACGTCGGGCGGCATGGTAGCAAACAGCCGTGGACGCAGGGCGGCGACAACAGGTTAGGTCAGGCGCCTCCTGGCACGTCCCGGCTGGTTGATGGTGGTTGTTGGTGTCATGGCAATGCCTTCAAGGCGCAATATACCATACGTCGCTGCGGTTGACAACCCCAGCTTCACTCGGCGTCGCTCTCATCGACTTCCTGCTTGGCCTCGAGCATATGGTGGCGATCATCGAGGTCGTGGACCATGTCGTGCAGCGCCTCTTCAGTGATCACGCCGCGGCGGAAGGCATCGAGCAACGCGCTCTTCTCTGCATGGTGGGCCCGGCGCATGGCATCCCGCGCTTGGATATCAGCAAAGCCCGGCTCGTCATCGTGGAGCTGCTCCAGGCTCTCCTCGGCATCCGAGACCTGGACCATATACGGTTGAGCGAGACGATCCCGCACCGACGCGGTCAGCACGTGAGAGTCGCGCAGCTCGTCAAGTTCCTCGACGGCCGCTCTCCCTGCGATGACCTTGGCGGCGAATGCCTCGTATCGGTCAGTGATCTCAGACTTGCCGGCCAGTCCGAGCCACCCGACGACCTTGCGAATGCTCAGCCCCTGGATGACCAGGCTCAGGAAGACAACGCCGAATGTCCACGTCAGAAGCGTGTCGAAGTACTCGTAGCCCCCCACCATCAAGTCCCTCGGGACGCGCAGCACCATCACCATTGAGAGCGCCCCTTTGAGACCGCCCCAGAAGATGAGGTGACGCCAGCCCCGCGGAATCGGCCGCTCCCGCGTCCCTAGCGTCGCGCCCCCCGCGTAGCTGACAGCCGCTCGCGCGACCAGCACAATTGCGTACAGGATCCCGATCGTCAGCAACGTGTCCCAGATCGGGCCGTCGAACTTCAGGACGCTAAGCTCGATGCCGATCAGCAGGAAGACGAGGGAGTTCGCGACGAAGCCCAGGTACTCCCAGAAGGTATCGAGGGCCACGATCGTGGTCGCCGACATGCCCGAGGTCCGCCCATAGTTGCCCATCGCCAGTCCAGCAACGACCACCGCGATAACGCCGGAGAAGTGAATGCCGCCGATGTCCATCTGCTCGGCGACCAGGAACGAACCGTAAGCCAGTATCGTGCTAAGCGTGACTTCGATCAGGTGGTCGTCGACGTGGCGCGTGATGTAGGCCGCGACGAACCCCAGCACCGCTCCCACCGCGACGCCCCCCGCGCACACGATGAGGAATTCGTAGACGCCCTCCATGACCGACACGTTGCCCGAACCGACCGCCGTGAGCAACACGGAGAAGATTACGAGACCGACCGCGTCATTGAAGAGGCTCTCGCCCTCAACGAGGACCGACAGCCGCCGCGCGACCCCCAACTGCCGGAAGGTCACCACCACCGACAGCGGGTCGGTTGGCGAGATGATCGCGCCCAACAGCAGCGAGATGCCCCACGGCATCCCCAGCAGGAAGTGCACAAGAATCCCGACCAGGCTGATGTTGATGATCGTGCCCAGAATCGCCAGACCGAAGATAGGCCGAGCATTCCGCGAGAACATCTCCCACTTCAGGTTCAGCGCGGCCTCGAACAGCAGAATCGGCAGAAGGACCGTGTAGCACACCGCCGCGTACAGGTCGCCCTCCAACTCCAGGCCGTCAACCTGAATCCACGATGCCTTGCGCGCCAGTGCCAGCACAATGCCGACGAGCACGAGCACGACCGTATAGGGGAGGCGGAATCGGCGGACGAGAACGGCCACCGCCATCGCCACGATGAGTAGCCCGATGACGATGCCGATGCCGTGTTCGAAGTCGAATGCCGCCGATGCTCCATGCATGATTGGTCAGCCGTGTTCGCTACGGTCCGCCAATACACCTCGTGATCGGAGGCGTAAGCCGTGAATGGGAAGAAACCTCTGCCGAACTGAAGCATCCAACACGGAGATCCTGCATGATTGCTGCCAACGTCGCCCTGCAGGCGCGCGAACTTGAGATTATCGCCAAGGCGGATGTCGTCGTCTGCGGGGGAGGCCCCGCCGGC
>CAZKUN010000069.1:18609-38162 GCA_964555935.1 uncultured Armatimonadia bacterium | reverse complement strand
ACGGAGGCGGCGTTTCGCATGACCGCGGGTGAGGCGCAGCCGAGGATCATCATCGACGCGCTGCGGGGGCCCGTGCGCAACCCCTCCGTCAGCGACGGGAACGCGACGATCCGCTACCAGGGCAGGCTCGATGCCGCGACGCAGTTGGTCATCGACCCGACGGCGGGCGCCCGCGTGACCTACAGTCCGCTCGTCGATGATGATGGCGCGTCCAGGGCTGATCCCGCTGACGCCTCCGGTTTCCGCGGCGTCGATGATGGCTACCTCATCCACCGCATTCGCGTGGGGCTGCCCGCCTCGCCCGACGTCCCGCTCCGTGTCGGCGTGTCGGGGATGGCTACTGGCGACGGGCAGAGCCTTGTCCTGCTGCGGTTCGCGACGCCCGATGGCGACAAGGACCTGAGCGTGCTCGTGAATCGCTTTGCCGAGGAGTGGCGCGAGGTCGCCCAGACGGTTTCGCCCCCGCCTGGCGCCGAGTCGCTGGAGTGGGTGTACCTGTCCCGCTTCAGAAGCCTCGGCAAGGTGTGGTACGGTCCCGTGCGGGTCGAGCGCGCCGACGCGGCGGATGGCGGCATAGATGTGTCAGACAGCTTGCATGGCGGATTTCCGAGCCTGTCGCGCAGCGCGTTTCGCACGTTCACCTACACCGACGACAGCCCGCCAAGCGTTGCCCCTCGGGTCCGCGTCCAACTCGAGGTGCCCGAGCAGTAGCGCCAAGTCCCTCCCAACCAACCAGTGAGTGCGAGGCAACCCGACGACGAGACCCGACGGCTCACGCGCAACGCAACTGAATCTACGCCCGGCCATCGAAGAACCCGAAGGCCTGGCCGGCCTCACGGCGCGCGGCGCTGTTCTGGCAGTGCTCCTCACGGGCTCAATCTACTTCTGCACGACTATCCCGGGCTTCGTGCGGATCAACTGGGTCCCTTACACCGTCCCGCCAGTCCAGCCGTTCCTCCTGCTGCTCGTCCTGCAGGGCGCGAATCACCTGTTGCACAAAGCCGGGCCGCTGCCGAAGTTCCTGCGGCCACTCTCGCCGGCGGAGATGTTCTTCGTCTACGCGGCGCTGTGCATCTCGCTGCCCATGGAGCGCGGTGGGTATGTGATCCACTACCTCACGAGCGGCCAGTACTTCGGCAACCCCGCGAATCGTTGGGCGGAGATCTCTCAGCACTATCCCGAGTGGTTCATCCCCCGCGACGAGGGCGTCGTCCGGCAGTGGATGGAAAGCTCCCCATCGTCGGTCGTGCCGTGGACGGCATGGCGCACGCCCGTGGCAGCGTGGTTCAGCTTCCAGATGGTGATGGTGTTCACGGTGATGTGTCTGGTCGGCCTGTTCCGCCGGCAGTGGACCGGGTCCGAGCGCCTCACTTACCCCTTGCTGTTCATCCCGCTCGAGGTAACCGGCGCGCAGCGCATGGTGGGCGCGACGACAGGCTTCTTCCGCAACCCGTACGCGTGGGTCGGCTTCGGAATCGCGGCCGGGTTCAACTGCCTCAGCATCCTCCACGCGTACTTCCCCGCCATGCCCTCCATCCCGTGGCACGTTCGCCTCGATGGCCAGTGGAACGAGGGCTGGCTGCGCTACATGCGACCTCTGGGGTTCGCCTTCTCTCTGGAGATGTGGGGGCTGGCATACCTGGTGTCGGGCGATGTGCTGCTGACGACATGGCTCGGCTACTTCGTGATGAAGGGCATCAAGGTCGTGGGCCTGAGCGCCGGCTATCGCGGCGCGGGGTTTCCGTTCTTTCAGGAGGTCAGCTCCGGCGGGTATGTCGCCATGGCCGTGTCGCTGATATGGGTGGCGCGGCCTCATTTCCGCGATGTCTGGCGGAAGATCTGGCATGGGGGCGATGGCAACGAGCCCCTGCCCTACCGTTGGCTCGCCTTGGGGCTCATCGTCGGTTCGGTCGCGATGGTCGCCTTCTGGGTCCACGCCGGGCTGAACCCTGTGCTGCCGGCGGCGTCGCTGCTGACGACTTACATCTTCACGCTCGTGGCCGCGCGCGTCCGCGCCCAGGCGGGGCCGCCGGTGGTGTGGTGTCACCCTTACGGCTACGATCAGCGCATGCCGCTGCAGCTACTGGGCTCCCGGTTCATCAAGCGCCTCGGTGGCGCGCATTCGGTGGCTCTCTTCGGCAGCATGTTCTGGATCGGGCGCACGGCGTTCCCCCACATGACGGCGCAGTACTTCGTCGATGGATTCCGCCTCGCGGGCCACGCGAAGGCCAAGCGCAGCCACATGGCGGGCATCATGCTGCTGGCGTGCGCCGTCGCGCTGGCCATCACCTACTGGTTTCACCTGACCGTCGGCTATCGATACGGGCAGGCGCTGATCGGGAGTCGATCGGGGGAGCGAGTCATCGGGTGGGGCTTCGTTTGGTCGCGCGGCCAGTATTCGCTCCTGCGCTCGGCCACCGATCACCCGCAAGGCCCCGACTTCGTGCGGCTGGCGTTCTACGCGGGGGGCTTCCTGGTCACCACGCTGCTTTCCCTGGCGCGGGTTCGACTCTCACGTTTCCCATTCCATCCGTTAGGTTTCCTACTGGCCACGCTGTACGGCGACTGGACGCCCTACTGGTTCCCGTTTCTCGTCGCGTGGACGGCTCAGCGAGTGCTGCTGCGATATGGCGGGCTGAAGCTCTACCGCAAGTGGGTCCCGCTGTTCTTGGGGCTGGCATTGGGGCACGTGCTGCTCGGGGGCTTCCTCTGGCGGATCGTGATGGGTTACTTCATCGACCCCACGATCCAGAAACGTTATCTCATGAATCTGGGCGGGTAAAGCCGGACATAACGCGAAGCGAAGGAAGGTGGCGTCGATGAAACTCTGTGACGACCTACACGAGTTCTCGGACGAGTTGATGCGGTTCTTCTGCCAGGTGGGCGTCGAGTGCGTCAAGATCACCGGAGCCAGGCTGATGCCCCCCAAAGGGTGCGGCGTGCCTCCACGCGACGACCTGAAGGCGCTCCAGGATCGGCTGGCCCAACACGACCTCACGCTAGGCGTGTTCCTACTGCCTCAGGGACCCGACACGCAGTATTGGAATGCCCGATTCGGGAGGCCCGAGCGCGACGCTGAGATCGACGACGTCTGCGAGACCATCCGCCTCTGCGGGGAGTGCGAGATCCCCGTGGTGGAGTGGACGTGGAGCATCATCGATGTCTGGGGCAGCGAATCCGGCCCGTACGCGAGGGGCGGAGCCATCGTGAGGCGCTTCGACCACGAGAAGGTCAAGCACATTCCGCCCGAGCCGGGCTGGGAGGTCGATGCCGACGAGATGTGGGCGCGGCTCGAGTACTTCCTGGCGCGCATCGTCCCAGTGGCCGAGGAGGCCGGCGTGCGGCTCGCGTTCCACATCCAGGACCCGCCCCAGACACCCGTGCTGAAGGGCGAGGCTCGGATCATCAGCGACTTCGCCGGCATGAAGAAGCTCGTGGAGTTGGTGCCAAGTCCCGCCAACGGGCTCAACATCTGCCAGGGCTCGCTGGCCGAGCAGCAGGGCGCGGACGTGCTGGGAATCGTCCGCTACTTCGGCGAACGCGACCAGATCAACCACGTGCACTTCCGCAACGTGCGGGGTTCTTGCCCGAAGTTCGATGAGGTCTTCATCGACGAGGGCGACGTGGATATGTACGAGGCGATGAAGGTCTACCATGAGGTCGGCTACAAGCACGCCCTTATGCCCGACCACTGGCCTACGCTGGAGGGCGACGCGCCGCTGGGCCTCGCCTCGCGCGCCTTTGCGCACGGGTACATCAAGGCCCTGATGCAGATCGTCCGCCGTGGTTAGCCGTTAGCCGTCCCGTGCCGGCGGCTCTCCAGAGCCGCCAGCCGGTGGCCCGCCTTCGGCGCCACACGCGGGACGCCCGGGAGGTCCAGATGAGTCCACACGCCGCTCTGGGCATCGTCATCATCGCGACCTTGCTCGTCTCAACTCGACCGGCATCCGCCTCCGAGCCGGGCCAAACCCCCATCCACGTCTACTGCGGCACGGGCGACCACCTTTGGGTTCGCGAACGCGAGCCGGTGGACAGCCCCGCGACCATCGACGCGATGTTCGAATGGATGGCAGAGACGTACGGGGTGAAGCGGGTCTACTGGCGGGGCGGGCAGAGCCACTTGTGGGACTCGCACTACAAGCTGGGCCCGGAATCACCGCAGGCATACGACTGGGCCATGGGGTGGAAACACCACCTCTACAATGACCTGAAGATCAACGAGGCGGCTGTCGACTCCGCGCGCCGCCACGAGATGGAGATCTTCATGTACACGGGCCTGTTCGAGCACGGGGTCCAACCCGATGTGGGCATCATCAGCCCGTACCTGTTCGAGGACCAGCTGCGGATCGACCATCCCGAGTGGTGCGTGGTCGACCGCTGGGGCGAGCGCCGGTGCCCGGGGCCCATTGCGTTCTGCTATCCCGAGGCCCGGCGAGCCGTGATTGACCGGTACGTTCGCCACGTCGTGGACTCCGGCTACGACGGCATCAACTTCTACACGTATGTCGAGAACGTCGGCATCCGCTACCTCGACGAGTTCGGATTCAACCAGCCAGTCTTGGATGAGTTCAACAAGCGATATCCGGAGGTCAACCTGCGGGAAGATGCTCTGACCGCGGAGCAGAAGCTGTATTGGCACGAGTGCCGAGGGAAGTTCGTGACCGACTTCCTCCGGGAGCTGCACGAGGCCTTGGCCGCGGAGGGGAAAGCGCTTTCGGTCATCATCGATTCCAAGGAACCCGACTACGCCCAGCCCTGGTGGGGTAAGGAGATCCCCGGCACGGGGCTGATCCACATGGATTGGGAGACCTGGGTCGCCGAGGGCATCATCGACGAGCTGTGGGTGCAGCTCGGGTATGTCGCCGACCAGAGGGCGGTCCTCGACAGGGCGCTCGGGAAGGCCGCTGGCACGGACGTCAAGCTCACGGTCCGGACGCCAACGCCCTTCGACGCGGGCTGGGATCCGTACGTCGAGGCCGGCGTCACGCCCATCGCCTGCATCACGTCGCCGGTCAGCGGCATCGAACGCGTGACCCTTGAGCCGACCTCCGTCGCCGCGCTCACCAGTCCTGATTGGCGGATGCGCGTGCAAGCCCTGGCTGACATCACCGGCGGCGCGCTCGAGGCGGACGCGGCCACCGTGGCGTCCTTGGCTGATGACCCCCACGTGCTGGTCCGTCGCAGGACCATGGACGCTCTGGCGGCCCTCGGCGCAGGCGAACAGGTCCCCGTGATCGAGCGCGCGCTGACGGCGGAATCCGAATCAAGCGTCCGCATGGCGGCTGCCGGAGCCCTCGTCCACGTCAACGGACCGGAGTCTCCCCAGCGAATCCTCGCGGCGCTCGAGGGAGATGGCCATTTCCAGTTCAAGCTGGCATGCATCGAGGCGCTGGCGGCCATGGCACGGAGGTCCTTGCCCGCCGTGACGGAGGGAACGCAGCACCCGTCGCAGGCCGTCAGAGAAGTCTCCGTCCGCGCGCTATACAAGCTCGGCAAGGGCGGGCTGGCCGACGAGGTCTACGACCCAATACGAGCCGCTCTCCGCAACCCGGATGAGGATGACCGTGTCCGCTACTGGGCGACCGACGGGCTGGTCGGACTGCGCCTGGAGTACTCTCCCCAGCGCCACCCCCAGTTCACCTCGGATCTCATCGCCATGGTGCGGTCTGAGGCTCCGCCGGTCGTGCAATTGCACGCCGCCTACGCCCTCGGATACATGTTCCCGTTCATGACACCTGAGATGAATCTGGAAGCTCGAACATGTCTGGCCGACCTCTTCCGGGAATACGGAGATGACTCCCGGCGATCCGACGCGGCATTCGGCTGGCGAGTCGTCGGCAACGCCATGCTGCAGTTCCATGCGCCGGGACGCGCGATGCTTGAGGACTTCCGATCGCAGGCCGATGATCGCTGGCTGGCCTGGATCGCCTACGAGGTAGTCCACGCCCCACAACGAGCCGGCGTGCTCGCGCTGACCGACGAGGCATCGGCAATCGAAGCGCACGACAAGTATGCGCCGGCATTCCCGGGCATTCGGCAGTGGTGACGGCGCGCCGACAGGAGGACCATGATGCTCGCCAAAGAGCAGTTCGTCGGACCATGGGCAGGCCTGCCCATCGCCTGGACCGAGGCGGATACCTTCGACGAGAAGACATACCGCGAGGATGTCGCCCGGTGCTGCGAGGCAGGGGTGCCGGGCGTCTACACGGGCGGCACGACCGGCGAGTTCTACGCCCTGGAGCTTGACGAGTTCCGAGCGGTGACCGACGCGACGATCGCGGAGTGTCATGACGCCGGGACGCCCGCCATGATTGGCTGCACGTCGACGTTCACGAGCGGCGTCGTTCGGCGCGCTCGGCATGCCCAGGAGAGGGGCGCGGATGCCATCCAGGTCGCGCTGCCCTTCTGGCTTGAGGTGCCTGACGACGAGGTCGTGCCCTTCTTCGCGTCGGTCTCCGCAGCGGTGCCAGGCATGCCCATCACCATCTACGAGACCTTGCGCGCGAAGAAGGCCATCAGTCTCGAGCTGCACCGCGAGATCCACGAAGCCGTCCCCGCAGTCATCGGCGTCAAGGCCAACGAAGGCACGCTCGGCCGCACGCCCGAGGGGTGCGCTGAGATCAGCAAGCTCTACCACGTGTTCGTGGGCGAAGACGCCATCGCGGAGTTCGGGCCTCACGGCGCCGTCGGCACGTGCAGTTCGCTCGTCTACCAGAACCCCAGGATCGTGCTGGGCGCCTACCGGCTCCTCGCCGCCAAGCAGTGGGAGGAACTGGAGACGTGGACGAGCCAATTCCATTGTATGATCGTCGAAGGCCTCAAGCCGACCTTCGACGCCGGTCTCATCGATAGCGCCATCGACCGGATGCTCGGCCTCAGCGCCGGCTTCCTCGGCACAAGCCTGCGCTGTCGCGCGCCATACCCGTCGGCCACGCCGGAACTCCTCACCGGCTTCCGCGCGTGGCTCCAGGACAACCTGCCGGAGTTCCTCGAACTGTAGGGGAGGCCTAAAAGCTCCCGTAGGTCGGATCTCCAGATCCGACGCCGTTGACTGGACCGCCGGCATCCTTGCCGGCACCGTCGTGCGTCGGATCTCCAGATCCGACGCCGTCAGCTGTACCGGCTTCAATACCACCTTTCGCCATTCCGGCGTCATGGAGGATGCCAACATGCTCTGCGAGGTCGCTGCCATACTCGCCGCGTTGCTATGCCTGGTTGCCTGCGCCCAGGACAACCCCGCCGCGCCGCCCTGGCAGACCAACACTCCCATCGTGACCGTGGAAAAGGCACTCTACAAGACGCATCCAAAGCCCGGCGCCTCCGCGGTCGTGTCGGTCCAGCCGGTCGGACCCGAGCTACAGTTGCGCGAGGTCCAAGCCGTCCAAACTCAGTCCGACGTGGGCGACGACATCGCCGCCCGCTGGTCGCTCGACAACGGACGCGCGTGGTCAGACTTCGTGCCCGTGCAGCCATCCAATAACATTGACTACGGCGGCGTCACCGTCTGGGAGGGCGAAGGAACCGCCGCCCATGACCCGACATCAGGCCTGCTCGTGCAGCTCTGGCTCAGGCAGATCCACCACGGCGGCGTCTACCACAACTTCACTTACATCCGCACCTCATCAGACCTCGGACGAAGCTGGAGCGACCCATCCCCCTTGACCTACGAAGACGGCGACGAATTCGATCCAACCGATCCGCTCAACCCAGGCTTGCTGAACCACAACGAAGCCTATCTGGGCAACAACATCCTGGTGAGATCAGATGGCACGTTAGTCGTCTGCCTGGCTCACGCCAACGCTCCGGGCGACCCCAAGAATGACGAGCGTCCGTGGCGGATGGGCTCTGTGCTCATGCTCGGCCACTGGGATGCCGATGCGGGCGAGTACGTCTGGGCTCCCGGCGCGAGGGTGGAGATCTCGCCCGAGCACTCCGCGCGTGGTCTGATGGAGCCCGAGGTGGCCGAGCTGACGGATGGGCGCTTGCTGGTCGTCTGGCGAGGATCGACCCGAGGCTGGGACGGCACTGTCGCCAAGCTCCCCGGCCGCAAGTTCTTCAGCATCTCCGAAGATGGCGGGTTGACAATGACGCCGCCGGCGGAGTGGCAATACGACGACGGTTCGAGCTTCTACTCGCCGTCGTCAATCCACCGGATGATCCGCCACAGCGTGACGGGCAAGCTCTACTGGATCGGCAACATCTCCCCCACCCCGCCGAGCGGAAACTCGCCTCGCTACCCGTTGGTGATCGCCGAGGTGGACGAGGCCAAGGCGGCGTTGCGCGAGTCAACCGTCACGGTCATCGACGACCGCCAACCTGGCCAGGGATCGGGCGTGCAATACTCGAACTTCTCCGTCTATGAGGACCGGGAGACGCGCGACCTGATCCTCCACCTCACGACATATGGCCAGGAACTCGACGCGGCCGATTGGGCCACAGCCGACAACTACCGATACGCGGTCTCCCTGACCGAGTGAGACCGAGCGAGGAAGCGATGCCATCATGAAGCAGGGACGCGCGCTCGGATGCTTGCTGTTCCTCGCGGCGATGGAGGCGATCGTGGCGGCTCAAGATGTCGAGTTTGAGAACTTCGGCACGATGGTCCCCGACGCGGGTCCCGCGATCGTCGCCTGTGGACCCGGAGCCTCCGGCGAGGTCGACTCGATCTACATGGCGTTCAGCAACGCCAAGGATTCCTGGTTCATGGTCGTCGTCGACACCCAAACCGGCGCCGGCGCCCAGTACCAGGCGCCGGACGCCGAGCGAATGCCCAAGTACGTCTGCGCCGGGCCGGATGGGAAGATGTACGTCGGATCTCTCGGCGGCGTCCTCTACGTCTTCGACCCCGCGGACGCCGACGCCGGCATCGTCAGCCTCGGCAAGGTCTGCGACGGAGAGGGCTACCTGTTTGACCTGACGAGTGGCCCCGACGGGCGACTCTACATGGGCAGCTATCCCGGCGGGAAACTCCTCTGCTACGATCCCCGCAGCGGCGAGTTCATCGACTACGGGCGCGCGGCGGACGATGAGATGTACACGCAGTTCGTCGCCCCTTTCTCCGAGGACTACGCTTACATCGAGGTCGGCGTGAAGCGCCACCGCGTGGTCCGCATGAACCTGAAGACGGGCGCCCGCGAGGAAGTGGCGCTGCCCGATGGCTTCGAGGATTACCCCGGTCACTGCCGGATCTGGCTGGGCACGGACGGAGTCGTCCAGTCGTACCTGGCGGGTGAGAAGCAGCACGCCGTCATCGAGGGCCTGAAGATGCGAGCCATCACGCCCCAGGAATCGGCGGGAATGTACGGGAGGCTCTCCGTCCCGGGAATGTCGTTCAAGTACGACTGGGATGCGAGGTCAATTGACTACACCCAAGCCGACGGCGAGACCGGCGAGTGGAGCTTCACCTACGCCGACGCGGCGGCGCCGCTTTACATGCTCCGCGAGGGCGTCGATGGCGCGATCTACGGGTCATCCTACCTGCCCCTCAGCCTCTTCATGTTCGACCCAATCGCCCGCGAGCGCCAGACCCTCGGCAATCCGTTCAACGTCGCCGGCGGGCAGACGTACGCAATCCTCCCCGTCAGCCCAACGCAAGTCTACGCCGGGGCGTATGGCGACGCTGACTTCATCCGTTACGACTCCACCCGACCGTGGCTCACAGTCGACGGCAAGGCCGCGGCCGAAGGCACCAATCCCACATACCTCGGCACGCTGGGCGACGAGCAGAACCGACCGTATGACATGCTGCTCGGACCGGACGGCTTCGTCTATGTCGCCACATCCGCCGACTACGGGAAGCGCGGCGGAGCGGTGACGAAGCTCGACCCGGAGACCGACACGTGGACCGTCTACCGAAACTGCGTGCCCGACCACGCGATCGGATCGCTCTCGCGCATCGCCGGCGACGATCGCCTCATCGCCGGAGGCAGCCTTGCCATGGCCACGGGCGAGGCCCCTGATACGCTGGGCGATGCGAAGCTGTTCCTGTGGGACACAACGCAAGACAAGGTCGTCTACCAAACCTCGCCGCCAGTCGCCGGGATGCAGTACATCCTCCAGCTCGAGTCGACCGACGAAGGCATCCTGGTGGGCACGTGCGGGCGAGACTACAACGAGCTGCACCTCTTCGCCTTCGACCCGAAAACGCGCGAGTTCATCCACAACGAGGACATCTCCGAACTGGCCGGCGGCTACATCTACGAGACGTCCGTCATCACGCCTCCGCGCCAGGGCAAGATGCTCTTCACGGCCGATGGGAAGATATGCGCGATCGATGCGTCAACCTTCGCCGTCAGCATCGTGGCCGAATACCCCGGAGCCGCGCGAGGCGGCGCGATCATCGAGAGCGACGGACGTCGTCCAGCCTACTATTTCATCACCCACACCGACCTCGCGGCGATGTACCTGAACCCCTAGCCCGACCCGCGTCGTCGTAGGTCGTGGAAACTCCCAGGGAAACTCGCCGTGTGAGTTTCCAAGTTTCCCTTCCCAACCCGACGCCGTTTGCTGTCGTAGGACAGGCGTCCTCGCCTGTCGCTTCCGCCGTCGTAGTCTCCGCGACGCCGTTCACTGGAGCGCGGACGCCCACGTCCGCATGGCGTCCCTCTCCTCTCTCCCATCCTCACGTGCCACGGGCAGCTTGCCCGTCGAAACACCGACCTCATCATCCGGCCGTCCCTCATCATCGCACCCACCTCCGCCCACCCGTGTCGGACACCTGTTTTGCCGCCGTCTGCAAAACGGGTGTCTGACACCAGAACTCCCACTCCGATCCTCCCGGGTGCCGCGCCGCCCCCGTGGCATGAGCGTCTCGCTCATGCGAATCCCCGCCGGCTGGTCATCCTCTCGCGCCGCCTCCACAACGCGACCTCGCGCGCTGCCGATCCCTGTAAGAGGGGCTTTAGCCCCGACGCCGTCTTCGTTCTCGCACAGACACCCACGGCGTCGGGGCTAAAGCCCCTCTTACGAGGGTTCTCACCTCATCTGCCTCGTCCTGTTCCGCCGTTCCGCGTGGTTAACGCTGCCTCTTCCGTCATGACGCCAGGCGCCAGCCTGGCGCCCTTCGGGTGGCATGCCGTCACTGGCGCGCGGACGCAGGGAAACTCGCCGAGCTTCCCCGTCCGCAATGACGTCCCTCTCTTCGCACCCAATCATCCAGTGCCACGGGCAGCTTGCCCGTGGAAGAGCCACCCTCGCCATCCCGTCGTCGTAGGACAGGCGTCTCGCCTGTCGCCGTCCCTCTCCCACCTCCCCCGCCCGCGTAGCGACGGGGCTCCCGCCCCGTCGAATCCTCCAACTGCCTCCCGCAGCCTCAGCAGGTCCCTCATCCATCCCCGCCGAAAACCTACCGAACTCAATCCGCCCCATATCGCAACACCGTGCGTCTGTTGCGCGTCCATGGCATTCGAAGACCGGACGAACGTGCCGAGGGCGAGCCCCGCAGGGCCGACGACGCCGAACACGCCCTGGATCTCTGCGCCCGCGAATCCGGCCAACAGATCCAACCAGAGGAATGGGGGAGAGAGGCTCGTGGCAGTGATCGTGCAGAGGAATAGGAGAGGGGTGATGAACATGCGTGAAAGCACATTCCAGTTGGTGGCGGTAGGAGTGATCATCGTGATCTCGGCGACGCTGGGTTTCTGGTTGTTCTCGCCGGACCGGACGGCGGAGCCGACGGCGATCGTGGCCCTCTGGTTTGCGGGCCTCAGCCTTGTGTTCTCGATGGGGGCCAAGTTGACGGCAAGCAACATCGCCCGGGTTGATCTATTGGTCAGGTTTGCCGAGCGACTCGCAGCGGTCTATCGAGATCTTAGCGAGGCCAGGAACCGTCGCGACACTCTCACCGAAGACAAGCGGACTGGGAGGCCCGAGTTCAAGGAAGCCCAGAAGGAAGTGTGGCGCTCGTCCGCGGCTTGCCTGCGCCTGTATGACGAGATTGCCGACCACGCGCTGAAGGGGGAGATCGACTTCGATACGGTGTCCGCCCGTTGGAGGGTCGATATGACTGAAGAGATTGGGAGGGTGCGATCCGATGGGATCTCCACCTCCCAATACATACGACTCAGCGACTTTCTCGCGATGCCTGTTGAGGACGGGAAGCCTGCGACACCTCCGGCCGAGTAGAGATGGCTTCATTCCCCCCAAAGAAAACGCCCCCGGCTTGGAGACCGGGGGGCGCGTTGCCTCGGGGAGACCCGAGGACAGCCTGCTCCGTGTCGGCCGTCCCCCTAGTACCCAAACTCCATGTCATCCAGCCAGAGCACCTGGTCCGGCTCGCCGCCGCTGCCGAAGTTCACGTTCACCATGCAGTACCCCGGCTGCACCTCGAGTTCCGCGCGGTATTCCGTCCATTCCTCGGTGGGGGCGACCGCGATCTTCACGCTCGTGCCTCGCTGACCTGACACTGAGACGCTGGCCTGCGTCGCGTTCCCTCGGGCTTGGAAGCGAATCACGTACGTCCCGCCCGTGCGGAGGCGCATCGGCTGGCTGCGGAGCGTCATTGAGTGCTCGGGCCTGCTGAACTTGAGGCACGAGTCGCCCTCAGTGGCGCCGTCCTGGCTCCACTCGGGCCAGCTCAGGCCCATCTTCCGCGGGTGTGAGGTCGTCCACCCTCGCGGCGGATAGTCGACGATGCCCTCCTCGAACCCGCCGTTCCTCAGCAGGCTGACAAGGCGCTCACCGTAGCTCTCCTCCAGCGATGCCCGCACCGTCGGCGCGCGGCCGGGAGCGTAGCGAGCGAACACCTCCGCCGCCTCCCTCCACGGCGCCCGCACCTCTGAGTTGCCGCGCGCGCTCAGCGTCGGATCCCAGCGATCCTGCACGAGAATCTCAGCCTCGCCTGCTGATGCGCTGAACGTGTAGACGCCCGCTTCGCGCGGGTCGAGCGTCCCGGAAGCCACGATCTCCCCATTGTCCGCGACCGCCGTCTCGAGGGCGATCTTATACTCTCCCGCGCCATCGGTGACCGTGAGTTCGAGTGGCGCCGGGGCCTCCGTGAGATCCGCGGCGGGGTCAATCCACAGCACGGTCTCCCCCGCCTCCCGCAGCTCCACGCGCGCCTGCCCGTCCCGCCACTCAAACGGCAGCGCGCGGCTCTCGCCGGGACGGTCGGGCGGAGCCTGAACAATAGCCTTGGGCCGCTTCCGCAAGTGGACCCACGCCTGGCGCGGGCCGCCATGCTTCACCTGAATCTGCGCCACGCCCGCCGGCGATCTCAGCAAGCCGGTGGCATCGCACGCGCCGTCCGCCCCAAACAGCTCAGTCCCATCCACCACCAGCTTCGTGCCGCCCTGGATCAACCACCGCTCCACATCGCGGCCCGCCGTCCTCGCAACCGCCACCACCCGCGCGTCGGTATCGATCCCATCGGAGCTAATCGGCTCGCCTTCGCGCCCGGCGAATGCCACCAATTCCGTCAGCAGGCCCTTCACGAACCGCACTGCCAACGCGTCGCCGGCCTCCACGGTCTCCACGTCCGAGACCGACGGCCCCGCGCTCTCGGCGTACGCGTCCATCACTGCCAGGATGCGCGTGTCGGCGAGCTTCTCGGGCGTGGTGAGTTGGATGTTATAGGGCTGCGGGAAAGCCTCCGTGTACCGACACCAGAGCTTCGTCAGCATCGGATACGGTCGCTCGTTGGTCTGCGCGTATTGCAGGCCGCCGGGCGCCACGTGCTGGATGCGCAGTCGCTGGTCGCGCTGTCGGACGACCATTCGCTGCCCGGTTTGATCCATCTCCGCCGCCTCGAACGTGTTGAGCACCCAGCTAAACTGAGACGGCTCCGGCGCCCCCAGCTCATCGTGAACGATGAACACGTCCGGCCGGATGAACAGCACGGTGCGGTCGAATCGCTCGAGCGCGTCGGGATAGGCATCCGCCGCGTCGCCAGTGAATAGGCAGTAGCTCGGGCTGTTGATGAACTCCGCGACCTCCCCCTTCGAGGCGATGCTCTTGGGCTGGCCCTGGCCGTCGACCAGCACGGAGTTGTGCGCGACGGTCGCGATGCTGAACTGCTTGTGGTAGGTGTCGCCATAGTACGTGTAGTAGCCCGCGTCACACGCCATGATCTCCCCGCCCGCGTGCAGCACGAACCCGTTCTGATCCGCGTGAGCGTGACTGTGAGAACCCCACGGACTGCTGCGGAAGAAGATCCGGTTGCTGAGGTGGTCGTAGAACCGATCATACGCCGCGACCTGCCCGACCTCCGGGAACAGCCTCGCCTGCGCGATGTCCACCGGCGGTTTGGGCACGAGGTCGGTGCTTGAGAGATACCAAAGCGGGAGGTGGGACGGGCTGCCGAGGACCGTGTCGCTCCACCACTTCGCGTGGCGATCCCCCGACATCGAGGCCAGGATGCCGGAGATGTACGTGTCGGCGGATGCGCCGGGGATCGGCATGATCAGCGAGTAGACATCGCCCCAGTGGTTCCACCAGTAGTTCAGTGACATGCAGTACATCCAAAACCGCCCCGCGTTCGCGAAGCGCGGCTTCTTGAAGACATCCACGCCCGTCGCCGTCTTCACAGCCGCCAGACCCTCGAGGATGAACTGAAACTTGTGCCCGTATGTCTGGCCCTCGGTATATCCACCGTCGTCGCTGCCCCACGCGATTCGGTTCACGTACTGGCGTATCAGCCAGTCCGCCCACTCGGCCGTTTGCGGTGTCTCATCCGCGACCGCCAGCACGGTCGTCAGCAGGGCGTGCATGCACTGCTGCCCGTGGGAGTTCTGATAGTTCAGGTGCAGCTTCAGCCGATCGTGACACCACTTGTAGGCGTTCTCGCAGTGGTACTCGATGTGGCCGAGAATCTGTTGCCGCTCCTCATCGGTCAGCCGATCGTAGAGCCGGTCGTAAGCCAGCGCCATCGCTTTGAGACCGTACTCATAGTTGTAGACAACCGTGTCGTGCTGGGCCCGGTCCTCCAGGTGGTAGTCCATCCGAAACGGGCTGGCGAACAGCACCCATCGCCGGGCCGCCTCCGCGTATTGCTCGTCGCCGCTGATGAGGTATGCGAACGACAGCACGTTGGCCTTCGATGCGTCGCTGTTGAGCTTGCTGCTGGTGTATCCGGCCGGCACGAACGCCTCGCCATCCTTGAGGTAGAACACGCGCTTCCTCGCCGAGCCCGGATCGGCGGGCATCGGCTGGAGGTCCAATTCGGGCGGCTGGGCATCCACAATCTGGTCGGCGCGATACTTCAGATCCTCCCACGCCTCGCGCGCCGGTCCCTCGCGGCGGGCCCGGAACTCTTGGAGCGTGTCGGGCGTGACGAAGACCCTCGGATGGTCCGGCATCTCGGCCAGAATCTGGTGGGTGGGCGGCACGGGGAGCGGAACGCAGTCTCCGGTGATTCGGAAGCTGCGAGCCGCGCTGGGTTCAGAGGTGTCGCCATCGGCCGTCACGACCAAATACCGCCAGTGCCACGTGCCCTCGGCCAGCGTCTCTGAGTGATTGTAGAGCGGCATGTCGATGTCCTCAACGCGAATCACATCGCCGTCGAACGCGTCGCTTTGGGACATCTCCAAGGTATACGTCGCCGCCCGGTCGTCGACGCGCCACGTCATCGACGGCGGGTTGGTGTTGGCGACGGCGCCATCGCGCGGGCGTAGGGGCGGGTGGGATGCGGGTTGCTCTGAACTCTCGACATCAAAGCAGAACGCCGCGCTCGCCGAGCCGACGATCAGGATAAGTGAGATGAGGGCTTGGTCCCTCATGGCCTGCCTCCGGACGCCAGGGGTGTCTCCGCCTCCTCACTTCGCCCTATCGAGGGGGGGGCCTCCTACAGAACGCAGCGGGGCTCCCGCCCCGTTGCACACCGTTCACTGGTCCGCGGACGCCGTGTCGCCGTCGTAGGACAGGCGTCCTCGCCTGTCACCTCACCCGCGCAACGACGCGGAAACTCGCAAGGAAACTCGCCGTCTGAGTTTCCACTCCCGCCCGGTTGCGCGTCGTTCACTGGAGCGCGGACGCCCTCGTCCGCATGCCGTCGGCTTTGCCCTCGTAGGCCGAAGCTCTAGCTTCGACGCCGTTTCCATCGCCGTGTTGCCGCGTGCCGACGGGGCTCCTGCCCCGTCGAAACCTCGCCCTTCCCGTACGACGATCGTCTCGATCGTCGATGCCGTCGCCGTCCCTCGTCCTTGCGCCGACCTCCGCCCACCCGTGTCAGGCACTTGTCTTGCCGCCGTCTGCAGAGCGGGTGTCTGACACGCTGCACCGTACAAAGACTCCCACTCTCACTCTCATTCTTTGGGGTCTTGCGCAGTCACGCCGGGGTGATGCCGCCGCCGTCGTAGGTCGGATTTCCAAATCCGACGCCGTTCCCGTTGCCCGCGTAGCGACGGGCTTCCAGCCCGTCGAAGCCTCGCCCACTTCTCAATCCCCGTAAGAGGGGCTCTAGCAGGGAAACTCGATGTCTGAGTTTCCACGACGCCGTTGACTGGACCGCCGGCTTCCAGCCGGCACATGCCGTTCCACAGAGGACAGGGGACAGAGAACGCCATTGCCTCTGTCGTCCGTGCCTGCGGCTCTCCTGAGCCGCTCCGTCGCCTTCGCCCGCGAGCGACGCGGAAACTCGCAAAGAAACTCGTCGTTCGAGTTTCCAAGTTTCCACTCCCGCCCCGTCGAATGCCGCCGCCCGCGGCCAGCGGCAACATGACCTCCGCCCCGTTCGGATCGAGCAACCCTTCGTGAGAGCGGCAGAACGCAATGCCGGTGTCTCATCATTGCGTTCTGCAAGGGAAACTCGTCGTCTGAGTTTCCATGGTGAGGATCTGCAACTCCGGCACCGCCGGCACGAGCGAGGGCGGATCATGCACCCCCACCAAAGCGAATCAGTGGGAGGGGACCGGTGACAGCAACACGGGACAGGGAACGCCGTTCACTGGAGCGCGTGTCCCCGAGAAGGTACGGCAGGGCTTGGTGTGGGCGTGGCAGAGGGGTCGGATATGGAAGCTAGGGAGTCCCACGCGCAGTCTTCGGTGTCGAACGCCTGGGACGGCATGTTCTTCACATGCCCGTCGGTGAAGACGACGTTGGCCTTGTCGAAGTGGCGGAACGAGACGCCGTCATGAGGGGCCCCAGCGGGAGCGCGCAGTACCAGTGTACAAGCGGAGGCTCCATATCGACCGCAAAGACCAGCGTCGAGGGATGGTCGGTCTGGTCCAGCGGCCAGTTCCCCAGGGCTGCATTCATCCCGTAGCCGGGCTGAGGGTACCGGTCCTTCTTCTGATCGGGGCAGGCGAACATGTCGGTGTTGCGGATGTAGTCGTGGATGATCTCGTGCCAACTCGTCAGCACGGACCGATGGGGGTTCCCCCAGAGCTGGCTGTGGAAGCCGCCCTCCCGTGGGGGAAGCAGGCCGTCGTGATCGTCGGAGTACATCGTCACCGCCAAGCCGAGCTGGCGCAGGTTGCTGCGACACTTCGCCTCCCGTGCCTTGGCCCGTGCCCGGCCGAACACGGGAAACAGGATCGATGCCAGGATCGCAATGATGGCGATCACAACGAGCAGTTCTATCAGCGTGAACCCCCGCCGCCTCATTCTCAGCCTCCGCTGACGTCAGAATGTCACCGATCCCCCGTCCGTCATGCCGCAGGTTAGCTCACACGCCAGTTTCGTCTCGTCCGGCGAATCGGCGCTGCCTCTCCGCAGCGTCACGCACATCGCCTCCGGCCATGACCGGTCGACCTTGAGGGCGGGGTCCGCCTGCTCACATGCGTTAAGCTCGGCGATGAAGGCGAGCTGCTCGTCCCGCGCCAGCTCCTCGAACGACACGGTTCGCGTGGAGTATTGGCGCAGCACCCATAGGGCCGTGGGCATGTCGGCCAGCTTCTCCGCCGGCGCGATCACAACCTCATTGAAACGCATTGCCGACTGTCTGTCCAGGCGCGTGCACAGACTGACGAGGAGGGCGCGCCGAGCCAGCGAGAGGCCGTCCCAGGCCGCCGTGTCGCCCTGGTCGGCGAGGGTTTCGAAGTCGGGCGGGCCGTCTTCCTCGTGCCGGGCGGCCGCCGCGCGCCACGCCATGCCGGCGGAACGGGTGAACAGCAGGCTGGGGGGCAGCGCGACGAGATCCGCGCCGATCAGTCTGGCCGCGACCGTGTGGAAGCTCGCGATAGGCACGCCGGTTAGCCGGGCGAAGATCCTGTGGGAACTTAATGACGGGTGGGCCACGCGGTCCGCATCGGTCGGCGACAGCGCGTTCAGCCGCCCCAGGACGTCCGCGAATGGCGCCCCGTCACAGCTCAAATCGATGGCAGGGCCCTCGCCGTCCCCTCCCGTTGCAGCCTCGCGCCGGACCACCGAGACGTCCTCCGGCGCCACCCCATCCGTCTGCGGTTGCTCCCACGGGCGTGTCTTCCGAAGAAGGTAGATGCCCTCAACCTCGCCCCATTCATAGTCGAACGCCGCGCTCACCGCGGCCAGCACTGTCGCGGCGGAGCCGCCCGGCACCGAGAGCGGCCTGGGCTGGTCCCATTCGGTGTTGGGATACACCTCGGCGAGAACCGCGATCCCGCCGCTGTCGGCGACGTCGGTCAGGACCCCCCGGATGTCGACGCTCTCGTAGGCCAGAGCGCCCAAGGGAGGGCCGGAGTCGAGCGGCGACTGGGGCAGCACTCCGGGCAAGGCGTCCGGTCCGGCGATCCTGGGCGGAGGCGCGGGCCCTTGCGCGCCCACGGGCACCATGGCGAGCGTGGCGGCGGCTGCGATGTGGATCAACGCGTGGATTCTCATCTCAGGGCACCCCATCAGAATCTCAGCAACCCCTTCCCCCCTGCCTGTCCCGTGGTCACGCTGCACCGCGCCAGCAGGTTACCGTCGCGATCGGTCCGGCTCCGCCTCACCGTCGCCCACATGGCCTCCGGCCGCCGTCGGTCGGTCCTCAGGTGGGGGTACATCTCCTCATGGCGCTCGATCTCGGCGATGAACGCCATCTGGGCCATCGGTGACAACTCCTCAAACGGGACCGTCACCGTGGCGTATCCCTCTAGCGCCAGGACGGCCCGCGGGCTGCCCCGCAGGCGATCCTGCGCGTAGCCGACGTTGAGCGTGAAACGCTCAGCCTCACGGCGCGTCAACCGACTGACGATCTCGGCGTACAGCACTGCCCGCGCCGGCGACGGGTCGTCCGGGTCCACCCCACCAGCGGCTGCGCAGGCATCGAAGTCCGGCGGGCCCGTATCTCCGTAGCGCGCCGCCGCGCCTCGCCACGCCATTCCCGGGGAGCGCAGGAACAGCCTGTTCGGAGACGACGACCGCGGCGAGGCTCCGACGGTGGCCGCCGCGGCCGAGGCGAAACGATGCGTCGACAGGCCCGCGACGCGGGCGAAGATCCTGCGTTCGGCGAAGTCCGCGTGGCACAGCATCCCACACGCGATCTGCGAGGCGCGCAGTCGCTGCGGCAGCTCATCAGACCTCCAATCCGACAGCTCTCAAAGGATCCCCTCGAACCGAGCCGCATCACACCAGACGGCCGCGACCGTGTCGCGGAAGCCCTCGCCGTCCCAGACGTCGCGGCGGGCCATGAAGGGCCCGCCGCTGAGTTCCGGTGCGAT
>CAZKUN010000069.1:0-18599 GCA_964555935.1 uncultured Armatimonadia bacterium | reverse complement strand
ATGCGTGGCTGCTCCCACGGACGGCCCTTGCGGAGGACATAGACGCCCTCGACCTGTCCCCACTCGTAACCGTAGGCCTCCGCGATCGCGGCGAATACCGCCGTCGGTGGCCCGGCCGGGACGGACAGCGCGCGGGGCTCGTCCCACTCGGTCCCGGGGTAGACTTCGGCCAACACCATCAGGCCGAACTCATCGGCCACGTGCGAAAGCGCCTCGCCGATGCGGGCCGGCCCGAGTTCGATCGGGCCCACGCGAGCGCCCGGTCGGTCAACGGCCTGCGGCAGGCAGCCCGGAGCTGCGCGAGCCGCCCTCCCCTTCGCCGGGACGATCACTCCCTGACCGGCGCATGGCGCGATGGCGCACGCCACTCCCGCAGCCACCAACCACCAGATCCTCACCATCATGGCCTCCGTCCATCACCGGCGAGTGAAACAGCCGTCAGGCTTCCCCACCTTCCCCACCTTCTCCGCCTTCACCACCTTCTCCGCCTTCACCGCCTTCACCGCCTTCACCGCCTTCACCGCCTTCACCGCCTTCACCGCCCTCCCCCTCTGGGGATGTCAGTGTCATATTGACGGTCGTGGCGGTGTCCTTGGTAACGCTGACGCCGGTGACGGTCTGAGGATCGGGTGTATAGTCGTCCTTCCGGCACGTAACCACGTAGCCGGTCTCGGGCGCCACGAAAAGCTCATAGCTGCCATCCTCCTCGGTCATCATGCCAGCGACATTCTCTCCGTTCTTCGTGACCTCGACGTAGGCTTGGTCAACGCCCTCAAGGGTCCGCGTGTCGCTAACTACGCCCTCGATCCGGCCCCAGTTGGATGTGACCTTCACCTCGGCACAGTAGAACCCGATCACGATGTCATTGCGGTGGCCGGTCTGGCCGGGGAGCGCCTGGAGCGTGTCATCGAACTTATAGCCGTCGTGGACGATGACGAAGCCTTCCTCCGGGTTCATGGCGGTTCCCTCCAGCCGCCAGCGTGCGGGGTTCGGGCCGGCGTAGTTCACCGTCTCGAATGTGCCCCCCACGCAGCTTTCGATGTCCACTGCGTAGATCTCCACGACACCGATCTCGGAAGTCCAGGGGCCGTGCGTCGGGGGCTGCCCGCCCCCTAGCTCCCTATACTCGTCCGTGTCCTGCGCCTCGATGCCTGGGTAGCTTTGCTGCACTCCTCCGTCCCACTCCACCAGCGCGGCGGGCGCTGAGCCACTCATTGTTGTGGGAGCGGCCCGCCACTCAGTGACCTGCGCGCCGCCGGTGCTTGACACGACGACGATGCCGACTATTACCGCCATGCTACTCCATATCCTCAACATACCTACCTCCTCACGATTAATAGAGACTCTTGCAGGCGAACGGAACCATGTATCCACTTATCTGGTCCGTCCAACCTTAACTCGGATCGTTACTCTCCTTTCATTGCATTAAGAGATATCCGTCCCTATTCTGACGTGATTACCCGTCTACCTTCCCCACATCGGATGTGTGACCAGTATCACGCGACGCCGTAGCACGCCGGAAGGTCGCTTTGGTAAGGATGTTGAGTCGCACTCTCAGCACAGTAAGATCTTGTTCGACGTACCCCACACCTGTCCAGGGCGTAAAGAGCCGCACACACGCGTGAGATCGCCAACGTAAACGGTTGTTCGGCGTAGCTCATTCGAATATCGGCCCTAATTGAGGAGCGTCCGGCGGATCAACGCTCAGATCTTTGGACTTGCTACGGGGCGGAGGACACGTGGTGGTTCCTGCACGGAGATGACAGCCGATGACGGCCCGAGCAAGGCGAAGATGAGACGATCATCACCCATAGCTATCCACCGGACTAGTCGCCACTTCGGAGCCAGAGCCAGCCGAGGAGTGAGATCGGGAGTGGAACCGGCAATTGACCGGAAATCCGAGAATCGCCTTTTCCATACCCCCCGATTGCTAGCGTTTTACTCGGTTCTTTTGCGGATTCACCTCGAAAAAGGGCCCCTCATTTGGCCTGTTCTTGCGACCTGGAAGGGTCCGTCTGGGTCTAATGGCCTATTCAATCCGACCCCTATCGGCGGCGGAAATCACTGCGGTTGGGTGCGGGTGAGGTCGATATCGTCTGCTCGGAGGGCCAACGAATCCAGCGTCCCATCGGCGAAGCGGACGCGAATCCGCGCGTTGGGAGGCGTGCCCTCAAGGACCACCTCAGGCGCCTGTTCGCCCACATCAACCGCCACCAGCACCGCCACGAACCGTGGGTTGGTCGCCGTCGTCGTAGCGGTCAGCAGCGGCAGTTTCTCGCGGGCCAGCGTCGACTGCAAGGTTAGCTCGTCAGGCCACAGGAATCGGACGTAACAGGTCGCGTTGCGGGCGTAGCCGGCAATCTGCGCCGAGTTGGTGTCCGGGTCGGCCATCAGCCGGTTCCCCTCGGCGGAGTAGAGCAGCCAGGAGTACAGATGCTCGTCCTCGTCCTTCTGGATGTCGTCCACGATGACCACATACGGCTGCGGACCTCGGACGAACATGAGCTGTCGCCGGGCGTGGAGAATCGGTTGCCGACTGCGGTAGGCCGCGGTGGCGTCGCCAAGAACGTGGACGGCTTCGCCTCGGTCCTCTGCCTTGACGATTCTCCCCTGCACGGCCACCGGTCCACCGTCTGACCCCTGCCCCTCCCCGTCGATGAGAACCGCGTTGTGCTCGCTCGTCTTGCCCCACGCCGGACCGGGGTCAATCGCGAACTGCTCGCCCCGGGAGTAGAACGTGAAGCTGTTCTCATCCCCCTGGTTCCAGATGCCGGGAATGCCCTTGCCGCTGGTGAAGGTCACGAGCGTGTCCGACTCCGCCCAGCCATCGCGCGCCGAGATTTGCCCGCGCGCGAAGAAGCGGCTGAGGGGCGCGCCCGGCTCCGCCGGCGACGCGGGCGTTAGGGACGGATCGGCCCAGAGAAACACGTACGGGAGCGCGCAGCCACCGCCCAGCCATGATGACGCGCCATACGTCCCATCTCCCTCCGGCCCGAATAGCCGCAGCCACCCCCAGAGCCCGACGGGGTCCTGAAACTTGCTGATGATATGGAAGACGCCGGGCGAGGGGTGCAGCGTGTGGGCGCACTGGTTGATCGGCACGATCGCGCGGCCGCCGGGGAGCACTTGCCATAGCACGTACTCCGGGATGAGTCGAGTGGCTGGGAATTCGGGCAGGAGATCCGGCCCGCCCTGTCGCTGGAGCGCCGCCGCGAACGGCACGACGTTCTGCAGTCCGTAGCCCATGTACGAGACGCCCTCGTACGACGCACCCGTCTCGTCCTTCGAGTGCTCGAGGTAGGCGCGGACGCGCTCGACGGCTCGGTCGAGCCAGGCCGGCTGGTCGCCCAGCGCCAGCGCCACGAGGCCAAGGCCTCCGTGGGTCACCCCGTTCCAGTTGTGCGCCATCCGCCGGGTCTCGTCTTCGCCCCAGAAATCCGTCGCCGAGTGCTCAAGCAACCACCGCCCGTAGCTCCGCAGTTCCTCACGAATCAACTCGCGCTGACTCTCCGTCATGACCGGGTGGAGCCAATCGTAGCCCACGGCATACCCATGGGCCGCATCGGCGACGGCGAGCGCGCCGTTGAGCTTGCTGAAGGTATCCACATCAGTCTGCTCGGCCGCGGCGCAGAGGACGTCCGTCGCCTTGTCGAGGTAGGAACGGTCGCCGGTCACGTGACCGGTCATCGCGAGGTTGAGGACCTGAGTCGTCAGCGCCCGGCCCGCCACGGTTCCGTGGAGCCCGTACTTCGTCGTGTCGACGGCCAGGTACCCATCCGCCCTGAGCTTCATCTGCTCGAAAGCGCCGCCGGCAACCCCATCGCCGCGAGCCTTCGCGCGCAGTGGTGGGAGGTCCCCAACGGCGAAGAGCAGGCTCGGGTGGTCGCGTTCCGGGGGAATCGTCGCGGGGGCGTCCTGTGAGGATACAGAGGTGGACCGAGGGAACAGAACCGCCCACACAACTCCCCCAACCGCGATGGACCGCCACGTGGGCATGATGCGCATCATTGATCCGATCTTCGCGTCGGACGCGCCAAAACCTGCGCGAGGACGCATCACGGCTGGTGGTGAGTTGGTCCGGGGATTAACTAGTGTCTGACACTAGTTTAATCAGGCCATTATTCGGCGCTGAAATACCTGTATCGGGCGCTAAACTAGTGTCTGACACTAATAAACTGGAGGGCTACGCGCGCGGATGCAGGCGCCAGAGGTCTTCGTCGGCGATCCCGAGCGGCGCGAGCATCTCGGCGGCTTTCGGGAAGTCGACGTCATACGTCGCCGCGTGGAGATCCGACGCGACGCTGAAGGTCACGCCGCGTTCGTTCAGCAAGGCCAAGTACTCGACGTACTGGCCGGCGAATGACTCGGGATAGTCCGCGTTCATCAGGCACGCGCCGATGTTGATCTCGACGGCCGTGCCGCTCTCGACGGTCGCCGCCGCGAACTCATCGTGCATCGAGGTCGGGACCTTCCCGAAGTCATCGAGCCACGGGTCGGTCGTGTACCGCCCGTCCTCATCTTTCCAGTGCCCCATCCACCACCACGGGTGCGCGACGATGTCTACGAGCGGGTGCTCCGCGAGGAACATGTTCTGACGATGGTAGTCGCGGATGACCTCATCTCGCTCCACTTCGCAGTACAGCGGCCAGTGCGTACCACCGACCACGTGCTCGATCCCGAGTCGGTCGATGTCCGCCTCCGTGAGGCCGATCGCGGGCGCGGCGCCGGGCGGGCCTCCGCTCCGCAGGCCATACGTCAGGCCCTCCGAGCGGATCCGGTCGAGTTGCCCCAGTTCCCACTCAGAGACCACGCTAACCTCGACGCCGAAGTGGAAACGCGCGGCAGGCTGATTCGCCAGATACTCCTCGCGCGAGGCATCCATGTCGGGGAGGTTGTAGGCCGTATGGACGTGATCGGTGACGCCGAAGTCGGTGATGCCCTGGACCTCAGCGCCCCTGATGATCTCATGAATCGGCGCCGAGGCTCCGTCACATGAGTTCCGCGAGTGGATGTGCCAGTCTGTCGTGATCCGCATGCTATCTGCCCGTGCAGATCAGGTCGAGGCGCTTGTTCTGCTCGTCTTTCGACAGCCCGCCACTGCCCTCCATCGTCGCCCATCCGTCGTAGCCGATCGCGTCGATGGTGGAACGGACAACAGGCCAGTTGATGCTGCCATCGCGGATGTCAACGAAGTTGCCGCCATGCCCGTCGTCGTTGAGCTTGAAGTCCTTCACGTGCAGCTTGACGATTCTGTCGCCGAGGATCGTCAGCCAGTTCTCCGTCGGCGCGTACTTCACGTGGTTGCCGAGGTCGAAGTAGACCTTCACCCACTCGCTGCCGATGGAATCGACGAACGCGGCGAAGTGATACGGCTCGAGCCACAGGTTATTCCACACGTTCTCGACGGCGATCACGACGCCCGTCTCCTCGGCCACGGGGATCAGCTTCTCAATCTGCGCTCTCGAGGTGTCCCAGGAGTGGTTGCTGGCCTTGATGAAGTCGGCAAACGGCGCGTTGTCGCCGTCGATGACCTGGGTGAGATGGCCCGTGTTGGCGTCGAACCGGATCGACAGCTCCCACGGCTGAGGCATCGCCATTCCGCCGATGCGACACGGCACGAGAAGCACGGCGTCCGCGCCATAGCCCTCCGCGGCTTTCAGCGCAGCGACGCTGGTATCGAAGCTGGCTTCTACCTTTGCTTCGTCGTCGCTGTTGAACTCCGCCCACCCCCGCAGGACCGAGTGGATTCTCATCCCGAGGTCGTCGGCGACCGCCTTCGCGGCGGCCGCCTCGTCCGGGCTGACGATGCCCGCTTCTACCCCACCGAACCCGGCGGCCTTCACCGGCTCGAGGTTCTCGCGGTTCGGGTGGCCAACGATGAGGGCTTTCTTGAGCGTGGTCGCGTAGGGCGCCTGGGCGTTGAGCGTCCCGTTCAGCCCCACCGCCAGACTCGCCGCGCCACCGGCCGCGGCGGTGATGAACGAACGTCGGTCAAATCGCTGTGTCATATTGTCTCTCCAATCAGGAACCGTAGGACAGGCGTCTCAGGAACCGTAGGACAGGCGTGGAAACTCGTTCGAGTTTCCACGCCTGTCAGATTACACTGGGGGCAACGTCGGCAGCGGGCGATCATCCCCCATCATCTCATCAAATGTAACCCGTCGTTTCTCGTCCAGCGACTTCCGCACCATGAGCCCGACATACGTCGCCGCGGCTCCCTGCTCGATATCGCAATTCACGGCCGCCGGATCGCCGGCACGGACGGCGTCGATGAAGTTCGCGAGGTGCTCGCGCGTGTCGCCGCCGGGTTGCTTGCTCGTGCGATCTTCCTTCTCGCCACGCACGCGGATGGTCGCGCCCATCACGTCCAAGCCGCCCTTCGTGCCCACAAACCGCGCCTGCAGTCCCGTGAATCCCGGCGGGTTGATCCACCCGTGGGCGTAGTGCACGATCAGCCCGTCCTCATACTCCAGTATCGCCGAGTAGAAGTCCGTCACATCGCGCTCGGCGTTCTCGGGCTCGGTGACGTTGGGCCGACCGGCGGCATACGCGGCGACCGGCAGCTTGCCTGTCACCCAGCACATCAGGTTGAACTCATGCACCGCCTGCTCGAGCATCCAGTCGCCCGAACGCTCCCGCTGGTTGAACCAATTCCCCAGGCTCGCCCACCCGTTGTAGCGATGGAAGCGGCCCTCGACCAGGTCGCCGATCTCGCCCGCCCGCGCGCGCTCTACCATCTCGGCCCGGGCCTTGTTCGAGGACCACTGGCACCCGATCTGCGCCACAGCGTCGGGGTGTTTCTCGCGAGCCGCTTTCACGAGCGCGACCCCGTCTGACGTGATGGCGAGCGGCTTCTCGCCATAGAATGGCTTGCCCGCCTCCAGCGCGTCGCGGTACATCGTCGAGTGCCAGTCACACGGTGTCGCGATGACCACGCAGTCCAGTTGATCCGACGCGAGCAAGTCGCGGTATGACCAGGGCCCGTAGCCCACCGTGTTTGGGCGCTTGCCTCGAGCGTCTTCTATGCGGTCCAGCGCTCGGTTCAGGTTGTCCGGATCCGGCTCGCAAACGGCCGTCACCTGCACGTTCGCCAGGCGCAAAGCCGCCTTGAGCAAGGCCGTGCCGCGTCCGCCCACGCCGATGAACCCACACCGGACGGTCTCGTCCGCCGCGGCCGCAAGTAGCGGCAGCGCCGACGCGCCCAAGCCCAGCGCAAGGCTCGCCGATCCCGTGCTGATGAACTCGCGACGAGTTAGCTCCTTCTTCATCGCCATATCCTCCGGAGACGCAGTGTCTCCCGCTTACATTGTGACCTTCTCTGCCGCCCACTGCCAGTCCTTGCGCCAAATTAATTAGTGTCAGACACCAGTTTATTCTGGGCCTTATTCTGCGCTATAGCCATCACAGACGCCTGTAAACTAGTGTCTGACACTAATTAACTTCGCCAAGGCATTTGTGGGATCGGAGGCGAAGAACCGGCTTCTGCTGAGGAGGTCGCCCATGACCAAAGCCCGCCTGGTGGCACTTGCTGTCTTACTGATGCCCAGCCTTGGCTGCACGCAGGCCGCGGCGCCGATCATCAACGACGGCGACCCGCCCAGGATCACCGGGATCGGCGTTGTCGCCCCGGACATCCTCTCCATCAAGGTCGACGAGCGCCGCGCTGAGTACGGCGCTCAAGTGCCTTACGAGCCTCAGGACGACGACCGCATCGATACCCCCGAGCACCACCGTTGGGTTCTCCGCGGCGGCAAGGTCATAGGAGCCCTCGCGGGCCCTGATGGGGACCTCATGCGCGAAATCGACGCGGTTGTCGGCGAGCACCTGGACATCGACTGGGCGACCGACCCATCAACGTATAGCATCTCATCGACGGGCGATGGCAACTATGCCAACGCCGCCAGTCCCGTCGCGATCTACCGCAAGAGCAAGCCGACTGCGCTCGCCCGAACCGACAGCTGGCGCTTCGATGGGCCGGTCGGTCACGTGCTCTACCTGCGCCTGCCCGAGGCTCTCGTCGAAGGCGCCGAATACGCTATCGAGTTCGATGGCGGCCCCTTCGAAGCCCAAACCTTCGCCTACGCGCCCGAGTCACTCCGCAGCGAGGCTGTCCACGCGACCCACCTCGGATTCAGACCTGATGATCCGGCCAAGGTGGCGTTCCTCTCGTGCTGGATGGGCGACGGCGGCCCGTTGGACTACTCCGAGCTTCGCTTCTCCGTGCTCGACGATGGCACCGGTGAATCGGTCTACGACGGCACGCTGCGGTTGAGCAAAGCCAAGGACGCCACCGACGAAGACGCCTACAAGACAAATCACAACGGCACCGACGTCTACGAGGCCGATTTCTCAGACCTCGCCGATCCCGGCACCTATCGCGTCTACGTGGAGGGCATCGGCTGCAGCTACCCGTTTCCCATCTCTGACACCGCGTGGCGCGACTCGTTCCTCGTTTCCGCGCGCGGATTCTACCACCAGCGCAGCGGGATCGAGCTTGGGCCGCCGCACACCGAATACGCGCGCCCACGTTGCTTCCATCCGGGCGACGGCGTGGCAGTCTACCACTCAGCATGTGCGCTGATGGATAGCGGCAACGGACTGAGCCAGGATGACGACGGCAACTTCGGCCACCTCGTCGCGGGGAAGACGGACCAGATCGTCGCCGACGCGTGGGGCGGCTACATGGACGCCGGCGACTGGGATCGGCGCATCCAGCATCTCAATGCCTCGCGCTTGCTGCTTGAGCTGGTTGAGATGCACCCGGACTATTACGCTGAGTTCTCGCTGAACATCCCCGAGTCGGGCGATGGCCTGCCCGATCTCGTCAGCGAGGCGCTGTTCAACCTCGACTGCTACCGGCGGATGCAGACGCCGGAGGGTGGCATCCGCGGCGGGATCGAATCAGCCGAGCACCCGGCCAACGGCGACGCGAGTTGGCAGGAATCGCTCGACATCATGGCCTACGCGCCGGGCGTCTGGTCGAGCCACGTCTACGCCGGCGTTGCGGCGCGCGCCGCCTACGTGCTGGAGGGCATCGACCCGGACCGCGCCAGCATCTACGCCGACAGCGCCCTGAAGGCGATGGAGTGGGCCGAGAGGGAACTCCCCAACCGCCCGGACGACGACCATCACGCCGTGCTTGACGCGCGTAACCTCGCGGCGGCGGAGATGTACCGGCTGACGGGCGAGGATCGCTGGCACCAGATATTCCTCGACACGACGGCATTTTCCCAGCCCAATGTCGAGCTGTTCGTGTGGGAGGATCACGACCAGCGCGACGCGCCGTGGGTTTACATCTCAACCCAGCACGATGGCGTCGACGAGCAGATCCGCAAGAACTGCCTCGCCGCCATCCTCGCCGAGGCCGACAACCGCACCGCAAGAGCCGACATCACCGGCTTCCGCTGGACGAAGTACGAGTGGATGCCATCGGCGTGGGGGGCGTTCAGCGCGCCGGATGGAGAATCGCTCGTCCGCGCGCACGTCCTCACCGGCGAAGACAAGTATCTTCGCGCGCTGGTGCTGGCGTCTCAGACCGGCGCGGGCGCAAATCCCGTCAACATGTGCTTCACGACGGGCTTGGGACACTCCAGCCCGCTGAACCCACTGCACATCGATTCCCAGATAACCCACCAGCCGCCGCCGCCGGGCCTGACAGTCTTCGGCCCGCTGAACGCCGCCCAGGGCGCGCAGGACTGGGCGCATGACAATCTCGACAAGACCTGCTACCCGCCCTCGCGCGAGTGGCCGGTTATTGAGGCGTACTTTGATGTCTTCTGGTATCCGGCCATGTGCGAGTTCACCGTCCAGACGCCCATGGCCCGCAACGCGTTCACGTGGGGGCACCTGGCGGCGAGGGAGTAGTAGCTTACAGCGATTGGAGCAGCCGAATTGACCAACAGAGACCGCATCCGCCGCGCGCTGAACTTTGAGCCTGTGGACCGGCTTCCGCGTATTGAGTGGGCCGGGTACTGGGACAAGACCATTGAGCGCTGGCACGAGGAGGGTTTGGCGACCGAACTTCAGGATGCCTTCTCGATTCGCAAGCACGTCGGACTGGATGACCTCCAGCAGTGCTGGATCCGCGCGATCCAAGGGGGGCCCGGCATGCCCGTGCCGACCCACCACGGCGCCGGACGCATGAAGACCGAGGACGAGTACGAGAACATGAAGCAGTGGCTCTACCCCGAGCCAACGGCCTTCGACCCGGCTACGATCCGGCAGTGGGCGGCCGGGCAGGAGTCGGGCGATCTCGCGGTCTGGATCTCGCTCGAGGGCTACTTCTGGTTCCCGAGGTCGCTATTTGGTATCGAGCATCATCTCTTCGCGTTCTACGATCAGCCCGAACTGATGCACCGGATCAACCAGGACCTGCTGGAGTACAACCTGCGCTGCGTGGAGCAGTTCTGCGAGATCTGCGTTCCCGACTTCATGACCATCGCCGAGGACATGTCATACAACCACGGGCCGATGTGCTCCAAGGCCCAGTTCGACGAATTCGTCGGGCCGTATTACCGCAAGCTCGTGCCCGCGCTACGCGACCGAGGCGTCACGGTCATGGTCGACACCGATGGCGACGTCACCGAACTCGTCCCGTGGATGCAGGACGTCGGCGTGCAGGGCTTCTTGCCGCTGGAGCGAATGGCCGGCGTGGATGTCGGGCAACTGAGGGCGGAATATCCGGACCTACGCATGATCGGCGCGTTCGACAAGACCGTCATGCATCTGGGCGAGGAACGAATGCGCCAGGAGTTCGAGCGCTTGCTTCCCACGATGCGCTCGGGCGGGTTCATCCCGTCGGTCGACCACCAAACGCCTCCGGGCGTCTCGTTTGATGACTACGGGCTCTATCTGAAGCTGTTGGATGAATACGCGCCCAAGGGCGCGCAGACGTAACACCCTCGAACCGGAGTGATTGAGTGAGTTACCGAATTCCGCTGTTTACGCTAGGCGTGGTTGGACTACTGTTGACCCTCAGCCTGTCGACCGCGTTCGCCTTCGACATTGAGACTGAGAAGATTGACATCGTGCTAAGCGCCGCTGAGCGCGCCGGTGGAGGCAGTAGCGAGTGGACTGTCTCGTGGAATCTCGACGGGCAATTCGGCACGCCCTTGCTGGGCAAAGCCCTGGCCATCACCGTGGACTCGGACTACTCCCGCGGCGACACGTCGACGCTCGACCGGCTGAAGACCGGCTTCCGTCTCCTCCCCGAGAACTACGAGGAGAAGAAGCGCCATTGGGTCCCCGTGTACCTGCTTCAGACCGAGGGCGACCATGGCATCGACAGCCTCCACACCTTGCTCGCGACCGGCCTGCGCCAACAGCGCACGTACGGCTTCGTCGAGTTCACGGGGGGCGCGAGCAGGGACGTGCAGACATCCCAGCCTTGGGTCGGCGATATCGGCGCGACCTTCGGCTACGAGAAGCAGATCGGCAAGAAATGGAAGGTCAGCACGGGGCCCAAGGGCGAGGTCGGCGCGATCGGCGAGATTCGCGGAACGCGCGACCGATTCCGGTACTCGTGGGACGTTGCCGTCGATTACAAGGCCAGCGAGAAGCTCGGACTGGGCTACCGATTCTGGACCGGCAACACCGTCCCCGACGCTCGGCGGACGCAGTGGCTGGGCTTGACATTTAGCGCGAAGTAGCCCGGTCGCATCAGGAGCGTCCCATGCAGATCGTCCCGCTCTCACCGGACCACATCGATGCCGTCGTCAGGCTCTGGAACGAAGCCCTGCGTGCGGCGGGTTCTGAGGGATTCGACCGCCCCATCCGCCCCGAGCAGCTTCGCGGCGCGATGGTTAACGCCAATTACCTGCCGTCGGGGGCGTTGGTGGCGCTGGAGGGCCTCGCGCCTGTCGGCTTCGGCCTCGGCTACATCCTGACGCAAGATCGCCATCGAGAGGGCGGCCTCGCTGAGATGCCGGGCTACCTCGCCGGGCTCGCGGTCAAGCCAAGCCACTGTGGCCAGGGCATCGGCGCGCAGCTCCTCGACGCCGTTGAGCAGGCGGTGAAAGACCAGGGCAAGGACCGCATCATCTTCAAAACATACGGCACTGCGATCCCGCTGACCATGGGCGCGGCGGTCGACACCGAGCCGTTTCGGTTCTTCGGCCGCCGGGGCTATCGGGCGATCCATCACGAGTTGGTCCTGCGCAACGATCTTCGCGGCCGGACGCGGCGTGATTCGATCAACCAGCGCCGCGACGCCCTCGCAGCCGAGGGCATCACCTACCGCCTGTTCGGTCCCGAGGATCGGGATGAGTTGCTTGACTTCTCAAGCCGCTACTTCGCGCCCGAATGGCGCACGACGCTCGACGCGGCCACCATCGAGTTCCGGCCTGACTGCCCCATCCGCCTCGCGCTCGACGGCGATCGCCTCATCGGTTTCATGGGGCCCGCATGGGTGCCCAAACGCGGCGGCGAGGGTCACTTCGGGAGCCCTGGCGTCGATCCCGAGTATCGCGGCCGCGGCATCGGCAAGGTCATGTTTCACCTCGGACTGAACTGGCTTGCGGAGCAAGGCGCGGTCACCACGGGCTACACGACTGCCGCCTGGAATCCGGCTCAACACATCTACTTCGACGCCGGCGCCAAGCTACTCGCCGTCATCGCCGAGACCCTGGAAAAGCCGTTGGGTTAGAGGCCGGAGGTCCCTGGTGCTGCTCGCTCTCGCCGTTGCATCCGCCGCGATGGCCGACCCGCTCGACCTGCCGGGAGATGCGTCCGATTGGGTCTTCTCCGGCGGCGAGTGGGAGATCGCCGACGGCGCTCTATCGCAACTCGACCCCTGGGTTGCCGAGAGTTCCTTCGAGCAGACGGGCCACGCGTTTCTCAAGTCGCCGGCGTTCAGTGACTTCGAGCTGCGCTTCGAATTCCTCGTCGAGACATCCAGCCCGGGCGTCGGCGCCGCCGAGGTGCTCCTGCGCTCAACCGACAGCCGCACGTACACCCTCGTCCACTTCACCACCAAAGCCAATGGCGTCTATCTCAGCAAGAACAGCCCGGACGCATTCTGGCAGAATCTCCAGCGCGCGTCCGATGTCAGGCTGGCGCGCGGGGAGTGGCACGAGGTATACATCCGCGCGGGTGGCACGCGCATCGTTGTCGAGGTCAACGGAAATCGCGTCATCGATGCCCGCGACAACACGCTGGGCGCGGGCCTGCTCGGCTTCGGCAGCAGCCAGGGCATCTGCCGCTATCGCAACATCTCCGTGTCCGGCGAGAGCGTCGAGCTGACGCCGCCGTGGCGCGACTTGGGAGGCAAGCTCGTGGCACCCGACTACAAGGTCATCTGTGAGGACGCCGGAGCCGGCGCGTACGAGGCGTTCCCGGACATCTGCCGTTGCGCCAACGGAGACCTGCTCTGCGTCTTCTACGCGGGTTACGGACATATCGCATTTCCGCGCGAAGATCTCCCGAAGGGCGCCCGCGTCTGCTCGGTTCGTTCGACGGATGACGGCGAGACGTGGGGGCCGCCTGAGATCGTCGTCGACACGCCGTGGGACGACCGCGATCCATCGATCACAGCCCTGAGTGACGGCACGCTCATCTGCAACTGGTTCACCTACTACGGCGGGCGCGACGACGGACGACCAGGCTGTGAGAGCAAGTACAAGGAGCTGTGGCTCAGCTTCTCGTCCGACAATGGCCACACGTGGACGGAGCCGCACCTCGTGCCCCACACCGCCGGCGCGCACTGGGGTTGCTCATCGCCAATCATCGAGTTGCGCGACGGCATGCTGCTCTGGCCGATCTACCGCGAGTACCAGGGCCCGCTCCGCAACTGGTCTGCGATCATGCGCTCGACCGACGGCGGCAAGACGTGGAGCGACCCGGCTTGGGTCGATGAATCCAACGACGACAACGATGAGCCAGCGATCATCGAGCGCCCGGACGGAATTATCCTCTGCCTCATGCGCACCAACCATGGTGATAGCATGTGGTGGAGCGTCTCCGAGGACAAGGGCCTCACGTGGTCGCCATCCGAGAAGATCGGCTTCCCCGGCCAGGCTCCCTACCTGTTCTACGCGGGCGATGTCCTGCTACTCGCCCACCGCGTCCCCGGCACGTCGCTCCACTACAGCCTCGACGACGGCGCCTCGTGGAGCGAGACCCTCCTCCTCGACACCTGCATTGGCGCGTACCCCAGCATGGTCCGACGAAACGACGGGACCGTCCTGATCGTGTACTATGAGGAGGGCGAGGGATCATCCATCCGCGCCCAGCGCCTGAGAGTCACGCGAGAGGGTATCGAGCCGGTTGGATGGGAGTGAGGCTGGCCTCGCCTCGCGCAACCCAACCAGGCCGAGCAGTGTATGCCCATCTGAATGCTCACTAACTGGGAGAGACCCAACATGAGGAATCTGCTGCTCGTCGCTGTGCTTGGATGTGTGTTCGCTGGACTGATGCTCGCGACCCCCGCCTCCGCCCAGGCGCCGGTTGCGGAGTGGCTCTTCGACAACGATATCGATGGCTTCGGCACCCGCGATCAGGGGGCGCAACTCACATCAGCCACCGACGCGGACGTCGTCCGCGAAGAGGGCAACGGCGTGCTCCAGTTTGCCTACACGCCCACAAAGGGGGCCCCCACCGGGCTGGGGACGGGACTGAACGCCGGACTTCTGGGCGGGAAGAGCCTGCTGATGCACATCCGCACGACGGCCCAGACCACCGTGCGTGTAGGGATCAACGAGGCCGATGCCTCAAGCTACAGCACTGAATTCACTAGCCTTCCCGGCCGCTGGCAGGAGGTCGTTCTCGACTTCAGCGAGTTCACCCTTGCCGATGGCAGCGCCGACCAGAACGATCGGCTCGACCTCGACCAAGCCGCCCTAATCTTCTTCACAGACAACGTCGGGACGCTGGCGGCACTGGCCGACGCGGTGCCCTTCTTCATCGCGCCCGATCTGTCGCCGCGAAAGCTCTGGCTGGATGACGTGTGGGTCGACTCAGAGGGCACGCCTCCCCGCTGGGTCCGCACCGAGGCCGGCTTGCAGGTCGATTCCTTCGAATCCGCACCGCTGCAGTGGGCGGGCATCGCCGGCTCGGACACCGAGATCGCCTACGAGCAAGAACGAAAGGCCGATGGCGACTACAGCCTCCGCATCGCGTACAACCTGCCGCCCGGCAAGCTCGCCGTCTGGGGGACGGGGCTCGGGACCGTTCCGCTGGAGGGCATGACAAGGCTGCGTCTGTCGTACCTGTCCGAGGTTGAGACCACCATCATGCTTGAGATCGAGGAACTGGACGGCTCGAAGTACAGGACGTTCTTGCCCACGCCCGCCGGCGACGACTTCGCCCAACTCGACATCGCCGTGGCAGAACTCACCTTGGGCGATGACTCCGCCGACGAGAACGGACAACTCGACATCACGCAAGTCAAGAAGCTCGTGGTCGGTGACGTCTCGGCCATGGAGGGCGGCCCCGTGGAGAACACGCTTTGGCTCGATGATGTGTCATTCGCCGAGTAGGGGCCACTTCGCCGCGCGGCTGAAAGCAGGGCGCAATGAATTGCGCCCCTACGAGTGATCGGACGGTGTAGGGGCGTGATTCATCACGCCCTGCCGTCGCTTATTCCGCCCTCTTCACCAGGATGTAGTCGATCCCCATGAGGTAACCCCGTGACTCGGGGTTCTTGTCGATCGCTGTGAAGCGGAAGAGGTGCTGGCCGGCCGCCAGGTGCTTCACGCCGAAGTTGAGTGGCTCGGTCTGCAGCACCGTCTCCGTGAGCGTGTCGACAGGCTCGCCCAACGGCTCGCCATCCATCGTCATCTGCACGATGGCGTAGTCCCAGGATGTCGTAAGACGCGTCTCGACCTCGTAGTCGCCCTCCTCGGGAAGATGGACGGCGAGTTCGACGAACCCTCCATGGAGACATGGCTGCACCCAGAATTGATGCCCGCCCACGAAGGCCGGCCCCAGCGCCTGGTGCGTGAAACCGCAGCTCTGGTTCCGAGCCAGACGCGCCCACGCGCCCTCGACGCTGTCGGGATGTAGGATCAGCGGCGCCCACTTGAAGTAATCGAGACCGACGTGGTAGGAACTGGCGGCCGGATTCTTGCCCACGACGCGGATCTCGACCTCATTGCTGCCGGCGGGCAGCGTCCCCAGCGGCAGGTTCATCCACAGTTGCCGCGCGGGCGTCGGCGCGTAGAGATCAAAACGAGGGCCGATCGGCTCGCCCTCGGCGAACGCCTGAATGATGCCCTCATCCGGCCCTTGCATCGGCCGGACATGCAGCACGAGAGCCGGAAGCTCGCGCTCGGGCAGCGCCAGCACCAGCGCGTCCCCTTCGGCCGTTGCGGGCCACTCGAGGATCTGTCCTTCGCTCGGGCCACGCATCGGCGCGCTGACCTCAGGCTCGGCGCCGGTCGCGCTCACGATCTCCAATGTCTCCGCCTCGATGGCGTCCTTCGTCGCGGGAGCGGGGCGGAGTTGGAAGCAGTCGATCACCGCTCGGCCGGCGGTCGCGGCGATGAGTTTCGCGCGCCTGCCGCCCGCGGGCATGTCGACGCCGTCCAGTTCCGCGATGTGAGTCTCGGGCTGGTTCACGACGGCTAATCCGCGTCCATCGACCTCAAGCGACAGCTCAGCCAGCCCCTCTTCGGGCGCCGTGTAGAGCGTTGGGTAATGCACGCCTGCGTCCGCCGCGACCAGCTCAAACTCCGCGAGTTCTTGACCCGCCTCAACCTCGCCAAAGTCCACCGCGCGCTCCCAATTGAACTGGTACGCCAGCTTCGCGTCGGTGATGACGTTCCCGCTCGCGATGACGTGCTCGGCCTCAACCGCGTATGGCAGATCCAGCCCGCTCGTCAGCACATCGTCGGCGGTGATCTCGGGGAACCGGTCGGTCTGGTACTGATACTCGGCCGGCTCCTGCAGGTACTCCTCGCCACCAATGTACGTGCGACCCGCCAAGTCCTCGAACGGCGGCACCAGCTCCTCCTGATACCAATACGCCACCGAGTTGTACTCGTACTCATTGGCGTCCAGATCAGACCACGAGCCATAGTTCTCAATCGTCATCCGCAGGCGCCGCTCGAAGGGGATGAAGTCCATGAAGTGCCAGCGATACGGGCACGTCTTCGGGTACTCATCATAGCTGCAGCCAAAGCTCGGGCCGGGCAGGTACCGGATCCCCCAGGCGTCGCCGAAGTAGTCCTCCGAGCCCGTGCCAATCCACTCCGGGAACTGGTCGCCATCGATCCAGACCTTCTCGTCGCCCTCGCCCCACCAGCCAGGAATCGGGTGGTCGATCTGCAGCGAGATCCCGACGAGATGCCCGTTGCCCGCCGTCTCGATGAAGGGGTAATCGAGGGTCGCGCTATCGACCTCATGGCGCCAGCGGGCAAAGAAATAGGCCGTGTCCTCCGGCAGCTCATGTTTCGCGTATTCGATCTCATACGTCACCGTCGCCGGCATCTCAAGATAGCTCGTCAGCTCCAGAACGCCGCTCTCTCGGAAGGGCATGGCGTAGTAGAGATACCCCTCGCCATCGAGGCACCCGGCCGGGAGCGATCCATACTCCGGCGTCGTCCAATCGAAGCCAAACAGCGCGCCCAGCGGCGTCTCAACCTGTGGCCAGTCCGAGCCATCCCACGAGGCTTTGAGCACCAGCTTGCGCCAGTAGTCCCGGCCAGTGCAATCCACCTTTGCGCGGATCGCTCGGACCGTGCCTGGGCCTTTGAGTTTCGCGAGATTGACCGTCTGACCGGGCTTCAGCGTCACGGTCCGGGCCTTCATCTTCTGCCCCTGGAGCGTCGGCTTGGGGTCGACTCCCGGCTCTGACCACGCGTCCGCGGCTCGGCGCAACGCCGCGTTTTCAGCGTCAGTCAGCGGCAGATGGAAGCTCTCGACGTCCCAGTCATCGGGGTACTGAAGGTAGCCGAAGATGTAGAACTGAGGGTGCTTCTCGTCGGCGCAGATCTTGATGCTCTTGGCGAACGATATCGGCACGTACGCGTCCGATGCCGACATCGCCTCATCGGTGCGCTTGTAGACCAGCGGCTCGATGAACGGCTCTGTGTCGCCGAGGAATATCCCGTGATGGTCAAGGACGATCGGCTCGGTCGCGCCGTCGATGTAGATATGGAGCTTGCCCTTCGGATTGGCCGACCACATGCGGAAGACGCAGCCGGGGCCCTCCTGCTCCATCATCACCGCCCCGCCGCTGTCCTCCACGCGGATGTATTGCCCCGCGTCGGCGTTGAATGCCCACTGCTCGCTCTCCTGCCGCGCGTAGCTTGAGTATTGCCCGCCCTTGATGCCGGTCTGCAGGCGCGTGAGCCGGTCGAAGTCGGTGAGCTGATTCAGGATGTCGACATACGTCAGCGTCTCAGCCGACACCGTGACGGCAAGGCACAGAGCAACCAGGACGCCGATCCACGTTCTCATGTCGGTCTCACTCCTCAGCGGTGGGGGTCGCTCCGGCGGCAAGCAGCAGGTCGACGGTCTCCGGGCCGTTCGTGTCCCAATCGTGGACCTGAGCCGTCGACAGTGGGGTCTGTCCGTCCTCGCGGCGGGCGTTCACATCCGCGCCGCGCTCGATGAGCAGCGAGACGACCTTTGCCAGAGATGTGAGCGACCGAGCGGGGCTC
>CAZKUN010000068.1:0-38176 GCA_964555935.1 uncultured Armatimonadia bacterium | reverse complement strand
ACCCCTGTAAGAGGGGCTTTAGCCCCGACGCCGTAGACGCCGGTACCGGCAGAAATAACGGCGTCGGGGCTAAAGCCCCTCTTACAGGGATTGGGCAGATGAGAGCGCGAGGCGATCCGTGCGGCACATGCTTCTCACCGGCGCCTCGCCAGGGACATCGCGCAATTCCTGTAATGTGACTGAGGTCGCTCCTACACGAGGGGTCCACAACACGATGCGGCTCCGTGCCACGAAGTAGACCGGGAGCCAAGGATAGTCGGCGGCCACGAAACGTGTCAAGGGCGAAATGGGGGGGTGAGGGCGCTGTGGGCGGCCCGGAATGGCAACTGCGGTTGTCTCGCGGGGCCAGTATTGTGGTACAATGCCCGTGCTGGCGGACTCACGAGGGGTGATGAGGCGACCATGCGCGGCGTGGGCAAGACGGATGCATCTACGGAGATGCTGGGCGCGACCTACCGGATGACGCTGATCGGGGGCGTGCTCTTCTTCGTGCTGCTGGTTGGCGAACTGTGTCGCGTGCAGTTTGCCACCTACGGCAAGGAGCAGCTCCGCGTCACGACGAGCATGTTGGTCGGGCGCGCGGTGGGCATCGACCGAGTCGTGCATTCCGGCCACGCGTATGTCGACGTGATGCGAGGGGACGCCACGGAGATGGCGGGGCCCCCGGTACAGTCATCCCGCTCAATCGCCTGGCCCTCGTCGCCAACGAGGGACGATGCCGATGAACCTGCCCAGGAGGCGAGCGGCAACATCATCCGCAGTAGCCAGTGGGAGGGATCACCAGGCGTCCGGCGCGACCTGGCCATCGTTGAGAAGCTGGCCTCCCAGCAGCGGATGGCCCATCGCGCCGGGCCGAATCTTACCCGCAGCTTCTATCTCTCCCGCGACGCCGTGCTGCAGGTATACCCGTGGATCTCCTCGACGGATCTCCTCGAAGGCGCCGGCGTAGACGACATAGACGGGCTGTTTGACGCCCTATATGCCGGGCCGGCGTGGCAACTGGGCGCGGCTCTGGATGTGGACGCGGCATCGCCGGCGGATTGGTGGACGGAGCCCCACGTTGGGCTGACGGGCGATCAGATGGTCGTGAGCTGCGTGGCGCCGGTGAGCCAGGGCGGCGAGGTCATTGCCATCGTCGGGACCAGCGTCGACCTGGCGGGCATGGCTGACTGGGTGAGTTTGGACGAAGATCGCCCGGGCGAGTTGCTCCTCCTATCGAAGGCAGGCCAAGTGCTGGCGATGACAGGTCGAGAGATCGCGGCGCAGATGGATCCCGTGCCGTTTGCCGACGTGTTGCCGGAGCGGTTGCGCGAGGAGGGCGAGGCGCTGCTGGAGTTCACGCCCGACGGCGACGGCGTTCGCCGGACTCGTCACGAGCGCTTGCCGGATCACAAAAAGGTCGCGGGATACGAGATGCTGATGAAGGCCCGATCGGATCGGCCGTGGCGATTGGTGGGGATCATCGCGCGGCGAGGTCTCGTGACAGGTTTCGTCGAGAATTCAGGAATCTATGGCGTGGTGATCCTGGGGCTGGCCCTGTTCTTGCTGATCACTCACGCGCTGATGCGATACCATTACGTGAAGCCCGCAATAGGCCTCGTGAACCACATCCGGACCGAGGCGATTGCCGGGCCGACGCCGATTCCGGACGTGCCCGCGGAGTGGGTCCAGTGGTTCAAGGAGATCTCAGACACGCTGCCGTTGAAAGCAGTTGCCGCGAATCTGCCGGGCGCGGTGTTTCAGTTCATCGGAGAGGCCAACGGCAGTTCGCGCCTGGCGTTCGTCAGCCGCGGGGTCGTCGACCTGACGGGCGTGAGCGTCGAGGAGGCTCCGGAATATCTGGGCCGCGAGCTGGAGTTCATCGTCGAGGAAGACTTGCCGGGATTGCTCGAGGCGTCCGATGAGTCGGCCAAGGACCTGTCGCCGCTGGAGTATGAGTGCCGACTGAAATCGATCGACGGCGGGCAGAAGTGGGTCCAGGTGATCGGCCGGCCGCGCAAGGGCGATGCGGGGGAGATCATCTGGGATGGAGTCGTGCTCGACGTGAACGCTCGCAAGCTGGCCGAGGAGGAGCGAGAGCGGCTGATCGTTGAGCTGCAGGAGGCCCTGGCGCAGATTAAGACGCTGGAGGGTCTGCTGCCGATCTGCGCGTCGTGCAAGGCGGTTCGCGACGACACGGGCTACTGGAAGCAGATCGAGAGCTACGTCAGGGAGCACTCGGACGCGGAGTTCACCCATAGCATCTGCCCGGATTGCGCGCAGAAGCTGTATCCGGAGTTTACCGGCGACGAGGATGACGTGTAGCGGCGGCGATGAAGCGCGATACTGGAAACGCAGAGACCAAGAGCCGGCAGGAATTGCTGAGACCCTCTCGGACACCTAATGACACGACCAACCAAAGGCAAAGCGCGGCGCGCAATTGAGCGGCTGAGCGCGCGGATCGTTGCCACCACGATGATGGCGATCACTCGGCTTCTCCCGCTCTCTTGGTGCCGGAGAATCGGGGCCATGTGGGTCCCCGCGTTCATGTTGATCACCTGGCGGCGACAGAAACTGGCCGATGAGAACCTGGCAAAATGCTTCGGAGACCGGTTCACGGCCAAAGAGCGCAAGACCATCCGTCGCGGCGTCACTGGGAATATCTGCAAGCTCTTCCCCGAACTATTCAAGGTGCCCACGCTCAGCGCCGAGGAACTGAGGGAGACCGTGTTGGTCGAGAACGTCGACATCCTTCACCGCGCGCTCGAGCGGGGCAAGGGTGCGATTTTCCTGACGGCGCACTGCGGCAACTGGGAAGTGCTTGGCGCCCGGGGTCGACTTGAGGGGCTTGACATGGCCGTGGTCGCTCGGGATGCGTCGGACGCGGGCGCGACATCGATCATAAACCGGGCGCGCGGCGGCGGGGGTGTGCGGATTCTCGGCGTGGACGACGTCGTGGGCATGATCAGACACCTGCGCAAGAATGGCATATTGGCCATCCTTCCCGACCAACACGCCGCCTCGGGAGCCGTCCTCTGCGAATTCCTCGGGCGCCCCGCGTGGTGTACGAAGGGCCCGGCGACGCTCGCGCTACGCACGGGGTGCGCCATCGTGCCTTGTTTCGTCGTGCGAGAGAAGGGCGATCTGCTGCGGTGTCGCTTCACCGACGAGATCCTCCCGCCGGATGAGCCGGACCGCGACAAGGCCGTGGCCATCTACACGCAGGCCATCATGGATGTTATCGCTGAGGCCATCACGGAGCACCCGGAGCAGTGGCTGTGGACGCACAATCGGTGGAAGGACCGGCAGGACCCCGAGCCCGAGGATCAGGAGCCCGAATGATGCTGGGATTGCTGATGGCGTGTGGACTCGAAGCGGCGAATGCGCAAGGGGGAGATGGCGCGTTGCGTAAGATCGAGCTGACCTGCGTGGACGCCGACGCGACGGGCTATGGCACGTTCCAGAGCCACAACCAGAAAGTCGTGAGCAACGCTAGCGGCATTTTCATGACCCACCTGCGGAGCCGGAACGATGCCTACACGGCGCAGCAGTGGAGACTGTCGCGGAGTCAGGACGGCGGAGAGACCTTCGAGACCGTCTGGGAAGAGACGAACGCGACGAATCCGGCAACGCTGGAGACGGACGAGGCTGGGAACATCTACCTCATCCGCCCGGATTTCGGCGACCATAACGCTTACCTGTACCTGTTCCTGGCGGAGAACGACTATTCCGATCCGACAATCCACACGATCCCGGGCGGCTCCGCCGGCAAGTTCGCGGCGATGTATGATCCCGGCCGGAAGCAGCTGTATTGGCTGGCGCACCATGGCCAGCTCAGTACGCTGACACTGAACGGGGAGGTCACGCGCGCAACGCACCTGCTGAAGGCCGGGAGCAACGCCGGCGTGATGTACCCGTTCCTGTACCTCGAGCCATCAGGCGTCCTCCACGCCGCCTGGACGACGCAACAGCACGGCCTCTACATGTATCGCAGCATCCACCACATGCTTTCTGACGATGGGGGAGAGACGTGGCGGACGATGGATGGGACGCCGCTCGCGCCGCCGGTCGTGGCGGACGACAGCGGCCCGTCCACGATGGTCTCGCTGCGCGACGAGTTCGACGCGCACACGTTCCTGTCCGGCTTCCTGTGCAAGCGGGGGAAAGCCCACTTTGCCTATATGGCGCAGCTACAGGCTCGACGCGAGCATTACATCCGCTACGACGTCGCCACGGGCAAGCGGGAAATCGACACCGGCGCCGAGTTCAAGGGCGAGGAGATCTCGCTGATGGGGCTGGACGGTTTCTTCGCCACCGATTCGGATGATCCGGACTCGCCGCTGTACTTCGTTGGGCTCTGGGGCGACCGCCTCGGATGCCTCGAGAGCCGCGATAACGGCGACACGTGGCACGACTACGGGGCCAGCGGGCCCGCTGGCAACATCTACGCCATCGGGGGCGCGCGAGAGATCACCGAAGACGGCTACGTGATCGGATCGTTTACCGATTCGCCGGCCGGCGGCGTGGGCGAGGGGCGGGTGCATTTCCTTCGGATCAAGGTCCGCGAGTAGAGCCGACGGCGCCGGATCGCGTCGGACTTCCCCGTCAGAATCAGTCCCGCGGTAGAGGCATTGAGTGGAGTGGTCAAGTGAGAATCGGCGCGTTCTGGCGCTCAGGGTGCTTGACGGCCAAGGTTCTGATGCTATACAATCTTTGGTGCGGGATGCTGCATGCAGCAAAAACCATGAACGAAAAGGAGTGACCCACTTGGCAAACGCAGTGTTGGTGGTCACGGAAAACGGCATCGGCAAAGTCACGTGTGCAGATCAGTTCCAGGTTCGCGGTCGCGGCGGTAAAGGCGTCACCGGCTTCAATGTCACGGAAGACTCCGGCGAGATTGCGGCAGCGGTTGGCGTGACGTGCGGCGCAGGCGAGAGCGTTCTCATCCTCACCGCCAAGGGCATGGCCCTTCGCATCAGCGTGGATGACATCACCACCCGCAGTCGCACGGCAGGTGGCGTCAAGCTCATCACGCTGGCGGATGACGATGAGGTCGAGGCGGTCTGCGTCTAGCCGTACCACTGCGAGATCGAGCCCGACGTTTGGGGGGAAGCTCGATGGATCGCGGACGACGAGCCGGAAGGCTCGTCCACAACTGAATGTGAATACATGGGGCGAAGCAACGTATCGATGGGTCTAGTGCTGATCGGCGTGGCTTCGCCCCTGGGGCATCAAACGAAAAACTCCGGGACTGGTATGGATTTCGCGTTGTGTGCGAAACTCCGTACCTGTCCCTGATTTTTCGCCGAAGAGCTCGCCGGATAGCCGACGACGGCAACAGTGTCGGAGCCGGGCGCAAGATAGACAACTGAATAGACACCGAAACACGGACCCGTCGACTCGCGGCGTATTGCGGGCCAATACGGTCGCACACACACTACGATGCGCCTTTCGGGGCGCGTCACTCGAGGCAAGCGACCCGTGTCAACACCGGTCTACGCGCAGCATTTCACGCCCTCTCGCGCCGTGAATCTCGTGTACGACGTCTTACACGCGACGATCGGCCCACTCGTATCCCCACGGATTATCGATCCTGCCTGCGGCGAAGGCGCGCTGCTCTTGGGCGCCGTCGAACGCGGCCTCACGCCACCCGAAAGAACGATCGGAGTGGAGCGCGATCCCGTGCTTGCCGCGGAAACACTCGCGCGTCCAGGAGGGCCCCGCGCGGCGGTCGCCGACTCGCTCACGGGCCTGCGCTCGCCGGTCGCGGCGGGCAGCTTCGACCTCGTGGTGGCGAATCCGCCCTATGGAACGGGCGCGGCGGGGCTGCGTGAAATGCGCGATCCGACCGCGCGCCACATTGCGGCGGCGTATGGTCTGTGGGCGCTAAATGGCCCGAGCGCGGAGCCGCGAAAGGTGGCGCTGGACCGCCTGCGGAGCTACCCGGCGGATGCCCTTTTTCTGGAGCTGTGCCTCTCGCTGGCGCGCGACGGCGGCCACGTGGCGATCATACTGCCGGAAGGGATCTGCGCTAACGCGCGGTACGCCAAGGTCCGCGAGTGGCTGCTCGAGAGGGTCCGGATCGACGCGGTTGTTGGGTTGCCGAAGAATACCTTTCGCAGGACCGGCGCAGCGGCGAAGACCGTGGTGATGGTCATGACGAAACGCCGCCCCAGCGCGCGCCACCAGGTGCTGCTCGGCGAGGTGACCGATTGGGATGAGCCGGCTACGGATGGGCGCCTGCCGGTGCATTTCGCGACGCGGCGACGCCAATCGACGCCGGACCTGCTGCGGAGACTCGACCCCACGTATTGGCACCCAGCCTATGATGAAGTGTTGGAATCGTGCCGCGTCCCGCTGGGACCGCTGGATGAGCACATCCGCAATCTGACGTACGGGCCGATCGTGACGGGCGAGAAGCCGCGACCGGCGGATCCGGGAGTATTGCTGGTGAACCAGGGGCAGGTGCAGTTCTGCGGCGTGGACTTGGCGGGCGCCCAGCGAGTGTCGGAAGAGAGCCCGTGGGTCGCCGAGCGGGCGATGCTTCAGCCGGGAGACGTCGTGCTGCCTCGCAGTGGCGAGGGATCGCTGGGCAAGCACCGCGTGGCGGTCTTCCTGGGCGATCAGCCGGCGAGCGTGGGCTCGTTTGTCGATCTCATTCGGCTGGATGGGATGAACCCGTTCTACCTGGCCGCATTCCTGAAGTCAGAAGTAGGCCGCGCGCAGGTGTCGCGCGTGGCGAATGGCGTGGGAGTGCCGAATATCAGCTTCGACGAGATCCGGGCGCTGCGCGTGCCGCGCGTGTCCGAGGGACGTCAGGAAGCAGTGGAGCAGCAGTATCGCCAGACCGTGCTTCCACACCACAAGAAGGCAGTCGCCCGCCACGCGAGGCTGAGGCGCGCCGGCGCGGATCCAAAGCGCGACCCGGCGCTCAAACGCCACCGCGAGGCGGGCGAGAGGGAGTGGAGACGGGTAATTGCGGGGATGGATGCTGAGATGGTGAGATAGCCGAATCCGTGCCGTTGCCTCCCCGTGGCGCAGGCATTCTTGCCTGCGGCCGTCCACATGGAATCGAACGACCCGCCGACTCTCAGAGCCGACGGGCCGTCCGCGCAAGACATCGCTCGCTCGCGCCACATTACGACTTAGGCCTTCGGCGCGCCTGGCGGGCGACCACCGGGTCCACCTGGGCCGCGCCCGGCCCCACCCCGACCACCGCCCCGTCCGCCGTGACCGCCACCGCGCTTCTCACATGCGGCGGTGAACTCGTCCAGCGTGAGGACGCCGTCGCCGTTCGCGTCTGCCTCCTTGAACTTCGCCGCCGGGTCGCCGCCACCGGGCTCATGGGAACCGCGCTGGGCGTGATGGGCATCGAGTTCCTCGAGCGTTACCGCACCGTTCCGGTCGGCATCCGCGGCGCTCATGCGCGCCCAGATCTCCGCCGGGACCTCGTTCTCAGTCAACTCGCCACTGCCGTCCTCGTCGAAGCGCTCGATGATCTGGTCGGCCGACGGACGCTGTCCGCGCGCGCCGCCTCGCCCTCCGGGTCCGCCTTGTCCGCCACGTCCGCCGCCCGGATGCGCCGCCTGGAGTTCCTCGAGCGTGACCGCGCCGTTGCCGTCGGCATCGGCGTTCTTGATCCGCTCCCACAGGTGCTCGGGAGCCTCATCGGCGGTAATGGAACCGTCTGCGTTCTTGTCGATATGCTCGAACATCGCCTCAGGACCGCGGCCCTGTCCGCCGCGCCCGCCACGCCCGCCTGGGCCTTGCGCGAAACTCGGCGCCGCCGCGAGCAAGAGGCTCAGCCCGGTTACTAGCCCTGCCAACTTCAGAAGTTTGGTGTTGTTCATCGGGTGCTTCTCCTCACCACTTGATAGTTGCGACCTACACCGGGTAAGTAGCGGGCGGCGGGGCGCGAGTTACACGCCGGGATGTGATGGATCTCATGTAACGCCGGGAGATGGCGGAGGCCGAGGGCTGGTGTTGATGTTGTAGCTGGCAGAGGTCAGGATGGTGCGTCCATAGCCAAGGAGACAGTATTTGATGCGAGCACTGCTAGTCGCGGTGATGCTGTGTGTGGCGTCCACGACGTGGGCGGCGGTCGTGCTGGATGAGGTGGCCGAGCTTGGCGCGGGCGATCGGGAACTCGATACCGGGGAGTACGTGCAGTCGTACGACGTCGACGTGGCTCCCGGGGATCTGGTGACCGTGACGGTTGTGTCCGCGGATTTCAGCGCGTACGCCGTGGTGAAGGCCCCGGACGAGAGGGGCTATGACGGACCGGTGGACGACATGGAGGGGCCGCTGCGGTTCATCGCCCACGCGTTCGGTGAAGCGACGGTGGCGGTCACAACGGTTGACCCGGGCGAGACGGGTGGGTACTCGCTCACGGTCGATGTCACGCCCCTCGCGCGCGGGCTGGCGGGGCTCGAGATCGCGCTCGACGAGACCGGGACCCTCTCCGCGCAGGACGACGAGCTTCAGTCGGGCGAGTACGCGGACCTGCGCGCAATCGACGTGACCGAGGGTGACGTGGTGCGGATTGTCGCGTACTCGTCGGACTTCGATGCCATGCTACTCGTCGGCTCTCCGACGGGCCTCAGATTCGAATCCGACGACGTGGATGGGACAGACCCTGAGGTCACCTTCGTCGCGGAAGCGACCGGCGAGGTGGGGTTTGCTGTCACCAGCGCGACGCCGGGCGAGACGGGAGCGTACCGGGTCTGGGCGGAGACGGCGAGGCTGGGGGAGGCTGCGCCCGCGGTGGTCGACCAGCCACCCGCCCCGGTCGTCCCGGTTGGCGCGGCCGGCGCGCTCGTGGATGAGCGGGGCGCGCTGACGGCCGATTCAGAGACGCTGGGGGGCGGTGAGTTCGCCGAGGCCCACGAGGTCGATGTGGCGGCGGGGCAGGTCGTCGACCTGCGTCTGGACGCCGATGGTTTCGCGGGTCACCTCATCGTCAAGCAACCCGACGGCGAGCAGGTGGAGCAGGCCGGCGAACCGGGCAAGCCGACCCTCATGCGCGTGCAATCGCCCGCCGCCGGGAAGCTGCTGCTGGTCATCACTACAACGGATGCCGGGCAGACCGGTGCGTATCGCCTGCAAGTGAGGGATGGTGGCACGATCGCCCCGACCGCGCCCGCGGTGGCGGATCAGCCGCCCGCCGTGGTCACTCCGGCGGGGGGCGGCCCGACAGTGACCGCCGAGACGCCGGACAGCCCCGCCAAGCCGGTCATCTCCGTCAGCCCGCGCGATCCCAGCCAGCGCCTCCCGGCGCCCACGCCGAATCCCGCAACGGTGGCTGATCCGGGGATCCTGAAGGACACGCTGCATCGGATGCCCCAGGTGTCCGTGGGGCTGGGCGGCGCCTTCAACAGAAAACACATCGTGATCCACGTCGGAGTCGATCTACCCGTGCACGAATTCCATGACAAATCGGGCGTGGCCGGCGGGAGGCTTGAAGTCTACGCCGGGTCTGTGCATGACGGCGAGCCGAGCATCGTCTGGTTCGGGAACATCTTCCGATTCTCGTACCCGACATACGAGCAGAAGCTGAGCGGCGAGGGCGAGGCGTATGAGAAGCTGCTCGAAGATGAAGCGTCCGTTGATGTGACCGGCGTGGTCGCGCCCGACGGCAGCCGCATCGAACGGGTGACGATCGTGGAGCATGAGGTGACCTTCGTGACGTACACGAAGGACTGGAGGCCCGTCGGCGACCCCGTGGTGCCCGGTGGCGAGAGGCACTACCTGCGCGGGGAGACCACCGCGATCACGTTGGTCGATGTTCCGCTGGTGCGCTCGATCCCGGGCAATTCGGACAATGGCTGGGAGCGGACGTGGAAGCGGATCAGCATGGCGGAGCTGGTGGCGTGGGAGCGTTACGACGCTGATAGCTTCTTCGACCTGATGTATCGCCTCGACGGACCGGACGTGCGTGACCACGTGCTGAAGGTGGAACACTGGGAGGACTCGCCGGCTTACCCGTACGCGACAGACATCTGGACGCCCCAGAGCCACACGACGAAGCAACTCCGCCGCGTTGAGTGGCTCCGCGACGAGTTTCCGCCGTGGATCTCGGTCAGTTTCAAGAATTTCTAGAAGTGGTTCCAGAACCCCCGTAGGTCGGATCTCCAGGGAAACTCGCGGTCTGAGTTTCCAGGGCTGTGGGGCCGTTGAGGAAGCCGTCCTTCCGTTCGGAACTACGCAGATCGAAAAACTCCGGGACAGTTATCCATTTTCGCAGCAGTTGCGAAACATGGTAACTGTCCCTGATTTTTCGACTCACTGGCTGAAGCCATCGAAGAACGCCAAAGCGCGACGGCAATCTTGCCGTCGCGCTCTGTTTGCTGAGCTTGTGACAGAGGCTCAGTGAGGGGCGCCCCCGCCTCCGCCAGTGCCGCCGCGCCAGCCGCCGCCACCACCACTGCGGCCGCGGTTCATCAGTCCATCGAGCTTGGTCTCCTGCGCATCGGAAAGGACTTCCTTCAGCTTCGTCTCGATGCGGGTCTTGCAGTCCTCCATGATCGTGCGCATGGACTCCCAGTTCTGCGCCTCCATGGCCGCCTTCAGCTTCGCATCACGATCGGCGAGCGCGTTGCGGTAAGTCGGCTTGAGCGCCGCGAGCTGCTCGGTCGTGCAGTCGAGCTGGAACGAGACGGCGGTCCAGGTGCGCTCCAGGTACATCATCGAGCCCATCATCCCGCCACCACGACGTCCGCCCTCGCCACCGCCGCCGGGCGCCTGCGCCACGACGGATGCGAACACTACAACAGCCAGGGCAATGCATAGGAACATGCCAATCGTAAGCTTGCGCGTCATGTGAGCGTTTCCCCCTGTGGATTTGAGCGTGTCAGTCTATAGTATGTGGCAATGTTCTTCAGACGGTTACACCCCCGAATTGTTCGGTCGCCGAAGCTTTTTCTCAGGATCGCGGCCCGCAGGCCGCGCAACCGGCACTGGCGAAGGAAGTCGCGGAGACTCGGACGCTCGGGCCGCCGAGGAACCCCCTCCGTACGACGATCGTCTCGATCGTCGACGCCGTCCGCCGTCTGCGGGGCCGCTTGCCGTCATGGGGCCGCCCGCCGTCGTAGGACAGGCGCAGGGAAACTCGTCGTCTGAGTTTCCACGCCTGTCGCAGCCGTTGGAGGGGGAATACGAGACCGCAGGTCGAAGTATCCGGCCCGCGCCGTGGCCTTCGGGGCCTTCCCAACAACCTCACGCCATACCGTGTAACCCGACGCAAGCGAAAGGCCACTACTGCACCAGATACCGGCGGTAATCGATATGGCCAATCACGCGGCGTTGCCGGAGCTAAGGCTCGGGCTTGCCCAAGAGCAGACGGCGTCAGACGATGCATTGAGGCCTCGAGGACGGCGCGCGGCGGATCCCGCCGACCTCGCGGACATCGGACGCTGTCTGAAGGGCGATGGCGACGCGTATCGCCGGCTGATCGAGAGACATCAGAAGCAGATCAGCGGGATGATGTGGCGGTTCAGCCGCGATCCCGACGTGCACGAGGAACTCGTGCAGGACGTGTTCGTGCAGGCGTACGAGAGTCTGACGAACTACCGAGCTGAGGCGCCCTTCGCCCACTGGCTGGCCCGAATCGCGACCCGCGTCGGATATGCCTACTGGAAGAAGCAAAAGCGCGAGCAGGCCATCGAGACCGTGCCGCTGGAGGACTGGCATCATATTCCCGACGAGACGACGGATGAGATGTCGCCCGAGGCGGCGGGGGAGATGCTGCATCAACTGCTGGCGAAGCTGCCGCCGCGCGACCGGCTCGTGCTCACGTTGAGACACGTTGATGAGCGTAGCGTCGAGGAGACGGCGGAACTGACCGGCTGGAGCGTGTCGATGGTCAAAGTGCAGGCGTGGCGGGCTCGGAAGAAGCTGAAGGCGCTGTTCGAGAGGTGTGACGAGGCAGGGGACAGGATGTAGCCGTCCGTACCTGCGGGTCTCAGGGAAACTCGTCAGAGTTTCCAGACCCGCTCCGTACGACGATCGTCTCGATCGTCGATGCCGTCCGTAGTCGACGGGTCCGTGGGGGGATGGTCCGATGAAACATGAAGATAGACTGAAAAAACTAGCAGACCGCGCCCGGCTCGAGGCATCGCCCGATGTCGATGTGGCCGACCGGGTCATGGCGGCCATCGAGCTGCGGGAATCGCACGCGACGGATATCCTGAGTCGACTCGCGCGGCTATCGAAGGACGAGACGCCGCCGGAGGTCGATGTCACGCGGCGAGTCATGACCACCTTGCGCCGCCGCTGGGCCGACACGCCCGCGCCGACGCGCGCTCTCGGATGGGTCGCGGGGATGTCCATGGCCGCGGCGGTTCCGCTGGTCATCGCGGCAGCGACCACGTGGAGCACCTGGGTCGATCCCGTCATCGGCGTGTTCAACGACACGCCTTGGATATTGCCATGAGCGAAGAGACACCTGAGGCGATCACCGAGGAGGAACAGACGACCCTCGCGCCGCCACCGGCTCCGCGTTCGCTCTGGCGCGAGATCGCCTTGGGCCTGGTGATCCTCCTATGCGGCGGGGTCATCGGCTCGTGCATGACGATTCTCTTCGCCCGCAAGGCCGTCATCAGAAGCGCGTTCAGCGATGAACAGCGATGGGAGCAGATGGTCCCCATCATGCTGCGCGGCCTCAACCTCTCGCGCGAACAGGACGAGACAATCCGACCGATCATCGACGAGCATCTGAAAGAAACCATGGAGATCCGCAACGACGCCCGCGTCGAGGCCGCGCAGGAGCTGCGGGAGATGGAAGAGGCGGTCGCGGCGGAGCTGACCCCCGAGCAACTCGGCCGCTGGAGGAAGACCCTCGCGGGATACAGGATGGGCGGCCGACAGGGAGGCCAGCGAGGCGGACCCGGTGAGGGACGCGGAGGCGGCGGCATGGGACGAGGCAAGCAGGGCCAAGGCGGACAACAACGACGTGGCATGGGTGGAGGCGGCGGGCGGAGAAATCAGCCGTCACCACCTCCGAAGCCACCGCAGGGGAACGGGTACTAGAAGTGTTTCGGAGCCCCTCGTAGGTCGAAGCTCTAGCTTCGACCCGTCCAGTTGTTCGGGTCTGGGAGCAACTTCAGCCTGGTCGCTTGACGCTCACCGCCGACAAGCCGTAACCTAGCGCCTGTGAATACAACCTCATCTGTAATCCAAACGAAGCTGGGCGGAAGCGATCTGTGGGTCGTCTCGTCGGTCGAGGAATACCGCGTGGCCGCGGGATCGTGGCCCACGGCCGAGGAGATCGTCTGGGAGATCGGCGCGGCGACGGGCGCGGCGACCGTGCTGGCGGCTGCCGCGGCGAAGCAGGTCTACGCGGTTGAGAAAGCCTCGGAGAAGCTCGAGAAACTCCAAGACGCAACGGCCGGCTGCGACAACGTGACGCTGATCGACGCCGAGGCTCCGGACGCAGCGCCCGATGGCGCGCGGGCAGACTGGCTCTTCCTGGACGTGGGCGGCGACGCCCCCCCGTGGCGGACGATGGAGTTGGCCGAGCGTTGGGCGGAGGCGCTGAGCTGCGAGCGCATCGTCATCCGCAACACGGCCGCATGGACCTTCCTGAACACCGCCGACGCCCGCGTAGCGACGGGCTTCCAGCCCGTCGATTCCCCCGCCGACATCGACCCCACCCTCCTCGTCCAGCGCATCCTGGACTGCAGCTCACGCGACGCCGCGCGCAAGCTCGCCGCCGGGCTGACGGGCGCCGGATTCAAGGCGAGGCAGCGGCTGGTGGAGGGCCTCGTCTGCCTCGGTCCCACAGCGCTCCGGCCGCTGGCGACGCTGGTCGCCGACGCTGAAGCTCCGCTGGCATCGCGACGAGCGGCGGCGGAGGCCGTGAGGCAGATCGCCGATAGGATCGACAGCGACACGCGCCGCGCGTTGAGAAAGGAGAGCGCGGCGGTGGAGTGGGCGCTAGGACCGCTCGCGAGCGATCTCGACACGCCGGGCACGCAGCTCGCCGCGGCCGAGCGGGAGAAGCGGACGCTGGAATCGACGAAGCTGCTGCGGATTCTGGATCACCCAGATGAGGTCGTGCGATTCGCCGCTCGGCAACATCTCCGGGACGGCGGAGAGGGCGAGGCGGAGAAGCTGATTCGGACGATCGCGGGCGAGAAGAGCTTCTTTGGGCCTGTCATCGCGGCGCTGGATGCGGTGAGGGATGTGAAGCGCGTGGACGCGGAGCGCGCGTGCGAGTGGTACTTCGATACGACGGGCGCGAATGAGGCGACCTGCTGGCGGTTCGCGGCCGCGACGCTTGGCGTGGCGGATGCGAAATGGGCGCAGGAGCTGCTGACCGCGTTGGCGGGCAGAACAGACGATGTGCCGACGGAATCGCTGGCGCAGTTGATGCGCGCCGCGCAGAAGAATCCGCGCGGCAAGGATGCGGTGCGGCTGCTGGATCGGCTGGTCAAAACGGACGCGCCGATCGCCGCGCTGGCCACCTCCGCATCGCTCAGCCCCCACCCCTGGATGCGCGAAATCGCGGACGCGTTGGGCCAGGCAACCTACGAGGAAGAGTAGGGGTCAAAGGACCCAGACGACGCCTTCCGGTTCCGAGTACAAGCCGAATCGGCCCCCCCCTTTTTCGGGACGAATCGACTAGAAAAGCGAAGATAAAGCGAGGGAATCGCTAGAAATCACCTCTCCGAATCTCGAAGGGCCCGTTTTTCCGGTCATTTGCCGGTTCCACACCTCTCAGCAGGTCCTCTCCTCGCCGCCTCGGAAAACCCACCAGACGTGCTCCGCCTGGCATCGCGACGCTCTCGGTTGCGATTGGCAGGAATGTTGCGAGTGCAGGGGCGAGGTGGTGGTATGAAGCGCGGCAAGTGGCTTGCTGGGATCGCGGTCGGACTGATCGCGATGGGTTTGATGTGCGTCGCCGCGTACAAGGCGACGGACCTCGCCGAAGTAACCCACGGCGGTGATATCCTCGGCGCGCGGATTCGCGTGGCGCTGGGCGATGACGTGCACGTGCGCGGACCGAAGGACGGCACGGCCCTGCACCACGCCGCGCAGGCCGGCGAGGTAGCGCTGTGTCGTGCGTTGATTCGGCGTGGCGCGGATGTTGAGGAAGAAGCGGGGCCGCAGCGCTATCGGCCGTTGCACGTTGCGGCACAAGAGGGGCACGTCGAAGTCGTGGCGCTTCTGCTGGACGCGGAGGCTGAGGTCGACGCGCGGACCGGCGGAGGGTTCGCTTCCTTGCACGTGGCGGCGGCCCGTGGGCGGACGGCAGCGGTCCGGGCTTTGCTTGATGCCGGCGCCGATGTGGATCAACGCTCGGAGTTCGACACCACCCCTCTGCACTGTGCGGCGTCCGACGGGTCAGTTGAGACTGTGCGACTGCTCCTCGACCATGGCGCCGACATTGACGCTCGAAACGGGAAGTCGGCGACGGCGTTGTACGTTGCCGCGTGGGACGGAGACCAAGAAGTTGTCGATTTCCTAATCGAGCGCGGGGCTGATCTGGAGGCTGGGATCGGCGAGAGCGCCACGGCACTGCTCGCGGCGGCGAGACAGGAGCATCCGGATATAGCGCTTGCGCTGATCCGGGCCGGAGCGGACGTTCACGTCACATCCCCCACCGAATGGACGGCTCTCCACCACGCGGCGACCTACGGCTTCGAGGACGTTGCCCAAGCCTTGCTTGAGGCCGGCGCTGAAGTGGATGCGCGAACAGACAGGGGGCATACGCCGCTTTGCGTCGCCGCATGGTACGGTCAAGTCGAGGTGGTCGACTTGCTCATCGATCGGGGGCTGAGCTAGAGGCGACGTATGACGCGGGCGGCACGGCGCTGCTCGCGGCGGCGGGGCAGGAGCATCCGGAAGTGGCGCTCTCGCTCATCCGGGCGGGCGCGGACGCACATGCTACGTCCGCCGCAGGATCGACGTCGCTGCACTATGCGGCGGCGGATGGCTTCGAGGAGGTGGCTCGCGCGTTACTCGATGCTGGCGCTGACGTCGACGCCCGGAACGGGAAGTCGTCGACGGCGCTGCGCATCGCTGCGTGGCATGGGAACAGAGACGTCGTCGATGCGCTTATTGAGCACGGGGCGGACTTGAAGGCGGCCGACCAAGACGGGGTCACAGCGCTGCTCGCGGCGGCGGGGCAGGAGCATGCGGATGTCGCGCTCCTGCTGATACGGGTGGGCGCGGACGTACATGCTACGTCCGCCAACGGATCGACGGCGCTGCACTACGCGGCGGCGGATGGGCATGGTGAGGTGGCCCGGACTTTGGTCGAGGCGGGAGCGGACGTGGATGCTCGGAGTGAGGATGGGGTCACTCCCCTGATAGACGCTGCTTACACGGGTCGCCCTGATATCGCGCAGATGCTGCTGGACGCGGGGGCCGACATGCACGTGCGCCGGGACAGCGGGCATGCCGCCCTTCACTCGGCGGCGGACAGCGGATCTGTGCCAGTGGGCCTGATGCTGATCGAGCATGGCGCTGATGTCAACGCGGCGACTCCGGATGGCTGGACGCCGCTCCACGACGCGGCATGGGAGGGGGCACTGAGTTTGCGCGCGCGCTGCTCGAGGCGAGGTCGATGCGACCGCATTCGACGACAACACCCCGCTCATGTACGCCGCGCGCAACGGGCATGAGGAGACGGCACGCCTGTTGCTGGAGTTCGGCGCGGATCCGTTGGCGAGGACGGGTTGGGGCGGGACAACGCTGTTCGCCGCAGCCTTCGGGGATGCCCCCAGCCTGGCGCGAACGCTCATCGAACGGGGCGTTGCTGTCAATGCGTTGGACGAGCGTGGGGAGTCGGCGCTGCTGCTATGTATCCGCGACGGTTCAGCTGAGACGGCGGAAGTGCTGATTGCCGGCGGGGCCGACGTCAACCTGGTCACCACTCAGAACATCACCCCGGTCTACAGCGCGGCGCGCAGAGGCCGGGCGGAGACACTGAGGCTCCTACTCGATGCCGGCGCGGATCCCAACCCGTCTCCGGCGGACGGCTGGTCGTCGGGGATGGTTGCCGCGTCGAACGGGCACGCGGATGCCCTGGAGTTGCTGATTGAGGCGGGAACTGACATCGAGGCTTCGACGGAATCGTTGGGCACGCCGCTGTATCAGGCCTGCTACAACGGCCACGCGGATGTCGCGCGGTACCTGCTGGAGCAAGGCGCGGATCCGGACGCGGAAGATGGTCATGACTGGTTCCCGATCATCACGGCGGCGGACCACGGGCATCCCGAGATTGTGGGAGCGTTGCTGGATGCCGGGGCGGACGCGAGGGTGAGCGACAGTGGCGGGTGGACGCCTCTGCACGCCGCCACGCGGGGCGGCCATCGAGACGTCGCGATACTCCTGGTCGAGCATGGGGCGGGCCTGGATGCGGAGCGTGAGGGTTCAGGCCACACGCCGGTTGACTGCGCCATCGAGGGAGTGTACGAGCGTGTTACCGAGGCGTTGTGGGCAAATGAGGAGGAAGCCGAGGAAGAGGATCGCCCATAGATCGATTCCAGGTCCCTCGCTGTTTCACCCGCACCACTCGCGCCCCGTCGCAGCAGAGGAAGCACCAACTCGACCCCGCCAACGCATGGCCGCCGAGAGCGTGCAGGCTTCCGGGGACCGGTTCGCGAAGTGTCGCGGCCATAGGCTGACCCGTCCGGGTGATCCCGGACAGGAGGTGTCACCGTGATCAACCGATTGGCGGGCTGCGTTGCGCTTGCGGTTCTTATCGCGCTTTGCGCGGGCGCCGGCCTCGCAGCGCAACCAACAAGCGAGGAGGCTATCACGATGGTCGCCGGCCAGAAGCAACTCTTCCTCGACGATCTGAGCATCGCCCAGATGCAGGGACTGACGCGGACGCTCCACCAAGTCGCAAAGAGCCCGCTGAACCCGGTCATCGCCACGAACTACCCCTGGGAGTACACGCTCGAACCCACGCGGGGGAACGACCGGGGCGGCGTAGCGTCATGGGGCGGGGCGGTGTGGATCCCGGACGAGCAGGTCTACAAGTGCTGGTACTCGGGCAGGTTCAGCATGGCGGGCCGCGGCGTGCAGATACCGGAGGCCTTCGACTGGTTGCCGACATCGCTGGCGGTGTCGCGCGACGGCGTCTACTGGGAGAAGCCGTTCACAAGGATCGTGAGCTGGAACGGCTCAACCGAGAACAACCTGGTCAGCGAGCACGGATTGCTCGACGTCATCTACGACCCGCGCGACCCGATCCCCGAGCGGCGTTACAAGGCGCTGGGCGTGAACCTCACCCCCGAGTTCGGCGCCGCCACCTATACATCACCCGACGGCCTGCACTGGACCGGGCCACTCACGTCCATCCGGTCGCAGGACGAGTACCATCTGATGTACGACGACATTCGCCGGCAGTACGTGGCGATGGTCAAGTGCTACAACCCCTCGCCCGAGACGGGCCTCAAGTGGGGGCGCGCGGTGGGCGTGGCGACAAGCCCCGACTTCGACACCTGGACGGAGCCGGTCTTCGTCTTTGGCGCCGATGAGCAGGACATCGCGAACGGGCGGCTGCGCAACGAGGCGGCGACGCGTGACCCGAGCCGGCTGGTCTCGTCGCACAACGATCCGGCCGAGTGGGGCGCGGACATCTATAGCATGCCGGTTTTCACCTACGAGGGCCTCTACATCGGCATGCCCTCGCTGTTCAACCATTTCGGTCCGGCTTGGGGCAATCAAGCGGGGCAGTGCAACGTCGAGCTGACCGTGAGCCGGGACTTGTTGACGTGGGAACGGGTCTGCGACCGGGCGATCTTCATCCCGGTCGGTCCGCGGGAGCACTTCGACGCCGGGTTCGTGTGGGCGTGCGCGTATCCCCAGATCCACGGGGATGAGATCTGGTTCTACTACTCGGGCCTGCCGACCGCGCACGACTTCGAGAAGGTCTCCGACGAGGACTCCGGCGTCGGGCTGTCGGTGCTGCGGCTCGATGGTTTCGTCTCGCTTGACGCGGGCGAGGCTGAAGGCACGCTCCTCACGCAGCCGCTGGTGCCGGCGGGGCCGGAGCTTTATCTCAACCTCGACGCCCCGAGCGGCGAAGCGCGGGTGGAGGTGCTCGACGCCGACGGCTCGCCCATAGCGGGCCTGTCGGGGGAGGCTTGCATGCCGGCGCAGGGAGACGACGTCAGCGTACCTGTCCGGTGGCGGGGCGACGCCAGCCTGGCGGCGGTCGTCGGCCAGCCCGTGCAGCTGCGCATCCACCTGCGCAACGCAAAGCTCTACGCGTTCTGGGCGCAGTAGCCCCCTTCGGTCAGCGGCGGCGCCTCGCAGGGAAACTCGTCGTCTGAGTTTCCATGGTGAGGACCTGCAACTTCGGCGCCGCCGTCCCCCATCTCCCAGCAGGTCCTCTCCTCGCCCCTTCCGAAACCCCACCAGACATGCTCTGCCCGACATCGCGACGCTCTCGGTTGCGATTGGCAGGAACGTTGCGGGTGCATGAGTGAGGTGGTGGTATGAAGCGCGGCAAGTGGATCGTCGGAGTTGTCGTCGGGCTGGCTGCGGTTGGTATGATGTGCGTCGCCTCGTACAGGGCGACGAACCTCGCGGAGATCACCAAGAACGGCGATATCCTCGGCGCGCGGATTCACGTGGCGCTGGGGGACGACGTGCATGTTCGCGGGCCGAAGGATGCCACGGCCTTGCACTGGGCGGCGAAGGCCGGCGAGACGGCACTGTGTCGCGCGTTGATTCGGCGTGGGGCGGACATCGAGGCGGAGAGTGGGAAGTACCGACACCGACCTCTGCACGCGGCCGCTCAATCCGGACGGGCCGAGGTGGTGGACCTGTTGCTGGACGCGGGAGCGGATGTGGAGGCGTGGATGGCCAAAGGCACCACGGCGCTGAATCTGGTGGCGGACGCGGGACACGTCGATGTAGCTCGGGTGCTTCTCGATGCGGGCGCCTCGGCCAACACGGAGAGCGAGACCGGAACCCGGCCGCTCCACTGGGCGGCGGAAGAGTCGGCGGAGTTAGTAGGGCTGCTGCTAAACCACGGGGCCGAGATCGATGCTCAGAACGGCAAGGGCGCAACGGCGCTGTATATTGCTGCGTGGCACGGGAACGGTCCTGTCGTGGACCTGCTGATCGAGCGTGGTGCTGACCTTGACATACCGGAAGAGCTGGGCACGACCGCGCTCATTGGCGCCTGGGCGCGCGAACATCCAGAGGTGGCGTTGGCGCTCATTGAGGCGGGCGCGGACATCAAGGCCGTGAGCACAGACGGCTGGACAGCGCTGCACGTCGCGGCCGGTCGGGGCTACGGAGATGTGGCTCGGGCGGCGATGGAGGCGGGATGTGGCTTGGAGGCGCTCACGGTCGATGGCTTCACCCCGCTCACGCTGGCCGCCCGGAAGGGTCAGGTCGAGGCCGCTCGGATGCTGCTTGCGGCGGGGGCGGACGTTGAGGCCCGGGTCGCTAACGGCTTCAGACCGGTGGCCGCTGCGGCAAAGGACGGCAACGCGGATATGATGGCCCTTCTGCTGGCGGCGGGAGGCGATCCGAATGCGCTGCCCTCGGACAGGTGGCCGCCGGTGACTTTGGCAGCAACCGATGGGCATTTGGGTGTCGTGCAGATGCTGGTCGACGCGGGCGCGGGCATGGAGGCTGGGGCAGGAAGCGGCGGGACGCCTCTCTACTGGGCGTGTGACCAAGGGCACGGCGACGTCGCGGCATATCTGATCGCGGAAGGCGGGAATCCGGACGCCAGTGATGGACATGGGCGGGTGCCGATCATCACGGCGGCATACCATGGACACCCCGACATCGTGGAGTTACTGCTGGACGCGGGGGCGGATCCCAACGGCGGGAGCAACGATTGGCAGCCAGCGCTGAATCACGCGGCGCAACACGGCGGGCTGGATGTGGCTCGGAAGCTCGTGGAAGCCGGCGCCAACATCGAGGGCAGGGGTGCCGCGCTACCGACGCCGCTGATCGTGGCATGCGGGTATGGGCAGGAGGCTGTGGCGAGGTACGTGCTTGCCGAGGGCGCGGACATCGACGCGGCGGGCGAGAGTGGCTGGTCGCCGCTCTTGGGAGCCGCGGACAAAGGGCAGCGGGCTATCGTCGAGATGCTGCTTGATGAGGGCGCTCACGTAAGCGGTAACGCGAACAATGGATGGACGCTCCTGCACTACGCCGCATGGCAGGGGTGGGAGTCCGTAGCGAAGCGGGCGCTGACCGGTGGGGTCGGCATCGGCGCGAGGACGGAGAAGGGCGAGACGGCCCTCCATCTGGCCGCATGGTACGGGCATGGTGAGGTCGCCCTGTGGCTGCTCGACCAGGGCGCGGACCCGCTCTTGCCCGATGGCGAGGGTAGGCTCCCGCTCAGTTTGGCTGCGCATGCGGGCGATGCGGACGTGGTCCGCGCCCTCCTGACCCATGGTGTCGATCCGGACTGCCGAACGGAGGAGGACCCGTACACGCCGTTGGGGGTGGCAGCAGGGACGGGGCACGCCCTCGTCGCGCAGTTGCTGCTCGACGCGGGAGCCGCCCCGGATGGAGTGCCGGAGGCAAGCGGGACTCCGCTCTCATGGGCGGCCGAGGATGGGCATGTCGAGACCGCCAGGCTGCTCCTTGCGCGAGGCGCGGAGATCAACGACCAGGAACGTACTCCGGCCCTACACAAGGCCTCCATCGGCGGGCATCGGGAGATGGTAGAGCTGCTGTTGGAGCATGGCGCGGACGTCGACGCTCTGTCGGGAGACCGCACGGTATTGGACCTCGCGTGCCTTGGGGCGGCGCCTGATGTCGCGGAGCTACTGCTGGCTCATGGGGCCGAGGGCGGTCTGGAAAGCGCTGCGGGCCTCGGGCGAACGGAGGAAGTCCGGGAATTCCTCGATGAGGGGGACGTCACGCCGCAGTGGCTCGCCTACCATCTCGGCATCGCCGCCCGGAACGGCCAGCTCGAGATGGTGTCGCTGCTCGTCGAGGGCGGGGCGTTGGATACACCACCGGCGCTTGGCACGACCCATCTATGCTCTGCGGTGCACTCGGGCAACGCTGAGGTTGTGGAGCTTCTCCTCCACCATGGCGCCCGCGTGGACATCCCGGAGGGGAACTGGTGGGGGCCGCTCCACGTGGCGGCAAGGGAGGGCCATGCGGAACTCGCGGCGCTGCTGCTGGAGCACGGAGCCGACATCAACGCGGAGGACAATAGGGGGAGAACACCTGTCGACATCGCCGTTGAGGAAGGGCACGAGGCGGCCGCCGATGTCCTGCGAGCGCATGGCGGCGTGGAGGGGGAAGGCGAGTAGCGGGGCTGCCCGTCATGACTTCTACGAGTTCACCCAGTGATGTGAGACCCAACAATGCGGTTCATGTATAAGCAGGACAGCAAGGCCGATTTGCCGGAGATGATCAGGTATCCGTTCCGGCCGTCAGGGCGGTAGCCGGAGCTGGCACGGCGCCGAGATGCAATCTCGGCCTATACGGGCAAGGACGACGGGGTCGGTGCAAGGAGCAGCGTTGGTGGGTGGATCGAGGTTGGGCGCGTCGTGGAAACTTGGAAACTCAGACGACGAGTTTCCCTGCGAGTTTCCCTGCTAAAGCAGCTCCTACACGGAGGGCTCTGCGGCGACGGCAGGGCGCAATGAACTGCGCCCCTACGCGGCGTCGGATTTGGAGATCCGACCTACGGGGGTTTGACACCACCTCTATAACACAACCCGCTCAGATGTCGACGACGTCGACTTTCGCTTCGTCGCAGACGCCGAGGCCGGCTGTCTGGGAGGTCTGCAGGAACGCGGCCATGGGCGTGATGGGCGGCATGTTCTGCGTCTCGCGCCACTCGTCCAGGATCTTCGCGCCGACCGAATCGATGGCAACCGGATCGGTGGCGGCCATGATCCCACCATAGCTCCAGGTCGCTTCCGGGTGGGCCTGCGGACCGCCGTTGCCGACCGGGCGAAGCGCATCGGCGATGACCAGACGGGTCTTATCCCTGATGACGGGAATCGCGTTGAGATCCGCCAGAAACGGGTTGCAGTTGTTCTGGTGGTGCTGGGCGGGATTGTCGAAGGAACCGTAGTGGTTCTTCATCGCCAGCGTGACGCCGCACAGCGCGTGGGTCTTCAGGATCGGCACGTTGACGATGGCGGTGAGTTCGGGACGGGTCAACTCCGTCGCCAGGCGGCCGTTGAAGCTGTCGTTCTCCGTGGCATCGTCATCCCACTCAGTCGCGGCGTACTTGACGCCCTCGCCATCGTTGGGATCGTAGCCGGCCTTGAGGAGATCGCCAACCGCGCGGTCCCATACCGTAATGTTGTCGGCCTCCACGCCGGCGCTCAGGAGACCATCCACGACGGACTCGGTGACCTCGCGGTGAGTCGACGCGCCATGTCCGAAGAGCGCGTTGATCTTAATCGACACCACGTCGCTCGGACCGAAGAGTTTCTTCCAGGCCGCCGCGGGCTTGTTGACCCCCACGAGTTTGGCGACGGTGGAGTCGACCATCTCCTTCACCGTATCGGCGTTCACGACATCCGAGTCATCAATGGCGTTGGCGCGGATCGCGCGGATGACGCGAGACTTTCCATCTTGGCCCTCGGCGCGGAAGTGTCCGGGCAGAGCCGCGAGGCCGCCGCCGGCCGCCGCGACGGTTCCTATGAAGTTCCTGCGATCGATCGAACCCATTAAGGCGTGCCTCCAATTGGCAATTGGTGTGGCGCACAGCATAGCACAGAGGGCAAGCGAGCGCGAGCGCCCTGGTGGTATTGCCGTGCCCAATGTCCAGAACGCCCGCGTGGTGGAGGTTGATCCCCGGGGGACAGAGACGGCCGACCGAACGAAAGAGGGAAGACGCGAAGACGGCGAAGAACGACTGGGCAGACCGCATTGCACGGCGCTATCGGTCAATACGCTGGAAGGCGATCTGGGAGCCGTCGGGAGACCAGGCGGGCCACGTTTCGGCGGAGGGGCTGTCGGTGAGGCGCGTTGGATCCGAGCCATCGGCGTTCATGACGTAGATCTCCTCGTTGCCATCGCGAGCGCTGCTGAAGGCGATCTGGGAGCCGTCGGGAGACCAGGCGGGGCGCGCGTCGAGGGTGTCGTTGTCGGTCAGGCGGATGCTCTCTTCCGTCTGGATGTCGATGGTCATGATCTCCCAATCGTCGGCCGGGAACTCGACGCGGCTCTTGGGATATGCGTCGAAGGTGATGCGCGCCGAATCCGGAGACCAACTCGGCGCGCCCTCCCAGGTGCGAGAGTGCGTGAGGTGGCGATCCTCGCTCTCGTCGAGGTTGTGGATGTAGAGGCAACCCTTGCCCCCGTGGGCGCTACGCATAATCAGTCGAGTGCCATCCGGGGACCAGGCGGGCGATGACAGCTCGTGCTTGGTGGGCGTGAGGGCATGACAGTTGGAGCCATCGGCATTGACGAGATAGGTTTGCTTGCCCGTCTCTGATTCGAGGGTGAAGGCAATGAGATCGTCGACGGGTGACCAGGCCGGCTCGACGGCTCCCTGGAGGTCCGGAGTGATGCACCGCGCGCCCGTGCCGTCGGAGCCGATGACCCAGATTCGGGCATGCCCATCCGAGGATCCGCCATCGGGCGATCTGTCGCCGGCGAAGGCGAGCTGCGCGGCGTCGGGGGACCAGGTGGGATGTGAGTTGAGGCCGGACCAGAGAGTGACCATTCGCTCGCCCGAGCCGTCGGCGCTCATCACGACGATGGCTGATTGGGAGCCCATCCGGCGCGGCTTCGGAGCCGCCTGCCGCTGGCCGTACCTCACGACAAGGACGCACACGAGGGTGGTAATGAGGGCGCCCATCACGACGCCGGCGACAACGGCAATGGCGCCACAGGAGCACCCGGACCCGTCGTCGCCGCCGGGCGCGCCCAGGCCGCGAGCAGACGCCGGTCGGGGGGGTGGGCCGGACGAGTCGTCTCGTCCGCTTGGGCTCAGGCTCGGGCTGGGGTGGAGGCTCGACGGCGGGCGGCTCGGGCTCGGATTCGAGTGGCTTCAGGCAGTGTTGACAGACGGTGACGATCAGCGATCGCGGATTCTCAGCGCCGCAGTGAGGGCAGGTGCGCTTGTCGGAGGATGAGTTGGTCATTGGTCACCCGGGAACGGCGACGGCAGGGCGTAATAAATCACGCCCCTACGACGGCACCAAGCTGGCGCTTGGCGTTGCGACGGCAACGGCGTCGGATCAGGAGATCCGACTTACGACGGAACGGTCACGCCGGCGAGGGCGGTGCAACGGAGTTGCCTACTCGACGCCGCGGATGCGGATGTCGCGGGCGGCGCCGGTGGTGCGCCAAGTCGCGATTCCGAAGGGCTTGGAGTGGTTCATTTCGATCCGGGTGTCGATCCGCCGGTCGGTGGTGTCGAGGTCGATGATCTCCTCCTCGTCGAGCCAGACGGTGATGTTGCCGGGGGTCACTCGAACGCGGACGCGGTACCAGCGCTGCTCCTTGAAGGTGATCCACTGACTGGTCTCGTTCATCGAGGCATCCGCGTCCTCGAGGCTGGACAGTCCGACCGTCGAACCTCCCCAGCCGCCGAGTATCAGCGAGATGTGGGAATCGGCCACGGGGAACGTGAATCCGCAGAAGAAGTCGTCGCCCTCAACGCGGCGGGCCTGGAACGTGACCTCGTAGTCGAGACGAGGGACCTCGCCGGGCCAATGGATGCCCGTCATATCCTCGCCCATCGACAGCACGACGGCCTGGTCCTCGACCTTCACCTCGCGCTGGCCGTGGAAGTTGCTCGCCATCCAGCCATCGAGAGACGTGCGGTCGAACATGTATCGCCAGCCGTGCTCGGCGACCGTGACATCACCGAGTTCGGTGGCCTCGTCGGGCTTGACCTCGACGCCGGCGACGCTGCACCAGGCCTCGCGCTCGCCAGCGCGGCGGATGTCGAGGGCGTAGACGTCGGCGGCGAGGTCGGAGAGGGTGAAGGATCCGTCGTCGGCGACGGCGCTCTGGGCGTAGGAGCCGGTGGCGCCCGAGGCGTAAGCAGCGGGATCGGCGCCTTCATCGGGAATGAGGCCGGACTGAATCGCGACGATGTGATCGGCGGCAGGCGTGACGCCGTCGGCCAAGAGAAGGCGTCCGGTGATGGAGCCCGTCTCCTGGGCGGCGATGGGTGAGGAGAGGAGGAGTGCAAGGAGGATCATGGCGGGAGGTTCGCGCTGGGGGGCTCTCACCCCTTGCCCCTCTCCTCTGGGAGATGGGCAAGGGGTGAGAGCAGGAGCGCGTGACGCGGTCCGTGGATGCTGACGTATGGCGATCACGAGCGGGTGCGCGATCTGCATGACGAGCGAGGCGTGAGGATCACGCCGGTCGTCTATCGAGGACACGTCAATGGCGGAACGAAGGATGGGAGGAGGGACCTGATCATCGAGCGCGTGGCACGGTAAGGTCGGTGCCAGGGAGCAGGTCTCTTGCGCGGTAAGTGTCAGCAGCGCCAGGTGGGTCGCATCTAGCGTGCGAATCTATAGCGGCTGCCTGACGGATACAGGAGGATGGCGACAATGACACCCCTTTGGCCGTATCTTCTCGGAGCCTCGGTCGGGCTCTCGTTCGTCGCTCTGGGTTGGGCCGCATCGGCGTACAATAAGGCCCGCGCGGCGAGGGAGGAGGTCGCCGAACTGGAGGCGCTCGTCCGTCAGCTGGTCGAGCGGGAGGAGTGACAGCATGGAAAACTGGTTTCGGATCTTTGCTGAGAAGAAGCTGGAGTTTGAGTCGTATTTTCTCGGAGCCTCGGTCGGGCTCTCGTTTGTCGCTCTGTCGTTTGCCGTGTGGGCGAACAAGATCGCCCGCGCGGCGAGGGAGGAGGTCGCCGAACTGGCGGCGCTCGTCCGCCAGCTGGTCGAGCGGGAACGACGCTGAGGAAGTTCACACGATGCCACAGAAGCGTCAACAACCATCGCGAGCGGCGGTCGATGAAAACGTGCACTGGAAACGTGTCAGTGCAAGAGATCGGTGAGATCTACAGCGGTCAGAGTTCGACTTCCTCGACACGGTACGTGGTGGTGAACGGCCGGGGATACACGCCACAGCAGGCCAGTAGCAGTAACGCGCACACGCACATCACCCCCGGAAGGACACGCTCACTGACTGTGACTCTCGTGGGGCGTTGGGGTTTCGTCGTGTGGCGGACGGCAGGGCGCGGCATGTGAGCGTGGGAAGTGGAGCGAGGGACGGCGATGCCGGGTGAAACCCGGCGGCCCAGTTAGGCAGCATTGGGTGCGAGTAGAGGGGTGACGGCCCCGGCAGGATCGGAGTGGGCGATGCGCGAAGTTGGGTGCTGGAGCGTGAGGCTACCGCATTGGAGGCCATCGAATGGGACGCCATGGTGAGTCCACGGACCGCGATCGGCGCGGGTTCTTGCGGAAGATCGGAGCCGTTGGAGGGGCCACGCTTGCGGGGCTAGCGGCGGCCGGCGTCGGCGAGACCCAGCCCAGGGGCAAGCCGCGCATGAGGCCGGGCGGGGTGAGCGCCAAGAAGTCGGGTTTGGCGGACAGCCCGGACCTGTGCCGCCCTCCCCCGGCGACGAGCGATCCCGTGCCGTTTGCGTCGCTAGCGTCGTCGACCGGCAAGGGAATCCGCCCGGCGTCTCGCAAGGAGATATTGGGGATGCTGGACGGGAAGAATCCGTTCCCCCGAGAGCTTCAACCTGCAAGCGACGGCGACGGCCCGACGCCGCCCTCGGGCATCCTGGCCCACATGATCCGCCTGCACTCGCTGGCCAGCGCTTACGCGGCGGGCATCACGCTGACGCCGACGGGAGTCGATTACTCGGACGGCACGTATCGCGGCGATCCGCCGCTGAGCTACCACACGAAGCACGCGCGAATGGTGCCGGACGTCCTCGATCAGCGTCGGTTGTGGATCTCGGAGACCCTAACGGAGACCACGCACGTGTCGCCGATTGTCATCCACATTCAGAGTCTGGGTGAACCGACCGACACGCTCGGGTACACGCTCGAGCTTCACGTCGCGGCGCCGTCTCCGAGTTCGATCTACGACCGATACCCCCCGACGTTTTTGCTGAACGGAGAGCCCCTGGCGTTCGTGCCGACCAGGAGCGGGAGTCAACTGGCGACGGTCGTCATGGCCGGCTGCGGTGACCGCCGCAACCGGATGGAGCTTGACCTTGACGTGCAGGGCCGCAACTTCATCCCGGGATTTGAGTTCCACTGGTTGAAGGTGACGGCGGTCTGAGGCGGCGAGCGAAGGTGCGTGGTGACGACGGCTCGCGCGCCGCTCTCGATGGGGCCAGTCACGGGGCGGCTCGGCCGCGTTTCACGTCACGTCCCCGCAGTTGGATACGCGGCAGCTCTCGAGCCGGGCTGGACTCGATTTGCGTGGCGTTCAGATCCCGCAGAAAGCCCTCGTACTGAAGCGTGATGCTCTCGACGGCCGCAGCATTGCCCTCGGCGTCCAGTTCGGGTAGCGCCTGATACTCCGAAACCCAGCACCGGTAGAGGTAATACGAGAGCACCTTGTCTCCCGCCTCGTTGAAGACATCGATGACGACATCCCTGCGGAAGCGATCGGGCGCGCCTGGCGCCCCACGCTCGTAGTCATAGACGGCCTGAGCCCAGATCTCGAACTCGCGGTCCTGACTCACCACCCGCTCAAGGACTAACGGCTCGTAGGATGTCGTGCCGGGCGTGTTGCGGAGGCGGCCAGGGCCCGCTCCCTCGCGGTGCTGCGTGACCGTGGTGGTGCGCTTGAGGCCGCTGATCTTGCTGACACCCGCGACGTAGCGCCCCTCCCACTTCACCATGAACCTGAGACTCCCGAAGCCATCGGGCGGCTCGTCGTCTCCGGTTGACGGGGTCGGCATGGCGGCCAGCAGAAGCAGTCCAGCCAGACACACGACCCCCAACGTCACGGCAAGTTGTGCTCTTGTCATCGGTCTCGCTCCCACGCGTCCGCAACGCGGGGGCCTCGCCCGCCAACCCGACACGGCCCGGGCCGGACGGACACCCCGGTTGCCAGCTAGACTGATCGTTACTTGAGCCGACCTTCGGCGTCGGCTCAGGGAACACCTACACGCGGGCGCCGCGTAATCCTGGGCGCGCCGGGCGGTGTATACTGGTCTGAGCGCTCACCACTGGAAGGAACTTGATATGAGGAAGCTCGCGTTCGTCGTTGTGGTTGGATGTCTGGTCCTCTCGCCCGGCGTCGTCGCTCAGGAAGACCCGTCCGCCGAGGATCTCATTGAGAAGATGACCGTCTCGTTCGAGTCCGAGAAGCCGATGCTCACCCTCTCCGACCGGGTCCTCCTGTATGGCGGCAAGGAGTTGAATCAGGACCTGTGGGAGGTCTGGTCCCGTGGCAAGGGCACCTTCCGGGCGGAGAAGGGCGATGGGACGCTGGTGATCCGGACCGAGGAGCGGATCGACATCTACGTCCCCTCAGCCAACGCCGCGCTCACCATTCCGAAGGAGGCCATCGACGAAGTGGGTGATGGCCTGTCGGAGTGGCTCAACGCCATCGGCATCGAACTGCCGGGAGCGTCGCTGGCCCCTCTGCGCGCGATTGAGGACGAATGGGTGGTGCCGGATGAGGCGGCGCTGGCCTTGATCGAGGCTGACTGGCCCGCGTCTGACGCGGATGAGTTTGGCGAGGAATGCTGGGTCCTCACCCTCTCGCCGGATGGACTGGCCGCCCTTGACGAGGCTCGCAAGAAGCCCGGTGGCAAGGACGACGGCGTGACGACGGAAACGGCGCGCATCGCCATCGGCAAGGAAACGAGCTACTGGCGCGGCGTATACCTGACGATGTCCCACCCCGAGAAGCCGGGCGGACCGTGGCACGTCGATGCGCGCGTGCCCACCATCGCGGCGGGCATCGAAATCGAGGATGAGAGCTTCACCTGGGAGGCGCCGGAGGGCGTGAAGGTCGTCACCTGGACGCCTGGCAGCGGCAAGAAGGCGTTCGGTGAGTTCCTGGCGGCCATGAAGGGCGCCAGGCAGAAGTAGCGCTTGGACTGCCATCTCAGGCGAGAGGCGGCGGCGTCAGGAAGCACCATGGGGCGCGTCGCCGCGCTTCACGTCATCGTCCTTGAGCATGCCCGTCCAGGTCTCGACAGTGCGGGTCATATCTTCAGTGCGGGCAAGGGGCGAGTAGATGACCACGTGGGAGAGGCCCTTCATCGCGATGAAGCCGTTGTAGTTGTGAGCTCCCTCGTAGCGCGGACGCCACGTGCCCGTGTTGAGGTAGATGCACTCGCGAATCTTGGCCTTACGCTTCGGGTCGTCGTCCGCACGCTCGCCGCGATCGACATGCACCGCGCGCTGGACAGGCTCATGGGTGTGTCCCGCGACGACGTAATCGATCCGGTCGCCATCGCTGGGTTTCACGTGGTCCGACGCCTCATCGAGGTAGTCGTCGATCGATCGTCCGCGGAAGCACTTAATGATCGGCCACAGGACGAACATGGCCGCGTTCAGAGCGGGCATCCAGGGCACATTGACGACGAGGGAGAGGAACGCCAGCAGGAGCCGGAGCTTCCACACGCGTCGGCAGGAGCGCCTCACGAAGGGCATGGCCCGGAACTTGCCGAGGCTCACGGATATGCCCTCTAAGACGCCCCGGAACGTCTCGGGGGTCTTGGCGTGCGCGTCGATCTCCCGGAAGATGAATGGTAGGATCGCGCGCACCGGCCGGACATCGAAGATGACCTTGAGGTTGTCGCGCACGCCAGCCGCACAGTCATCATCCACGCCGTCGCGCAACAGAACGTCATAGACATCCCCGGGGATTCTGGACAGCAGCATGGCCGTCAGGGCATCTCCCGGAGGAGACTCCGGCTGGTCCGAACCGATTGGGGGGCGCCAGTTGAACTCGTCAAGCTGGCATCCGTGGTAGGCGTAGACCCGGTGGTCGGTTTCCGTGTATTCCCATTCGAACGCATCGTCGCTGTAGTTCCCATCGGCATCGGTCAAGCCGATCCGGAAGCACTCGCGGATTCTCTGGCGCGTCTCCGGAAGGAGGTTGCAGAGTCGGTCGTGGTTGCCGGGGACATAGACGATCTCGAAGCACTCGAGCCCGGGCACATGCTCCTTCGTATCCCGCAACTTCCCAAGGAATTCACTGTTATCGTCGATGATCTTGTCCAGTAGCCGGGGGACGTGAGTCAGACCACGGTCGCCGTCCCATGGCGTCTGGTCTACGTCCAGCCAGAAATCGGTGTGCGTCATGTCGAAGATGTCGCCGAGCAGCACGAGCTTCAGGCACGTCTCCTCGCTGTCGTCGACGAGTTCCTTGACCTGCCGATGCAGCACGTCGACCGCCCGGTGGCTCAGGTTGAAGCCGTCGGCCCGGTCGCTCGGCTCGAGGTCGTCGGCCCGGTCACTCGGCTCGAGGCCGTCGTCCGGCTTGTCTCCCAGATGCAGATCGCTGATGAACACAATCATACCTAACACCCTCTCATGTGGACACACAGCCGAATTTTGTTAACCCCGCTAAGTGAGATTAGCTGTCCACGCTCGCACGTCCTTCTCTTAACAGATTAAAACTACATTGATCCCTCTATATTGGTACGATTAGTTCCGCATGAATTGGGAGGATCATCGCCATGCACTGCGGCGAGATGCGACGGCAGGTGAATGCGGGAGATTCGCCGAACGGTTTGGTGGCTGACATAACACCGCGCACTCACGGAAACTCGCCACCACATGGAACCCACAGCCGATCAGCAGACCCCTCAGCACCCCATAGACCGTATCCGCTCCATCAACCGCAAGTTCGAGAGTGTCATCGTGGTGATGCCCGCGTACAACGCCGCCACGACGCTCGAGGCGACGGTGGGGGATATCCCCGAGGGTAGCGTCGATGAGATCATCCTCGTGGATGACTGCAGCACGGACAACACCGTCGAACTGGCGAAGAGCATGGGCCTCACGGTGATCGAGCATGACTGCAACACGGGGTATGGCGGCAACCAGAAGACGTGCTATCGGGAGGCGCTGAAGCGCGATGCGGACGCGGTGATCATGGTGCACCCGGACTACCAGTACGACGCGCGGCTGGTGCCGCACTTCGTCGGGTTCATGGAGACGGGCGTGTGTGATGTTGTGCTGGGGTGTCGGATCCGGACGCGCAAGGAGACGCTCGCCGAGGGCATGCCGCTATACAAATACATCGCCAACCGCTGCCTGACGATGTTTGAGAACGTATGCCTGGGGCAGAACGTCGGCGACTTCCACACGGGCTTCCGCGCGTACACGCGCGAGGTGCTCGAGACGCTTCCCTGGGAGACGAACCAGGACGACTTCGCCTTCGACACGCAGTTCCTCGTCCAGTGCGTCCACTTCGGATTCCGCATCGGCGACGTGCCCGTGCCGGTGAGGTATTTCGAGGAGGCCTCCAGCATCAATTTCACGCGCTCCAGCAAGTATGGCCTGCAGACCATCGGGAACGTGCTGAAGTTCCTCCTGCAGAAGACGGGGATCATCAAGTTCGGGATTTTTTGGCCCAAAGAGGACGGCGCCCCCACGGTAGACCCATGAAGAGCCTGACGACTCACTCAGGACGCATCGTCTTGCCGGAGCGGGAGATCGCTGAGGTGGGGCTCAGGAGGGGAGATCGAAGAGTTCTGTGAGTTGGTCTGGCGTTAGCTCCGCCGCACGGTGACGGACAAGCCAGACCGCCACACGAACCGCAGCCTGAGTTGCGCGGGCCTCCGCATCTTCCGCTGGGTGGGACGCGGCACCCGAGCGGCTCTCGATCAGCGTTCGGAGCGTCTGGACCGCGTGTTGCGCGTCGTCAATACCGTCGCAGATGATCTGGGCGACAAGTTGCCGCCGCTGGGGACCACTGGCACCGCACTCGAGGATGCTGTTGTGGTAGTCGAGGGCGTAGCCATCGAAGGGGCGTGGGATGACATCGCGCTTGAAGACGAGGCTGAGATCAGACGCTGCTTCGCTTGCGCGGAGGTGGGCCAGGTAGTGTACCGTCAGCGGGTGTTGGTCGCCCAGTGTTCGCGGGAACTGCACGGTGATGACCGCCTCCGTGCCCTCAGCTTCGTCGTCCGGGCCCAGAGCATCCTCGAGCGTCACGGTCTCGCCCGTGAGGTAGTCGTCGACGTCGTGAGTCTTCCAGAACTCGATCTCTTCAGCTTCGCTCTCAAAATGGGGTGCGGCTCGCAACTTGCCCTCAGACATCGCTCGACCTCCTTCCGGAGCTAACGTCGCCGCCGACGTTGCTTCCGCCCTCGCGGCTCGTAGGCGGTGATGATGCGCGCCTGGCCATTGCGCTGACGGGCGAAGAGCACGTTCAGTTGTCGGCCATCGTCTGTTGTTCCGCGAGCAATGAAGCGGCGTTCGTCGGGATGCCGGGACCTGACCCGCTCCACTCGCTCAGCCTACAGGAGCGCCTCGACGGCCTCCTCGTACTCGACATCGTGGTCGTCGAGCATGTGCTCTTTCGCCTGCGATGAAGCGAAGACGCGGGACGGATCAACGGCCAATCAAGCAACCTCCCCTGCGCCAACACGCGGGACCATCGTATAGCACGGTCATATCGGTGTCAACTCCGCCTTCGCCGTGCTCGAAGGGCACGCGCCGACCGCTGCGGAAGCACGGTGTCAGAACCAATGAACGAGCTAACAGTCCACTCAGGACGCATCGTGCTAGCGGAGCGTGAGATCCCGCGCGGGTATGTGGTAACGCGCGAGGGAAGGATCGCCGAGGTGGGGGAGGGCGAGCCGGCGCGGATTGCGGGCGATGAGATCGATGCGGCGGGGATGGTGGTGCTGCCGGGGTTCGTGGATATCCACTGTCACGGCGGCGGCGGGCAGTCGTTTCAGGAGGCGTCAACGGAGGCATATGAGGGAGCGTTGAGGGCGCATCTGAAGGGCGGGACGACGAGCATCGTGCCGGCGATCGCGGCGTGTGGGCGAGGTGAGAGGGAGGCGATTCTGGAGGTGGTGAGGGAGATGGTGGGGCGCGGGCCGGATGGGGACCCCGAACGTCCTCCATTCGGCCCCTCCGAACGGCTCTCCCCCGAGGTGTTGGGGGCGCATGTGGAGGGGCCGTACTTCAGTCAGAAGGAGCGAGGCGCGCAGCCGGAGGGGCTGATCGGGCCGCCGAACTCCGAGGACTATCTGCCGACGCTGGAGGCGTATGGGGACATCATCCGCGTGTGGGCGATGGCGCCGGAGTTGCCGGGTGCGGTGGAGTTCACGCAGGAGCTGACGCGGCGGGGAATCGTGACGGCGCTCGGGCACTCGGACGCCAGCGAGGAGCACGTGGAGGCAGCGGTCGAGGCGGGCGCGAGCCTGGTGACGCACGTGTACTGCGCGCAGAGCACGTTCCATCGGGTGGATGCGGACAAGAAGCTCGGACTGGCCGAGATGGCACTGCTATTGGATGAACTTACGGTGGAAGTGATCGCCGACGGGAAGCACCTGCCGCCGAGGCTGCTGCAACTCGTGCTGAAGAATAAACGGCCGGAGCGCGTGGCGCTCATCACCGATGCGATGCCCGCGGCGGGGATGCCGCCGGGCGAGTACGAGTTCCTGGGCGACACCGTGTGGGTGACGGATGAGGTGGCGTATCGCGCGGACCGGCAGCGGTATGCGGGCAGCGTGTTGACGATGGGGAAAGCGATACGGAATACGGCGACGGCATGTGCCGGCTGGAAGCCGGCGGTCCAGTGGGTTACATGTGCAGAAGGAGAGGGGTGGGTGGCAGTGGCGGAGATGGCGAGCTTGACGCCGGCGAGGGTGGTGGGGGTGGACGACCGGAAAGGGAGCATCGAGGTGGGGAAGGATGCGGACCTGGTGGTGATGGATGAGGCGGGTGAGGTGAGGGCGGTGGTGAGTGGAGGCGTGACGACGGGCGGATGACAGCCTGCGAGCTGGAAGCTCGCGGTCCAAGACGGCACGGCATCGCGGCTGAAGCCGCTCCTACAAGAGTCTGGGAGGAATCGGGCAATGGCATTCTACAAGAATATCGAAGACGCGTCGTCGGAGCTGATCAATCGAGGCGTGAACGATCGGCAGGGGCTGCTGCGGAAAGAGACCGAGGATTTCCTGCGGGCAGTGTCCTTGGACTATGAGCCGCGGCGGGAGCTGCACTGGAAGCGGGATTACTCGTCGCTGGAGGCGTACGCGGCGTCGGTGGCGCCGAATCGCGAGGCGTTCCGGGAGGCGGTCGGCGTGTTCGATTCTCCGATGCTGCCGCTGGAGGCCCGGCGCGAACCATTCCTTGAGACGGACAAGGTCACGGCCCAGTGGATCATCCTGCCGATGTTCGAGGGGCTGAACGCGCGCGCCGTGCTGGCGAGGCCGAAGGGAGTGGAGGGACCGCTGCCGATCGTGCTCTGCCAGCATGGAATCGGCAGCTCGCCTGAGCGGGTGTTCGGCTATGACGACCCGAGCAACATCTACCACGCATACGGCCAACGCATCTGCGAAGAGGGCTTCGCGGTGCTGGCGCCGATGAACATCACCGAGGGTCCGCCGCGAGAGAGATACCACCGGCTCTGCCTGATGCTCGGGAAGACGCTGTGGGGTCTGGAGATACAGAAGATCAGCCGGCTGATCGACTACATGGAGACGCTGGAGGATCTCGACACATCGCGGCTGGGGATGTACGGCATATCCCTCGGCGGCGCGTACACGAGCTTCACCATGCCGCTTGAGCCGCGGATCGCGTGTGGGGTGAACTGCGCGTGGTTCAACGATCGGCTGAACAAGATGGTGGTCGATGACTTCCGGTATAGCTGCTTCCTCTCGACGGCCGAGGAGCATATCTTCATCCCGAACTGGCTGACGCAATTCTGCGACTCCGACCTCGCGAGCCTGATATGCCCGCGACCGTACATGCCTCAAACCGGCAAGTGTGATGGCATCGCGTGGTGGCCGCAGGTGGTCGACGAGTTCGAGCGGACGAAGGCCCATTACGAGAAGCTCGGCGTGGGGGAGAGGTGCGAGATGGACCTCCACGAGGGCGGGCACGAGATACGGATTGAGGGGGCGTTGCCGTTCTTGAAGAAGTGGCTGGCGAGTGGGTGACGGCGGGGGTGAGATCAGGGCGAACGTCGGGGCTGACACCAGGGATAAAGGCAGGGAACGGCGACGGAGCGGCTCAGGAGAGCCGCAGGCACGGGACACCAACAGCAGAAACGCGTGCAGATGAGGTGATAGGATGCTGAAGGTTGGTATTGCTGGCTTGAATCGTGGATCGTCGTTCATTGGGCTGATCAACGGGCGGGAAGATGCCTGCGTGGCAGCGGTCTGCGCAGTGGATGATCGTCGGGAAACGCTGGCGGCGGAGCTCGACGTGCCGGGGTATGCGGAGTTTGGCGAACTGTGCGATTCGGATGTCGATGCCATCGTAGTCGCGACTCCGCCCGTGCTGCATGCCAGGCACTGCATCCAGGCACTGGACGCGGGCAAGCACGTCCTCAGCGAGGTGCCCGCCGTGTGGACGCTGGAGGAGGCGAAGCCGCTGGTGGAGGCCGTCGAGCGCTCGGGGAAGACGTACATGTTCGCCGAGAACATGTGCTACTTCAGCTACATCCGGACCATGCAGGAGATGGTGAAGCAGGGCCAGATCGGCGAGTTGACCTATGCCGAGGGCGAGTACGTGCATGACCTGCGCCCGCTGCTGGACCGGCCGGATGGGATGGGCGGGGGCGTCGACGGCAAGCCGACCTGGCGCGTGGACCTGCCGCCGATTCACTACTGCACGCACGACCTGGGGCCGATCCTGATGATGATGCAAGACCGCGTGGTCAGCGCGACGGGCCTGCACACGGGATCGCGGACCGCGCCGGAACTCGGCTCGATCGACATGGAAGTCGGGCTGTTCAAGACGGCCAAGGGCAATGTCATCAAGATCATGTGCGCGTTCACCGTCGAGCGCCCGGGCTTCCACTGGATCAGCCTGTATGGGACCGAGGGATCGATGGAGATGGACCGGTCCGCGCCGTACGATCGGCTGAAGGCATATCTGCCCAAGATACCGGGGCAGAAGGGCATGATCGACATCCCCGTCAGCCTCAGCGATCCGGACGCGCCGGCCGAGGCGAAGGCGGGCGGTCACGGGACGAGCGAGTATTACATGATCGACGACTTCGTGCGGGCGGCGCTCGCCGGCACGCAGCCGGAGTTTGATGTCTACACCGGCCTCGAGTACACGCTGCCGGGGATCTGCGCGCACATCTCGGCCGAGCACGGCGGCGAGGCGGTTGAAGTGCCGGATTTACGGCGGGGGTAATATCGGGGGCGACGGCAGGGGCGACGTCCGGGCTGAAGGCGGGGCTGACGGCAGGGGCGGGAGGGTGGGCGGCGAACATGGGCGACATGTCAACTGACACCGAGCCGACACGATCAGGCGCGCACAATATCGTTGGGGCCGGGCTGGCGATGGTGATCGTGTTTGGCGCCGCGGCCTTGTTCTTCATCAATCGCGACAAGCTCAAGCAACCCACGCCCGGCGAGGTCCTCACGGCCGCGCTCCTGCTGCATTTCCCCGACGCAGAGCCCGCTGTCAGTTTCGCTGACGATACCGTCATCGTATCCCTGCTGGTCTCCTTCGATCCCACCGTCGATGCCGAGCAGGCGTTTAAGGCCCTTCAGCGAGCGCAAGCCATCGCCGACGAGCAGGCGATCGAGCAATTCACAGCCCTCGAGATCGAGCTGACGGGCATGAGCACCGAGGGCCGGAAGACATCAATGGCGCAGACGTTCGACTATGCCGTGGTTGAGGATCCGAGCAGTTACTAGGGGCGAAATCCTGGGACAGTAACCATGTTTCCAACGGCAGGGAAAATGGTTACTGTCCCGGAGTTTCGCGAGTGGAAGCCAGGTTGGGTGGATGGGGAAGAGGAGGGTGGTATCGATGGAGAAACAGGTTGAGTACGATCCGAAATACAGTTTGCTTTTCCCCATTTTTGCGACTACATTGGCCGGCTACGCGCTCGGCGCGGGTACCTGGGGGGAGGAGCGCTTCGGGAAGCTCGCATACGGTGCGGTGGCCGTGGTGGCGGCTGTCGTTGCGTTACTGCTTAACCGGGTGGGCTGCAACGTACCATCAAAAAGCGAGCGACCCGCGTGGTGGGTGGCCAGTGGCATGTGCGCTTCGATTGTCTTGTGCTTCGCCGTACGGTGCCTGAAGGACCGGTTGGGCTGAGGCCGCGCCAACCCATGACCATGCACTCTCATCTACCCAATCCCTGTAAGAGGGGCTTTAGCCCCGACGCCGTAAATGTCCGCGCGACAGCGGATAAC